>DATAJS010000008.1 GCA_036262035.1 Burkholderiales bacterium | reverse complement strand
GCCGCAGTTCCCGCAGGACGGCGCGTTCGGCCTGCGCGGCAAGATGGACAAGTGCACCTTCTGCGCGGGCGGTCCGGAGCAGGACCACAGCGCGGACGAGTTCAGGAAATACGGTCGCAACCGTCTCGCCGAAGGCAAGCTGCCTGCGTGCGCCGAGATGTGCTCGACCAAGGCGCTGCTGGGCGGCGACGGCGACGTCATCGCGGACATCTACCGCCAGCGCGTGTTCACGCGCGGCAAGGGCAGCGAGGTATGGGGCTGGGGCACGGCGTATGGCAAACCCGAGCCGCGTGGCAACCCCGCACCCGGGGCTTCGAAATGATCGGCGCGGCCCGGATTCTGGCGGCAGCGGCGTTGGTCGCCATCTGCGCCGCAGGCTGCGGCGAACGACCCCAGGTGACCGTCTACAAGCAGGGCGAGTACAAGGGCAAGCCGGACAATCTGCCCTGGCAGGGACCGCCGTTCAACGGAAACAAGGTCGAATGGGAAAAAGCGGTCAGCGGCAGGACCAGCAATCAGAACGAGTATTCGCGCATCGCGAATTAACGCCGGAGGGAAGGCCGATGCAGCGCAATGCCGCAGTTGGGTGGATCAGTGTCCTGGCGATGATCTGTCTGGCGCTCGGCCTGAACGCCGGATACGCGGCGGACTTCGGCGCAGCGCCACCAGCGGCAGAGGAGAAGGCGGAGCAAAGCGGGCAGCGCGCGCAAGCCGCCCGGGAACACGCGCAGCCGCTGAACAACGCGCCGTTCTGGCGCGACGTGCGCGAAGGCGAGAAGAACGCGTACCAGACGAGCCAGGTGCGCGGCGTCGAGACGACGATACTCGTGCAGAGCGAGGGCGAAATCTGGCGGGAGCTTCGCAACGGCCCGATCACGGTGTTCGGCGGGTGGCTGCTGGTAGCCGTATTTCTGGCGATCGCGCTGTTCTACTGGTGGCGTGGCAGGATCATGCTGAAGGAGCCACGCACCGGACGCGAGATCCTGCGCTTCAACTCGTGGCAGCGGCTCGTTCACTGGACGACGGCGATCGCGTTCGTGCTCCTCGCGACGTCCGGTATCCTGATGCTTTTCGGACGTTATGCCGTATTGCCGTTGATCGGCTATGGGGCTTTCTCCGCCGTCACCATCGGCGCCAAGAACCTTCATAACTTCGCAGGCCCCCTGTTTGCGGTTTGCACGGTCGTGATGGTTCTCACTTTCGTGCGCGGCAATGGGTTCCGACGGCACGACTGGACATGGCTGCGACGGGTCGGCGACTTCCTGCGGGGCCGTCACGTATCTTCGGGAAGATATAACGCCGGGGAGAAGATCTGGTTCTGGGGAGGCGTGACCTTGCTCGGCATCGTGGTGAGCGTCACCGGCCTGGTGCTCGATTTTCCGAACTTCGGCCAGGGCCGCCAAACGATGCAGATCGCCAACGCAGCGCATGCGATCGCCGCGATCGGTTTCATGGCCATGGCGATCGGCCACATCTATCTCGGGACCGTCGGCCTCGAGGGCTCGTACCACGCGATGCGGCACGGAAGCGTCGATGAAACGTGGGCCAAAGAGCACCACGACATCTGGTACGAGCAGATCGTGGATACACGCTCGCGTTCGCTGCCCGGTCCGGCATCGCACGCCGACACCGCGCTCACTACACGTCTTCGGTCGACCCGGGCATAGACGGCGCCGGCGCCACTCGCGCGCGACGTTGATCGCACCAGGGCGTCGCCTGGCCGGCCGACACGGCCTCGAGGGAACGAAGGAATTGCTGGTATCGCGCAATTCATTTCGTTTTCTCAATCGCGTTCCGAAGATCATTATGACAAAGCAATACCTCTGTTCACGCTCGGAGGACTTATGTTCAAGCACATATTGCTGCCCACGGATGGCTCCGCGTTGTCGGAGAAAGGGGTCAGGGAAACGATCAAGATGGCCAAGGCTCTCGGGGCGCACATCACTGCCGTTCACGTCGTGCAACGCTTTCGGCCGTTGACCGATGAAGTGTACGTGCTGCCCGAAGTGCCGCTGCTGCGCGCGCAGTTCGAACAAGACGTGGAGAGGCACTCGAAGGAAGTGCTCAACCCCGTCAAGCAGGCCGCGCTCAAAGCGGGAGTCGAGTGCGAGACCGTGGTCGCGGCGGCGGACTCGCCATCCGAAGCGATCATCGACCAGGCTAAAAAATCCCGATGCGACCTGATCATGATGGCATCGCACGGCCGCAGGGGAATCCAGCGTCTCCTGCACGGGAGCGAGACAGCCAGGGTTCTCACGCACTCGAAGATCCCGGTTCTCGTTCTGAGGTAACCGCGTGATCACGACGACACTCACACGAATTCTCGGGCTTCTTCATCCCATAGTCCTCGCCCCGATGGGCGGGGTGTCCGGCGGCGATCTCGCTGCCACGGTGTCCAACGCGGGCGGGCTGGGCCTGGTCGGCGGCGGCTATGGCGATCACGCGTGGCTGCACAGAGAGCTCGATCGGGTCAGGGAGCGCACAAAACGGCCCTGGGGCGTGGGATTCATCACGTGGTCGATCGACGCGGAGACGGTAAAGCTCGCGCTCCAATATCGGCCGGCGGCGCTGATGCTGTCATTCGGCGATCCCCGGCCGTACGCCGCGCTCGTGAAAGCATCGGGTTGCAAGCTGATCTGTCAGGTGCAGGACCTCGCCGGCGCGCAGCTGGCGAGAGAGGCCGGCGCGGACATCATCGTCGCGCAAGGCGCAGAGGCCGGAGGCCACGGCTGCTCTCGCGCGACGCTCCCTCTCGTCCCCGCGGTGGTCGATGCCGTAGCTCCGATCCCTGTGGTCGCGGCGGGCGGCATCGCGGATGGGCGCGGTCTGGCGGCGGCCCTCTGCCTCGGGGCGCAAGGGGCCTTGCTCGGGACGCGCTTCTACGCCACGCCGGAAGCGCTCGGCGCGGCCGCCGCGAAGCGGCGCATCGTCGAGGCCGCCGGCGGGCAGACGCAGCGAACCCGCGCGTTCGACATCGTGCGCGGACTGGAATGGCCTTCCATCTATCCCGGACGCGCGCTCTCCAACAAGTTCGTGGAGCGCTGGAGCGGCCGCGAAGCCGATCTCACGCGCGAGCTCGTCACCGAGCGGGAGAGATACGGCGCGGCCGTGCGCGACCGCGATTACGACACGGCGGCCGTATGGGCCGGCGAGGCGGTGGACCTGATCGACGGCCTGGAGGCGGCGGCCACGCTGGTGTGCCGGATCAGCGTTGAAGCCGAATGGCAACTGCGCAGGTCAGCAGGGCTGATCGCGAGCGCCGCCGAGGCGCTCTGAATGCGTTCGTTTCCTGCAGAACGGCTTTCGTCGATGCCGGTCGGGCCGCATTCGATCGGGGTCGTCGCGCAGCCCGCTTCAGGCCCGGAGTACGCGCACACGGCGCATCGTTACAACTCGTGGTCGTCGGCGGGCCGCCGCGCGTTCCTGTGGACCGCCGTGGCTCTGACGATGACCCAGTGCTCGTACGCGCTCGCAGTAGGCGCCTGGCCCATCGCTGTCTTCGCAGGTCTCGAGCTAGGCCTGTTGTACGGCGCGCTCGCTTACGTCGAGACCCACGCCGACGACTGCGAGCTGGTGACGGTGGATGCGGGAACGCTGTCGCTCGAAATCCGCAACGCCGGGCGCACGACCGTAAGGAAATTCAACCGTTATTGGGTCCGCGTGACCTATGACGACGTGGCGCGGGAGGTGACGCTGCGCTCACACGCACAGGAGCTGCGGCTCGGGCGTTACGTGTGCCCGAACGATCGTAAGGCGTGGCACGCAGAGCTCGTCCGGGCGCTGCGGCAACAATCAGAGGCGCATCGCGCAACGTGAACCAGGACATGAATGACATGGATGGTATGTCGGCCGCTACGACGCATCAGGAGCATCACCACCCCGCGCGAGGCCTGATGCGCTGGGTGACTACGACCAATCACAAGGACATCGGCACGATGTACCTGTGGTTCAGCTTCGCGATGTTCATCATCGGCGGGGTGCTCGCGCTCATGCTGCGTGCGGAGCTCTTCAGGCCGGGCCTGCAACTGTGGGAGCCCCATTTCTTCAATCAGCTCACCACGATGCACGGCCTGATCATGATCTTCGGGGCCATCATGCCCGCGTTCGTGGGTTTTGCGAACTGGCAGATTCCGCTCATGATCGGCGCGCCGGACATGGCGTTCGCGCGCATGAATAACTGGAGCTTCTGGCTGCTGCCGCCCGGCGCCATCCTGCTGGTTACCTCGTTCTTCGTTCCGGGCGGCGCTGCCGCCGCGGGCTGGACGGTCTACGCGCCGCTCTCGACCCAGATGGGCCCGGGAATGGACCTCGCCATCTTCGCGATTCACATCATGGGCGCGTCTTCGATCATGGGCGCGATCAACATCGCCACGACGATCCTCAACATGCGCGCGCCCGGCATGACGCTGATGAAGATGCCGATGTTCGTGTGGACGTGGCTGATCACGTCCTATCTCCTGGTCGCGGTCATGCCGGTGCTCGCCGGCGCCGTCACGATGCTGCTCACCGATCGTCACTTCGGCACGAACTTCTTCAACGCGGCGGGCGGCGGGGATCCCGTCATGTACCAGCACATCTTCTGGTTCTTCGGACATCCGGAGGTGTACATCATGGTCATGCCGGCGTTCGGCATCGTGTCCCAGATCGTCCCCGCATTCGCCCGGAAGCCGCTGTTCGGCTACTCGTCCATGGTGTATGCGGTGGCGGCGATCGCCGTGCTGTCATTCCTCGTCTGGGCGCACCACATGTTCACCGCCGGCATGGGCCCCGCCGGTCTCCTGTTCTTCATGTACGCGACGATGCTGATCGCCGTGCCGACGGGCGTAAAGGTGTTCAACTGGATCGCGACGATGTGGAAGGGCTCGATGACCTTCGAGACGCCGATGCTGTTCGCGCTCGGCTTCATCTTCGTGTTTTCGATGGGGGGCTTCACCGGGCTCGTTCTTGCAATCGTTCCGATCGACGTCCAGGTGCAGGATACGTATTACGTCGTCGCACACTTTCACTACGTGCTGGTCGCCGGCTCGCTTTTCGCAATCTTCGGCGGCGTGTATTACTGGCTGCCGAAGTGGACCGGCCACATGTACCACGAGAAGCTCGGCCAGTGGCACTTCTGGCTATCGATGGTGTTCTTCAACGTTGCATTCTTTCCCATGCATTTCTCGGGTCTGGCCGGCATGCCGCGCCGCATCCCGGACTACTCGCTGCAGTTCGCCGACTTCAACATGGTGTCGACGGTCGGGGCGTTCGGCTTCGGACTCTCGCAACTCATCTTCCTGTGGACCGTGGTGAAGTGCATGCGGGGCGGCGCCAAAGCGCCGGGCCGGGCCTGGGAAGGCGCGGAAGGCCTCGAGTGGACGGTGCCGTCGCCGGCGCCGTATCACACGTTCGAGAAGCCGCCGGTCGTCAATTGAACGTGATCGCCTGCGGATCGTTTACCGAAAAGGAGTTCTGTCATGCGTAGCATCTGGAAGAGCACCGGAGCGTTCGGTGCGGGATTGGCCGGTGCGGTGGTCTGTAGCGTCCTGGTGTTCGTTCCGTCGGGGCCTGTGGGAGTCGGGCTCGTCGCGAGTGGCGCGCTGCTGTTCGGCCTGTGCTTGCGCTGCACGCAGCGCAGAGCCCGGCAGTCGCTGCTGTATGCAGCAGATACTTGGCCGGATCGCGCTCGCAGGGTTCCACGGCGCCGCTGAAAGGGCCCCGCGCAACGGGCTGCAGGACCTTCTTCGCCCGGCGCGCCGCTGTCCTTACCGGCGGGTTCCCGGCTCGTCCAGCCCCAGCTTCTTGAGCAGCCGGTGGAAATTTCCGCGATCGATGTGAAGAGATCGGGCCGCGGCCGCGCGATTGCCGCCATGGGCGCGCAGGCGCTCCTCGATCAGCGTGCGACGGTAGAGGTCGAGGGCTTCGGTCAGCGAGAGTGAGTCGGCGACATCGGCGGGCTCCGCCACCGTCGTTCGCGGCGGCGCCACGCGGCCGTCCGCATCGAGGTGCCGGCTCGTCAATTCGATGACACGATCGCGCGAGCCGGCCGTGCTGAGCGCCCGGATCATCGCGCGCGAGAGCGTATGTTCGAGCTCTCTCACGTTGCCGGGCCAATCGTAGGCGACGAGCCACTCGCGTGCGGCACGGCTCAGATGAGCGCCGCGCAGACCGAGCCGGCGCTGATTTCTCTCGATGAAATAACCCGCGAGCAGGAGCACGTCCTCGCCTCGATCGCGCAGCGGCGGGACCGTCAGCGGATAAACGCTCAGACGGTGGTAGAGATCGATCCGGAACCGGCCGGCCGCCACTTCCTGCTTCAGATCGCGGTTCGTCGCCGCGATCACGCGCACGTCGACACGGTGCTGACGATCGCTGCCGATGCGCTGGATCTCGCCGTTTTGAAGCGCGCGCAACAGCTTGGCCTGGACCACCGCCGGCAGCTCGCCGACCTCGTCGAGGAACAGGGTGCCTTCGTGTGCGAGCTCGAATTTCCCCGCGCGATCTTCGGTTGCACCGGAGAACGCCCCGCGCACGTGGCCGAAGAGCTCGCTCTCCGCGATCGACTCGGGTAATGCGGCGCAGTTCACGTGCACCATCGGCTCGGCGGCACGCGCGGAATGGCGATGAATCAGACGCGCCACGAGCTCCTTGCCGACGCCGGTCTCGCCGAGGATGAGCACGGGCAGGTCGGAGGGCGCTACCGTTTCGGCCTCGCGCGTCATGCATCGGACGGGTTCGCTCCTTCCGATCACCTCGTCCCGCTCGCTGTCGTGCGAGCTCGATTGCTGTATGCGGTGGTGCCGCTCGAGCCGCGCTTCCAGGTGCTGTATCCAGTCGGCGGCGCGAACGGTCGCTGCGGCCAGGGCGACAAAAGCGCGAAAGACGTCCAGCTCGATTTCGTCGAACGTCGACGGCGTCAGCGCGTCCAGCGTCACCGCGCCCCACGGCCGCCCATCCACGTAAAGCGCGGCTCCCATGCAGTCGTGAACCGCCAGGTGCTCGTGCACGTTGTCGACGAGCCCGTCGTACGGATCGGGTAACGCGGAGTCGGACGGGAATCGTATCGGCTGGCGGCTATGGAGGATTTGCGCAAGCCGCGGATGCTCCTTGATCACGAACCTCCGGCCGAGCGTATCGCTGCTCAGACCTTCCACCGCACGCGGCACGAGCAGCTCGCCGTCCAGCTCCAGCAGGGCGATCGCGTCGCACGGAAAGCTCCGGCGAAACGCGTCGAGCAGCCGTGTGTAACGCACCTCCGGTTGCAACACTTTCGACAGATCGCCCACGACGCCGGCGAGGTTCACGAATGCTTCCGATGTTGTCATTTGCATAGCGGCGTCGTCGTCAAGACAACGGCGAGGCGGTTGTCGTGCGGACACGCATCAAGATCAAGTCCTTGATTGTACAGGCAGTGGCATCTGGCACTGAACTTGTTAATAGGTGGCGAAGACTTTCATGGACGAAGAAGGAGAAAACCCGATGACTCGCCTGTTCCCTGCGGCGCTCCTGCTGGCGACGGTACTCGGCGCCTCGACCGCCGTTGCGGCCACGGTAAAGGTGGATATTCCGGTGCGCGAGCTCGACCTCGTCATCGACAACGCCGGCAACAAGCATCCGATGTGGACTTACGGCGGCACGATCCCGGGTCCTCTCGTTCGCGTGCGCGAAGGCGACGTCGTCGACTTCACGCTCATCAACGAAAAATCGAACCGCCAGAGCCACTCGATGGATTTTCACGCGGCGCGTGCAGACGTGCTCGGCGAATTCGCTACGGTCAAACCGGGAGAGACCCAGAAATTCACGTTCAAGGCGGAATACCCGGGCGTCTTCATCTATCACTGTGGCGCCGACTCCATGTCGGAGCACATATCGCGAGGCATGTACGGGGTCATCATCGTCGATCCGAAAGCAGGCTACACCGCGGATTACCCGAAGCCCGATCGCGAGTACGTGCTCGTCCACGGCGACCTGTTCGAGACCGGCGCCTCGGCGCACGACATCACGGACGGCAAGCGCTGGCAGGGCGTGCTGGTGAACGGAAAGGTATTTCACTACGACCCGGTGCACGACAGCAACGCGAGCATCGCGCTCGAATCCCGGCCCGGAGAACGGGTGCGGATCTACTTCGTGAACGCGATGATCAACGAATCGGCCGCGTTCCATCCCATCGCGGGGATCTGGGACCGGGTCTGGGACAACGGCAATCCCAAGAACGTCGCCTACGGCATGCAGACGGTCCACGTGCCGCCGGCGCACGGGATGGTTCTCGACCTGGTCAGTCCCGCCGATCGCGCCACCAACAACGCGCTGGTCGATCACCGCATGAAGCACGCCCACAAGGGAGGAATCACCGTGCTCATGAACCACAAGGACGCGGATCCGACCAAGGGGCACGGCGACAAGCTGATCCTTCGTACGTCGGAGAAGGGGGCGCAATGAAACACTTCACGCTCGCTTGTGCCGCTGCAACGCTCGCCTTCGCCGTTTCCCCCGCGGCCCGGGGTGACGTCGGTGCAGACGTGCAGCAACAGTGCGGCGGCTGTCACGCCCTCGCGGCGCCCGATCCCGCCGCCGGCGCGGCGGAGCGCGCGCAGCGCAAGGCTCCGCCGCTGCATTTCGCCGGCAACAAATTCCGCCGTGACTGGCTGGTGGCCTGGCTGCAGGCTCCGACCACTCTGCGGCCCGCCGGCGTCTTCCCCGCGGCGCTGGCCAAGCGCGGGCCGAAAGGCGACGTCGTCGACGCCGCGTCGCTGCCGAAGCATCCGGCGATACCGGCCGCGCAGGCCGGCGCCGTCGCCGACCATCTCATGACGTTGCGGCCTTTCGACAAGCTCATACAGTCGGAGAAATACGAGCCCGGGACGATCGCTGCACGCATGGGCCAGATGAACTTCGGCAAGTTCAAGGGCTGTGACGGCTGCCACAGGGACGCCCCCGACCGGGGCGGGGTCTCCGGCCCCGAGCTGTATACCGCGTGGCAGCGCCTGCAGCCTGCGTTCATCAGCTCGTATATCGCCGATCCGGTCGCATGGGATCCGCACACGATGATGCCCAAAGGCGATGCGAACGCGGCGGCGGTGCACAAGCTCGCCGATTACCTGAAAGTCATAGGGGAGAAGCAGCCATGACAAGACTCCTGCTCATCACGGCATTCGCCGGTCTGAGTGTCGTCGCACATGCGGCGGACGACGCGCGGGGGAAGGAGCTCTACACCGTCTACTGCACGCAATGTCACGGAACGCAGGGCGACGGAAAAGGCGTGAATGCCGCCTTCATGTCGGTGCAGCCGCGAGATCACACCGATACCAAGGAGATGTCGGCGCGCACCGACGAGGAATTGATCAAGGTCATTCAGCAGGGCGGCAAAGCGATCAACAAGTCGGTGCTGATGCCCGCCTGGGGCGGCAACCTCAAAGACGACGATATCCGCGCATTGGTCGCGCACCTGCGCGTCCTATGCTGCAGTAAATAAGGCGAAAACGCAACATGATCCGTGTATTGGTCGGACTGGTCACTCTGCTGGGCATCGCATTCGGCGCGCACGCCGAGCTGCGTCGATTCGAATTGACGATCGAGGAGGTCGACCTGCAAGTCGCGCCCAATCTCGTCGCCAAGGTGTGGGCCTTCAACGGCCAGGTGCCGGGCCCGCTCATCCATCTGAAAGAGGGCGACCAGGTCGAAGCGGTCGTGCAGAACAACACGACCATGAGCCACACCGTGCATTGGCACGGCGTATACCAGACGAACAGCTGGCGGTCCGACGGCGTGCCCGACGTGACCCAGAAGGCGATCGAGCCGGGCGACAGTTATACCTACCGTTTCATTGCCGACAAGCCGGGCAGCCTCTGGTACCACTGCCACGTCAACGTGGCGGAGCACATCGCGCTGCGCGGCATGTGGGGCCCGCTCGTCATCGATCCGAAGACGCCGACCGCGCTGGAGAAGCAGGTCACGAAAGACGCGGTGCTGATGTTCTCGAGCTGGAATTCCGCGGTGGCAGGGGAGTATGGAAAAGGCGGCCTGCCGGGTGAAGTCATGGACTACTTCTCGATCAACGGCAAATCGTTCCCCGACAACCAGCCGCTGCGGGTGAAAAAAGGCGACGTGCTGCGCCTGAGGATCTTTGCGCCCACGATGCCGGTGGCCTTCCATCTGCACGGGCACGACGCGCTGCTCACGCACAAGGACGGGCTGCCGCTCGCCAATCCGCACCCGATCGACGTGCTCGCGATGCAGCCGGGTGAGCGTTACGACCTCATCGTCAGGATGAACAACCCGGGCATCTGGATGACGCACGATCATATCGAGCATCACACGACCAATGCCGGCAAGGATCACGGCGGGGCGATGCTGGTCGTGGAATACGAAGGTGTGAAACCGGACGACTGGTACATGTGGAAGAACGTCGCGTACGACCCGGATTTCTACATGAGCGAATCGCTGAAAAAACCGCACGGTATCCACGACAACCCGGCGTTCAAGGGTTTCGACCCGGCTAAACCGCCGCCGCGGAAGCCGAGCGCCATGAAGCATAAACATTGAAGGCGCGCCCGGCCACGTGCCCGAGCGTCAGTCGGCTCGCTCGGAGACCAGCGCGGGCACGGCCGGCACCACGAGCGCGTCGCACGGCAGCTCGCGCAGGATGCTGCTCGCGGTGCCGCCGATCACCATCTCGGCGATCGGATGCCTGCCGCGTGCGCCGAGAACCACGAGATCGATGCCGCGCGCATGGACCAGCTCCTCGAGGAGCGCGGCAGGATTGCCGTGCTCGATCCACGTCTGAAGCGGCGGTACCGAAACCGCGCCGGCCCTGAAGCGCCGGAGGAAAGCCTCGCTGTCCTCTTCGGCCATGGCGCGAAACTGGCGCGCGATGGCGACGTCGTGGCCCACTGCGACGTGCGGGTGCTCGTATGCGTGGAAACGGCTCAGCGGGCTTGCCGGGAAGAACGCCGCGGCGGTCAACAGCGCCCCGAAAGCGGCGTTCGAGAAGTCGGTGGCGACGACGATGTTGCGGCAGGCGCGGCGTGGGCGGCTGCGCACGACCAGCACGGGTTGCGCAACCATACGCAGCAGGCGATCCACCCGAGATCGGCCGTCAACTGGCGTTGTGCGACTTCGACCGGGTCGGGCGGACGCCGCCACGACATGCGCTTCTCGCGCTCACAGGTGCGTCGTTCATCGTGAGTTTATGTCCCCTCAGGGTGTGATAGCGACCTTCACCACGCCGTCGCGCTGGTTCGCAAACAGATCGTAAGCTTCTTCGATCTGGTCCAGCTTGAAACGATGCGTGACCAGCCCCCCGAGATCGACACGGTCCGAATCGATCACGTTCATCAGGCGGCGCATGCGCTCCTTGCCGCCGGGACACAGGGTGGTGATCACCTTGTGATCCCCGAGACCCGCCGCGAATGCGTCGAGCGGAAGCTCGAGCTTCCCCGAGTAGACACCGAGGCTCGACAGCACGCCCGCGGGTTTCAGGACGCGCAAGCAGCTTTCGAAGGTCTGCTGCGTCCCGAGCGCCTCGATCGCGACGTCGACGCCGCGCCCGCCCGTCAGTCGCATGATTTCCGGCACGACGTCGGTTTTCCGGTAATCGAGGACGACATCGGCGCCCATGCGCTTCGCCATCGCGAGGCGCTCCGGCAGCGTGTCCACGGCAACGATCAGGGTGGCGCCGCGAAGCTTGGCGCCCGCCGTCGCACAGAGACCGATCGGACCCTGCGCGAACACGGCTACCGCATCGCCGATACGCACTGAGCCGCTCTCCGCCCCGCTGAAACCTGTGCTCATGATGTCCGGACACATGAGCACCTGCTCGTCGGTGAGCCCGTCCGGTATGGGCGCAAGGTTCGCGTCGGCATTGGGCACGAGCACATACTCCGCCTGACAGCCGTCGATGGTGTTGCCGAAGCGCCAGCCGCCCATGAGCTTGCCGCCGCAGTGCGAGTGCTGTCCGTCGAGGCACGTATTGCATTGGCCGCACGGCGTGATCGCGCCGGCTATTGCGCGCTGGCCCGGCGTATAGCCGACGACGGCCGATCCTACGGCCTCGATCACCCCCACGGGCTCGTGGCCGATCGTCAGGCCGGGCGCGACGGGATATTCACCTTTCAGTATATGCACGTCCGTACCACAGATCGTGGTCGTCGTGATCCGAAGAAGCGCGTCGGTCGGGCCGACGCGCGGTATCGGCTTCTCGCGCAGCACGATGCGGCCTGGGCGCTCGAATACGGCAGCCTTCATGGTGGTCACGTGTTCTCCTTCGATAGCGGCTCGATGCGGGCTCGCATTCGAGGATGCAGCACCTTTGCGACCGCCCTCGCTGCTTCGCCGACAGCGCCGCTTTCGCGGGTAGCTTTGCGGAGCTGCTCGTGGAGCTCTTCGTGTTCGAGCGTCAGAGGTAATGGGATCGCTAATTCCATTCGAGTATCTCCTGATGGTTGGCGCAACGGTTTCTTCGCGCGTCGACAGAGTGTCGACCGTGCGCGTCCTCGCGACGCAACAGTTCTTCCTCGGTGCCACGCATGTCGGCCCGCACCCGTTGCAGCGAAGCCGAAAGCTGCTGAAACAGTGGGTCGGTG
Organism: Burkholderiales bacterium; assembly: GCA_036262035.1. NCBI lineage: Bacteria > Pseudomonadati > Pseudomonadota > Betaproteobacteria > Burkholderiales > Burkholderiales bacterium. The sequence goes on along the minus strand of DATAJS010000008.1, from coordinate 125,203 downwards.
CGAAGCCAGCGCTGCTCGGCATGCCCCTGCGACATCCTTGCGGCGAGTCCCTTCTGCAGATCGGCTTCTGCCTCGTCGAGACGCTCCAGGCGATCCCGCAAGGCGGAGTCCTCGAATGCCGCATATCCTTTCACGATTCGCTCCTTTGCCGTCTGTGTCGGACCGTCGCCGGATCGACGGCCCCGATGACAAGACCAGTCTACAGATGGCAATTCGCGTCGATAAGCCATTCGTTTGGAACAACGCTGTTTCCGCGACCAGGGTCGCTGCAGGCTGTGTCGGCCGCTTCCAATAACAAGGAGAGTACGAGCCCGTTTCCTGTTCCGCAGAACATTGATGTAGATCAAGTGCGAGGGGAACAGGCACCCCCTTGGCATCGCCGCTTCAACGCTCGCGGCTTGAAGCACGGGACCGAGATCGCCGAAGACGAGCGCGCGCTAGATCGCGCTCAGCTCCGCATAACGTGTTCGGGTATCGCGCCCTCGGTCCTAGGCCGGAAGCCGTGCGACGCGCAGCATATCGTCACTATCGTCGGCGTCGGCACTCGACACGACGACAACCGATTGGTGAGGTTGCGCCAATGCGCGTGCATAGAGCCACTGTGCCGCTCGTGCCAACCGCGGCCGCGGGTCCTCCCGGTCAGATGCGTCAAGGGGCGACACACTCGAGACGAGCGCCAGAGCGTGACGGAGCTTCTCGGTTGCTGCGAACGCGAGTATCGGCGCGGTCGGCCGAAATTGGGCGAGAGCGGCGGCCTGGTGTGCCGTGCGCACGTCGATGACGATCGCCCGGGCGTCGAGCTGCTTCGCGAGCTGGCACGCAGAGAACGCAATCGCGTCCCCGGGGCGTACTGCATCGGTCGCATGCAACTTCGCCGCGGAGATCCGGGGTGCGTACTCGCTCTCGGTCGCGGCAACCACGCGTCGCAGGATGTTCACGGCAGCGACCGGATTGCGACCGACAGCGCTTTCGGCCGACAGCATTACGGCGTCCGTCCCGTCCAATACCGCATTGGCCACGTCCGTGACCTCGGCGCGCGTGGGATGGTCGTGCTCGACCATCGACTCGAGCATCTGGGTCGCGGTGATCACCGGACGCGCTCTCGCGTTCGCCGCCGCGATGATGCGCTTCTGAACGAGCGGTATCTCGGCGAGGTCGGTCTCCACGCCGAGATCTCCACGCGCGACCATGATGCCGTCGGCGCTTTCGACGATTTCGTCCAGCGACGCGAGCGCGCGGCGCTTTTCGATCTTGGCCATCAACAGCGGCGCGGCAGCATCCGGAAGACATTCCCGAACACGCGCGAGATCCGCAGCGGCCTGGACGAAGGAGACGCCGATCCAATCGACGCCTTGCGACGCCGCGAAGGCGAGGAGGGTGCGGTCCTGCGCCGTCGGGACGAGGCCCGGTAGATCGGATTCCGGCACGTTGAGCCCGGATCCCGATCGAACCGTGCCGCCCATGACGACCTCGCACGCCACGCGATCCGCCGTCGCAGCCACCACCCGCAGCTCGACGGCGCCGTCAGCGAGATACACGCTGTGGCCGGGCTGCAGGGCCGCAAGAACTTCACGCTGCCTGACCGGCAGCACATCCGCGCCGGGCCCGTCTTCGGCCAGGATCACGCGCGCGCCATCCGGTAGAGGCCGCGAGCCGCCGGCTATGTCGCCGAGGCGAAACTTCGGGCCGGGCAAATCGATCAGCACGGCCACGGGTTCGCCGCAATCGCGGCTGACCTCGCGCACCAACCGGATACGCCGTGCGTGATCCGCGTCCGTGCCGTGCGAAAGGTTGATGCGGGCTACGTCCATGCCGGCGCGCACCATTGCCGCCAAAACGCCCGGCGTGTCTGTCGCGGGTCCCAGCGTGCACACGATCTTGGTCCGTTGCCAGGTCATACCCGAGTCTCCACCTAGAACGACCTCATTATGCATTCCGCTGCACAAACATTCCCGTGCCGGGCGGCTTATCGCGAGCGCAGCCGGCGGCTACAGTGAGGGTTGATGAACGCATGTCAACGGAGGACCCCTATGAAATATGTTCTGCGCATGGTAGTAACCATAGCGGCGGCCGTATGGATGCAAGGCGCGCTCGCAAGCGACCAGTACAACTATGAGACCCGGGTGGGCAGGGAGCTGGCGACGCTGTTCGATTCGCTCGACCGCAACCGTGACGCGCAGGTGTCCCGTGAGGAGGCCGGAGGCGACGTCAATTTCCTGCCCGTGTTCGACGACATCGACGTCAATCGAAACGGCCTGGTGACGAGAGGCGAGCTGCGTGATGCCCTCGAGCGCCGCTACGGGTCCCACGCGGCCGATGCCGGGCTCGAGGTGTTTGCGGTGAGCGGTGAAGGGGCGGCAGGCACGCCGTGAGCCCGCCGCTGCACGCAGGTCATACCGGAACCTGCTCCGCAAGCAACCTGCGGATGTAAGTGACGAACTCCGGGTCTTCGCCCCTGAGAAGGTCGGGCAGCGCGGCGCGAAAGTCCGGCCTGTCGCACCACTCGCGCATATAGTCCTCCCAGGAGCTCCAGCGCCGCGCCTGCTGGGCCGACATGGACGTTTCGTACAGGAGGAGATACGCGCGCTCGAAGAGGGAGACCAGCATGTCGAACACGATGAGCTTGCGCTCGCGCTGCTCGGCGCTGAGACCCGGCGTCACGTCTTTCGAAAAGAGCCGCAGGTCAGGATTCTCCAGCGCGACCTTCAGGAAATCCTGGTAGTTGTCCGAGAGCAGCTGATAGACCTCCTCCTCCTCGTTCTCGCGCTCTTTGCGCTGCTCGTAGAAAAAGACGCCGATGGCCAACGGCAGGCCGAAGACCGTAACGATGTAGCTCAGGAGCTCCCAAGTCTCGGTGGACATGCCCTGTACTGTTGCATATCCCGATCGCGCCCGCCATCAGCGGGCGCCGGAACCCGTTCATTCGATTGCGGCGATCAGCAGGGCGACGACGGCCGCCACGGTGACCGGCGCGCCGTATCGCTCCAACGGGGAGATCGCGTCGCCCGCGACCACCCCCACCGGTACGGACGAGGATTCCAGGACCTTGAAGGTGGTCGAGTCTTCCAGGATCCGCGTGATGGAGTTCTTGCGTGCCGTCCCGATGAGGATCTCGGCGGCGCCGAGCGTCTCCGCGAAACGCACGATCGTTTCGGCGCGGTTGCCAAGCTGCACGTGCGAGCAGTAAGGGATGTTGAACTGCGCGAGAAGCTTGCGCGCGGGCTCGAGCGCCTTCTCGGCCTGGTCGCGATGGTACCCCATGCGGTCGCGGCGCCGCGCGAAGCGCGCGATGTGCTGCGAGAACGGCTCGCGCACGTGCAACAGATGGAGCTCGAGCGCTTCGCCGCCGACGGAGCGATTCACCGCGTGGCGCACGGCCTTGAGTGAATTGGACGAGCCGTCGACGGGCAGTAATATCTTTTTCATACGATCGTCTCCTTCGCGAGTGACCGCCGGGCGACAGGCCTCGGCGGGTGTTGCCGACACCGTCACCAGGTGTGCAGTGATGCGCTTGCCGACACCCCGTCGGTTCCCGGCGAATCCGCAGACGAGCGTCCCCGCGATGACCGCCAGGTAGATGACCACGGCTGCGGCGTCGCGCTCCGGCATATAAGGTGCGAGGAGCGGCTCGGACAGGACCATCTTTGCCGCCGTCCACGCGAGAACGCCGGCGCCGAAATACACGATGGCGGGATAACGCTCCACGTATTTGAGGATCAGCTGACTGCCCCAGATCATGATCGGTACGCTGATCAGGAGACCGAGCACGACGAGCATCACGCTGCCCTGCGCTGCACCGGCGACTGCGAGCACGTTGTCGAGTCCCATCAACGCATCGGCGACGATGATGGTCCGCATCGCTGCCCAGAAGCCCGCGGCCGGCCGAACGTGGTGCTCTCCATCCGCATTCGAGTCGAGCAGGAGCCTGTAGGCGATCCAGACGAGAAGAGCGCCACCCACGGCGCGCAGACCCGGAATCTCGAGCAGCCAGACGACGGCGAGCGTCATCGCGATGCGGACCCCGACCGCACCGACGGTGCCCCATACGATGGCGGGCCGGCGCAGGGTCGCAGGCAGGCGCCGCGCGACGAGCCCGATGACGATCGCGTTGTCGCCCGCCAGCACGAGGTCGATCACCACGATGGCGGCGAGGGCGGAAAGGAACTGCAGGGAAAAGAGATCCATGTGTGCTCCGTCAGCGTCCGACCAGGCCGTGACGCAGCGCTGCAAGCAGCGCTGGTGCCACGTGAGGTCTCGCTACCGCGGAGCGATCACACGATCGCTGGGCGCCGATGCAGCCGGAGCGTTTTTGGACTCGTCCTGACGGCCGCACCGCTGCAGCCGCGAGCGCGGCTGCCGAAGCTACTCCCCTCTATGAGGGCGTTGAGGGTTGGACAGCATTGCGGGCGAGGGATTGTCGACGCAGGGAAACACTGTTGTTCTCAAGAAGGGTTGATGGGCGGACGGACCGCGCGCATTGTCGGGGGTTGCATGCAGCACGGCCGTCCGCGGGCGGAAAGAACAGGTCCGCGCCTCTCAGAACGGCTTCGCGCCGCTCGCCTTGACCACCTTCTGCCATTTCTCCATGTCCGCGAGCAGGTACTTGCGGAAATCTGCGGGTGAGCTGCCGACCGCCGTCGCGCCTTGGGCGAAGATCGCTTTCTGGATGCCCGGATCGTCGAGCGCCTTCATGACCTCGCCGTAGATCCGGTCGAGCAGCGGCTTCGGAAGCTTGGCCGGCGCCATGATGCCGTACCAGCCGACAACCTCGAAACCCGGAATACCCGACTCGGCAACGGTCGGGATGTCCGGCATGGACTTCAGGCGCTGCGTCGACGTGACCGCGAGACCGCGCAGGCGCCCCGAAGACACGAGCTTCGTCGCCGCCGACAGGCCCATGAAGTTGAACTGATATTCCTTGCCGAGCAGCGCCGTCGTCGCCGGTCCGGTGCCCTTGTACGGGATGTGCGTCGCCTGAACACCGGTCATGAGCTTGTAGAGCTCGCCGGCGAGGTGCCCGCCGCTGCCGATGCCCGCCGAGCCGAAGTTCAGGTTCCCGCCCTGTTGCTTGCTCCACGCTATGAAATCCTTCAACGTCTTCACCGGCGTGTCAGGATGCACGACGAGCATGAGGCCCGCGGCTGTGAGCTGCGTGACCGGCGTGAAGTCGTTCACCGGATGGTAAGGAAGCTTCGGCAGCAACGCAGCGTTGATGGTGTGCTGGTGATACGGGACGAAGAGCGTGTACCCGTCGGGCGCGGCATTCATCGTGAGCTCGGCGGCGAGCACGCCGGACTGGCTGGCGCGGTTGTCGACGATGAACTGCTCCTTGAGGGTCTCCGAAAGCTTCGTGCTGAAGAGCCGCGCCAGAAAATCCGTGGTTCCTCCCGGGGCGGCGGGCGTGATGACGCGCACCGGGCGCTCCGGCCAGGTGGCGGCGCTCTGTGCCGGTCCGGACAGTGCGGCGCTCCACACGATCGCGCAGCACGCGATGCGGGTCGCGAGTCGGAAACTACGTTTGAAGCGCATTCTTTCCTCCTGGTCATTGGGTCGAGCCCGCACGCGCCGTCGCTCTTCGCGATGAGCGAGAGCCGACGACTGCGTGCCGCTTGTCGATTTCAGAACGGATCAGAGCCGAGTCGCGCGTAAACGCTTGCACCGGGTGCGCGCGACGAAGGTCGAGCTGCCGTCGCGGGCCAGGGGACGATGGACCGGATCGGGCGCTCGGAATCGGACTTTGCCTGCCCCACAGCTAGAGACCGGCGTGACTGCCGAAACCTTGCAGGAGCGTCGGCTCGCGGCAGTTCCGGAGGCTGCCCTTCACGAGCGCACGAGCAGAACGGGCAGGCGTGAGCTGTTGAGCGCGCCTTCAGCGACGCTGCCGAGCAGCGCGCGCTTGACCCCGCCGGCCTCGCGTGCGCCGACAACGAGCACGTCGGCGCGATGCGCGCGAGTGGCACTCAACAGGACAGGCAATGGATAGCCCGTCCGGATTTCGGTCTCCGTGCTCCAGCCGCTGGTCTTGAGGCGTCCGGCGGCGGTATCCAGTTCGGCCTGTGCCGCCTCGCAGCGCCGGGCGTTGAGTGCCGCGAGCTCCTGACGGAGCGTTGCACGAACGCCCCTCGGAAGACGCGCAGCTCGTGCCGGCAGCTTGTCCACCGGCTCGACGACCTTCACCAGCACGGCACGATTTCCACGCCCGGGTTCCAGTCGGCTGAGCAGGCTCACGGCGCGCCGGGAATTCGGGCCTCCGTCGTAACCGATGACAAACCGGGTTACGCTCGCAGGCGCGGTGCGCGCGACCAGAACCGAGCAGTCGGCGTTCGCCGCAACGGCGCGGGATACCGAGCCGGCGAGCAGGCGCTGGAACCTCCCGTGGCCCCGCCAACCCAGTGCGATCACGTCGGCGCGCGTGCGGCGCGCTTCTCCCAGGATGGCGTCGAGCGGCGCTTCATCGAGGATCGTCACCTCGGCCCCATCCCAACGGGAGCCGAGCAGGGCGCGTGCAGAGTCGGCCGCATGCCGCAAGCTCGCGTCCAGCGCGGCATCGAGCTCTCTGGATCGCAGCGCGGCGTAGCCGGCGCGGAGCGCGACGACGCCGTGCACGCGAACCGAGTCGGGCCAGGGTAACTTCATCGCGACATCTATTGCGGTCCGGGCAGCGGCCGAGCCATCGATCGCAATGAGGACGCGCATGCGCCTGGAAGTCGGCATCTATGCTCCTGACTGCTCACGCACGAACGAATGCCGCAGCTTACGCTTCAGCGATCGGCCGCGCATCGCAAATAAATCTTGGGCCTCGACACCGCGTGTCAGCGCGCGTCCGCCTGGAACGTGAAGCTGTCGGCGTAGATATACCCGGGGTCGGCGCCGTGCAGAGCGAACGCTTCGCGCGCCGCTGCGATCATCAGCGGCGATCCGCACAGATAAACGGCGTGCCCGGAGAGCTCGTCGCAGTCGTCGCGCACGGCGTCCTGCACGTAACCGCGCCGACCGCGCCATGAGGAATCGGGCCGCGAAAGCACCGGCTCGTAGCGAAAATCGGCGTAGCGTTCGCGCCACGTCGAGATGTCGCCGTGCAGATAGAGATCGGCAAGGGTTCGCGCGCCCCAATAGAGCGTGACCGGCGGATGTTCCGGCGCTTCGAGCAGGGCTTCGAGCATACTCTTGATCGGCGCAAGCCCGGTGCCGGTCGCTGCCATGACAATCGGGCGCATGTCGTTTTCGCGATAGAAGAACGCGCCGTGCGGCAGCTCGATCTCCAGCCGGTCGCCAGGCACGAGCTGCCTGAGCGCGCCGTCGGTGAAACGCCCGCCGCGTATGCAGCGGATATGAAAGTCGAGGTCCGGACCCGCCGGCCGCGACGCCATGGAGAAGTTGCGTGTGCCGCCGCGGTCCAGCAGCACCTTCACGTACTGACCCGGCTGGAACTCGACGTCGCCGCCATCCGCGGCGATTTGCAGGTGTGCGACGTCCGGCGCGAGCATCCGAACCGCGCGAACCGCGGCGGAGCATCGGCGCGGCGGCGACAACACCGCGCTGGCGATGGAGATCTCGACGTCGCTGGTCGGCTTCGCCTGGCATGCGAGCGCGAAACCGTCCTCCGCGTCTTCAGGTGTGAGCGCCATCGGCTCTTCGTCATAGACGACGCTGCCGGAGAGAAGCATCACGCGACAAGCGCCGCAACCGCCGAGCCTGCAATCGCAGGGCAGCCCCACTCCCGCACGCGCCGCCGCTGCGAGCAACGATTCGTCGCCGCGTGCGGCGAACGACTCACCGCCTGCGACGCGAACCGTGAAGGTCATCGCTTGATGTCGGCTTCGACAGTGACGCTATGGCCGTGGGGGCGCAGCACCGCCGCCAGCGCTTCGAGCGCGGCGAGCGCACACGCGGTGTCCTGCTCGCCGTTCCCGCCCGACAGCCCGATGCCGCCGATGACTTCGCCATCGACGACGATCGGAAAGCCGCCGACGAAGACCGTGAATCGGCCTTCGAAGCTCCACTGGATGCCAAAGGCTTCATTGCCGGGCAGGGCGGGGCCGTTCGGCGAGGTATTGAAGAGATGAGTGGAGCGCTTGTGCCCGGCCGCGGTGAAGGCCTTGTTCCACGCGATCTGCGGGCCCGTCACGCGCGCACCGTTCATGCGCTCCATGGCGAGCGGGTACCCTCCGTCGTCGACGACGCAGACGGTCTCGGCGACGCGTAGCGAGTCGGCTTTCTGTAATGCCGCGCGCACCATCGTGCGGGCCTCGTCGAGCTCGAGCTTGAGCGTCGCCTTCATGCGGCCCCGGTTACGCCTGGAGCAGCTCGCGTTCGTTGGGCGGCACCTGGTGCTCGACCCGATCGAGCTGGACGAGCGGGATGTCGCTCGCGACGTAGTCGTAATAGAGCGCGGTGGTGTAGAGCAGCCGCATCTGCGCGCCGATCTCGCAGATGCGCAGGCAGCGCTGCTGGAGCTCGGGGGTGTCGGCGCACTCGAGCACGATCTGGTAGCCGCGCTCGCCGTGGATCTCGTCCGAGACGATGTGCAGGTCGAAGAACTCGACCTGCTCGTCGGTGAAGCCGTACCTGGAGCGCAGCACCGGAGTCTGCTTGCGATAGATCGATGGCACCTGCGACTCCAGTCCGACGACGAGCCCCGCGACCGCGACGATCGGATCCTCGCGCATCGCGACCGCGAAACACCAGCTCTGCAGCCCGCGCGTGGTCGGCGACATGTTGTCGGGGTCGGTCACGCGCTCGCGCGTCGTGCCGCACGCCTCGGCAAAGCGGATCAGAAGGTCGGTGTGCCGGTCGCCGCCGATCTCTTCCTCGTACATGTTGTGCAGCAGGAAATCCTTCGCGTCCTGGAAGCGCGACGGCATCTTCGCGTAGATGTAGGCGAGGTATTCGGCGAACGGCCCGACATAGTGGTAGTGGTTCTCCGCCCAGCGCGAGAGGTGCTCGCGCGTCAGTTGGCCGCTGGCCCACGCGACGCTGAAGGGCGCCTTGTTGGCGCTTTTCCCCTTGATCGCGTCCTCGAGCGCGGTTCGAAACGTGTCCTTGTCCAGCAGCTTCGCCATGGCAGCCTCCGCGACAGTTGACAGCATAACTGTATACAGTATACAACTTATGCCGCGCGGATCAAGGCATGGCGGGCGGAAAGCGGATATGCCGACGGTCACCATCTACAAGGACGGCACGGGCTACGCGGCGGAGGTGCCGCCGAACTCGAACCTCGTCGTGCGCGCCGGGGTGAAGCAGTTCCCCTGGCCGCACCTGAAATACCGTTGCGGCATGGCCAAGTGCGGCACGTGCGCGAGCCGCATTCTCAGGGGCGGCGAGCACCTCGCCGCACCGAACTGGAAAGAGCAAAAGCTGCTGGGCGCCTATCTCGAGCAGGGCTACCGGCTGTGCTGCCAGTTGTGGATCCATCAGGACATCGAGCTCACACAGGACGGCGTGAATCTGCAGCTCGATCGGCAAGCCGCGCCGGGCGCCGCGTGACCATGTTCGCTATCGTGACGAGCAAACCCGGCCAGTTCCGCACCGAGCTCGCCGACACGATGCGCGAAGTCGAGCGCTACGACTACGTGTTCTGCGGACGCACGCGCGCTTCGTTCGTGATCGCCGAGCTGGCGGGCGACGGGAAAGTGCGGATCGTCGAGGAATCGGGAAGCGCCGCCGTGAACTTCGTGCCAGCGAAGCTGCTGCCGCGGTTCGATCGCATCGAATCAGCGCGTGCGGAGCTCGAGCAGCTCGTGCGCTTCGGCAATCTCGACGCGCAGCTCGTGAAACGATGACATCGATCGTCACCATCACCTTTCTCAACAATGCCCGGACCGTCACGGCACCGGAAAACAGCAACCTGCTCCGCATATCGATCCGGGAGCAGATCGGGCTGCCGTTCAAGTGCGGCGGCGGGATCTGCGGCACGTGCCGCTGTCTCATCGAGCGCGGCATCGAGCACACCGACCGGGTGAAGGACAAGGAGCGCAAGCACCTCACCGACGAAGATCTCGCGCTCGGCCATCGCATGGCGTGCCAGACGTTCGTCCTGGGCGACGTGAGCGTCTCCTGGATCCCGCTCGAGCAGCGCAAGCCCACGCCTGTCGTATACAACACGACCGCAGGAGGAAGCTCATGAAGCCGCTTCGAAGCATGTTCGCCGCGTCGGTCATCGCGTTCGCCGTCCCCGGAGCACTCGCGCAGCAGTATCCCGCAAAACCGGTCCGCGTCATCGTGAGCACGGTTCCGGGACCGCTCGACGCGTTCACGCGCGTCGTCGTTCAGAAGCTCGGCGAGCGGACCAAACAGAACTTCGTCGTCGAGAACCGGCCGGGCGCGGGAGGCAACGTCGCCACCGAGCTCGTGGCGAAAGCGCCGAGCGACGGCTACACCTTGCTTTCCGCGATCGACACGACGTTCACCGTCAATCCGTCGATGTACAGCAGGCTGCCGTTCCATCCCGAGCGCGACTTCGCGATCATCTCGGTGCCCGTCACCTATAACCAGATGCTCGCGGTGCACCCGAGCGTTCCCGCGAAATCGGTGCGTGAGCTGCTCGGCCTGGCGAGGCAGCGGCCGATGAGCTATGCGTCGGGCGGCAACGGCACGCCGAGCCACCTCGCGATGGCCTACTTTCTCGCGATGTCGGGCGCCAGGATCAATCACGTGCCGTACAAGGGGACGGGCCAGTCGATCGTCGACGTCGTCGGCGGCCAGGTCGAAACCATCTTCGCCGTCGTAACAGGCGTGTATCCCCACGTGCAGGCCGGCAAGCTCCGCGCGCTCGCCGTATCGACGCCGCAGCGCTCCGCGCTCGCTCCGGAGGTCGCGAGCGTCGCCGAGCAGGGTTATCCGAAGTACGACGCGTCGTTCGCGTACGTCTTCGCCGCGCCCGCGAGCACGGCGCCGGAAGTCGTGCAGATGCTCAATCGCGAGATGGTGGCGGTGCTCGCGCTGCCGGACGTGCAGGAGAAGAACCGCCTGTGGGACTACGTGCCGACCGGCCTCGATCCCGGCAAATCGTCGGTGTGGCTGCGCGACTCGCGCGCGAAGTACTCGAAGCTCATCGAGAGCGCCGGCATACGGGTCGATTGAGGCCCCGCGCGGTTGCCGCTGCGGCGGGCATGACGCAGAATGCGCCGCATGAAGAGACAGGCAGCGGGCCGCGGCGGCTCGGCGCGGGAGCTCGGAAGCGTCGGCGACACGCATTCATCGCTCAGCCAGCGCGTCGCCGACGAGCTGCGCCGGTCGATTCTCACCGGGCGATACGGCGTGGGCGAGCGGCTCGTCGAGGAACGCATCTCCGGGGACCTGCGCGTCTCGCGCGTGCCGGTGCGCGAAGCGCTGCGCATGCTCGCGACCGAAGGATTGATCGAGCTGCGCCCCCGCCGCGGGGCGGTCGTGTCGGCGCTGACGGTGCCGGCCGCGCGCGAGATGATCGAGGTGCGGGCGACGCTCGAAGGCCTCAACGCACGACTCGCCGCGCGCCACTGCGACCGCGCGGTGCTCGCGGAGCTCGAGGGGGTGCTCGAGCAGGGCAATGCCGCCGCGCACACCGAAGATCTTCCGCAGCTCGTCGAGCTCAATGCGCGTTATCACGATCTTCTTGCTCGCGCCGGCGCGAATTCGGTGCTCGGCGACATGATGCGCAGCCTGCGCGATCGCACCGGGGTGCTCTTCGCCGAAGTGCGGGTGCTGCGCGCGAGACAGTCCTGGGACGAGCACGCTGCGATCCTGAAAGCAGTCGCCGGCGGCGACGAGGATCTTGCGGCCACGCTGGCCACTCGCCACGTGCTCAACGCCGGCGAGCTCTATCTCACGCAGCTCGAATCGCGTGACGCCGGCGGCGCAGAGGCGGGCGAGACGGACGACCGCGCTGCCGCCCCCAGACCTTCAGCCACTGCCCAGGTGCGGCCCGTCAGACGCGCATAGTCTCCGCCGCGAGGCGCGTCACGACGCGGCGATCGTCGCGATCGTCGCGAAACACGTGACGACGATCGCTCCACCGACGATGCCGGCCACGATGATTTGCGGCAACGTCAGGCTGGCAATGTCGTCTCGATGATCGGCTGACTTGCGCACGCCGAAGAATCCCCACGCCACCGCTTTGGCGAGCTTCAAGGGGTTCGGCTTGCGGCGGGTTTTCGAAGAATGGTCCGAAGCGGCTCTGGACATGGCGATCTCCTGTTCGTTTCCCGACAATACCTGCGAGGCCGCAACTGCAACAGATACAGGTAAAGTCAAATTCGGGAGTAACAGTTGGAATCGACCGGCTCATTCGGGCGGGGAGCGGCCATCGCCCTCCGTCGTGTCCGATCTGGCCCTCGGCAGATGCCAGCCTCGGTACAGGCTTCCGAGGCGTAAACCGAGGCAGACGACCGCCCCTGTCAGGGTCGTGACTCCGGGCGGCGTGCCGAGCAGGTCGCCGACCACGACGATCGAGGCGCCCGCCAGTGCGGCAACGGCGTAGAGCTCGGCCCGAAGGACCGTCGGGATCTCCCTGAGCAGGACATCGCGCGCCATGCCGCCGCCGATACCGGTGAGCATGCCGAGCAGGGCCGCCATGGGCGCATCGAGACCGTAGAACAGCGCCTTCTGCGCACCCGTCACGGCGAACAGCGCCAGTCCGGCTGCGTCGAAGAGCTGCACCGGGTTGCGCAGCTTTCGAATGAGGGACGGGCAGTAGAAGGTCAGGATCCCGGCGCACACGGCGATGACCAGGTAGCGCCAGTCGACCAGCGTCGCCGGCGGGATCGCACCGATCAGCAGGTCGCGCAGTATCCCCCCGACGCTCGCGGCGACGAACGACAGCACGAGCACGCCGAACAGATCGAGCTCACGCCTGACCGCTGCGACCGCGCCGCTCAGTGCGAACACGAACGTCCCGACGAAATCCAGCAGCGTCAGGAACGTCTGCATGTAGGGCACGATGTCGGGCGTGATGTCGGCGAAGCTTTCCATCGGCGGGAGTCTCTACGCCGCCTCACCGGGGGCACCGAGCCACACCCGCGCGGCGAGCACGAGGGTCTCGACGCCGGTTCGCAGCGTCGGCTCGATCACCGGGGCGAAGCGCGGATTGTGATTGCTCGGCAGCTCGTTGATCTTGCCGTCTGCTTTCGCTTTCGCATACACGGCGGGATCGGTACCCCCGATGAACCAGAACACCGAAGGCACCTGCCACTCCGCACCGAACGAGCCGAAGTCCTCGCTTGCCGAGGTCGGGCCGGTCTCGTGCACGCGTTCCGCGGAAAAATAGTCGCGGAACGCGTCGCCCACCCGCCGGCTCGCATCGGCGTCGTTCACGACGAGGGCGTATCGGTCGAGCGGTGTGATCTCGGGCGGTCTCGGCGCCCCCGCCGCAGCGGCTTCGGCATGGACGATACGTTCGATCGCGGCGAGAACGCGCTTGCGCACACCTTCGTCGAATGTGCGCACGTTCAGTTTGATCAGCGCCTCGTCCGGAATGACGTTTTCCTTCGTGCCCGCCTGCAGCGCGCCGATCGTCACCACCGCCGCTTCGGTCGCGGCGAGCTCGCGGGAAACGATGGTCTGCAGGCGCAAAACGGTCGCGGCAGCCATGACCACCGGATCGACGCTTGCCTGCGGCATCGAGCCGTGCGCCCCGCGTCCGAACAGACGGATCTGCAAGCTATCGCCTGCCGAGGTCACGACGCCCCGGCGTCCCCCGACCGAGCCGGCCGGGCCGACCATGACGTGCTGGGCCAGGACGACGCTGGGTTTCGGGAAACGCCGGAAGAGGCCGTCGTCGATCATCGCGCGCGCTCCTTCCGCCGTCTCTTCCGCGGGCTGGAACACCGCCATCACCGATCCGCTCCACGTGTCGCGCGACTGTGCGAGCACCGCGGACGCGCCCGCCAGACATGCCGTATGCATGTCGTGGCCGCACGCGTGCATCACCGGCACGGTGTTGCCGTCGCGATCGGTCGCCGTCACCTTGCTCGCATACGCGAGACCGGTCGCCTCCGCGACGGGAAGCGCATCCATGTCGGCGCGCAGCATGACCGTAGGGCCGTCGCCGTTCCGCAACAAGCCGACGACGCCGGTTCCGCCGATGCCTGTCGTAACGTCGTAACCCGCGTCCTGAAGGCGTCGGGCGACGATGGCCGCGGTGCGCGCTTCCTGCAGCGACAGCTCGGGATGCGCGTGGAGATCCATGTAGAGCGCCTCCAGGCCGGGCAGCAGCGCATCCAGTCCGCCAAAAGCGCCATCATCCGGACCGCGTGGGGTGTTCGTAGACGTGCTCATGATCGCTCTCCGAAGTTTGCATTCGACGCGCCTGTGATATTGTCCCTCCGCCGAGGGCTTGCGTGGAATTTCCGGTCGCAGGAGCGCCGTAATGATATTGGCGGTATGAACCTACAGCCACTCCCCTCCATCTTCGCGGCCGTCGTGGTGCTGCTGGTCGGCACACTCGTCAATCGCAGGCTCCGCTTTCTGGCGAAGTACAACATCCCCGATCCCATTACCGGCGGCTTGCTCTTCGCGCTCGTTGCGTCGATCCTGGCTGCGGCCGCCGGTTTTCGGCTGGGCATCGACAGTCGACCAAGCCGACGCTGCTGCTCATGTTCTTCGCGGGCGTGGGTCTTTGCGCCGACCTGCGCAGCCTCCGGCGCGGCGGCAAGGCCTTGCTCGTCTTCCTCGTCGTATTGTTCCCTTACATCCTCGTCCAGAACGTCCTGGGCCTGGCCGCGGCCAAAGCGCTCGACCTGCATCCGATCTTCGGATTGGTGGCCGGCTCGATCACGCTCGTCGGCGGGCATGGCACGGGTGCGGCGTACGCCGAGCGCTTCGCGGAGGTGAACAATCTGCAGCTGGTCATGGAGATTTCCATGACGATCGCCACGATCGGATTGATCATCGGCGGAACGATCGGCGGGCCGGTGGCGGAACATCTGATCACCCGCCACAAATTGCGCTCGCCGGCCGCGTCGGAAGACGTCCGGGTCATCGACACCGAGCCGCTGCGGCCGATCACGATGGTGGGAGTGGTCGGCGCTCTCGCCGGCATCCTGGGCGCGGTGCTCGTCGGCGGCTGGGTCGAGCGGCGGTTCGCCGGCGGGGCGATCACGGTGCCCGCTTTCCTGTGGTGCATGATGGCCGGGATAGCGATCCGTAATCTCGCTCCCTTCGCCAGGATTACCTTCGACGATCGCGCGACCGACCTGATAGCGACGGTCTGCCTGTCCCTGTTTCTCGTCATCACGATGATGGCGTTGGACGTCGTCGAGGTCGCGCGCTCCGCGGGACCGTTCCTCGTCATCATCGCGCTTCAGATGTTATTCATCGTCCCGTACGTGATCTACGTGTGCTTTCGCTTCATGGGGCGCGATTACGAGGCAGCGGTGACGTCCGCGGCATTCATCGGATTCAACATGGGCTCGACCGCCACCGCCATGGCAAACATGCAGACGATCACCGGAAAGTACGGCCATGCACCGCAGAGTTACCTGATCGTGCCGCTTTCCGGGGCGTTCTTCATCGACATCATGAATGCGTTCGTCATCACGTTCCTCCTGACGCTGCCGTTCATCGGAGGGTAGGGTGCGGCTCGCGCTCGCGATCCTGCTGGTTTTCATCGCAGGCTGCGGCGGCGGGCCTGACGTCGCCATGCTGAGGCGGGACGTCACGGCGCGTCTCGACCAGGCGCTGCCGCCGGGCACGCTCGCCGTCGCGAGCCTCGAGCGCAAAGGCTCGCAGTCCGATCCCGGCGCTCCGCAGGGCGAAACGCGGCGTACGATCTACTTCGACGCCGAGCTTCGGCTGACGCGGGATTTCGACTTCGGCGCGTGGGATGCCCCCGGTATTGCAGGCCTCATCTCCGCGTTTGGCGCGGGTCCCAAAGGCATCAGCGGGATCACGCCCGGCGGCAACAAAGCCGGAGACGTCCTGCGCATCCACGGCACTGCGCTGTACTCGCGTGCGGGGACTGCCTGGCGGCAGGTGGTTCCCGCGGGCTATGAACCCGAAGCGGCGCCTGCTTACGCCACGACCATGCCGCAGCACGGTGTCGCCACCGCGTTCGAGGCGATGCGCAAGGTCGTCGAGGCGGTGCCGGTAGGCGCTGCGCCTGCCCAGCGAGCGATCATCGAGGAGGAAATGACCGCGGCGGCTGCCGCGATCCGCTCGCGACTCGCGCGCGCGGCCAACGGCTACGCGATCGCCGCCGGACCGGAGCACGGGCAGTATCTGCGTCTCGCCCAGGCGCTTGCCAGGTCGGAGGCGACACGCATCGTGCCGCTCGTGACCCGGGGAGGCGACGATAACCTGCGGCTCTTGCGCGACGGCAAGGCTACGCTCGCCTTGTCACAGGCGGACGCCGCGCTCGATGCGTATCGGGGCCGCGGAAGCTTTGCCGCCGAAGGGCCGTATACCGGTCTGCGCGCGATCGGAAGCTTGTATCCGGAGCCCATACAGGTGCTGGTGCGCGGCGACGGCAACCTGCGACAGATGGCGAACCTCGCCGGGCGACGCGTCGCCATCGGTCCGATCGGTTCCGCCGCGCGTTTGACGGCGCTGAGCGTGCTCGCGGCACACGGGCTGCGAATCGACGAGATACGACCGCTGGAGGTGCCGTTCGGGGAAGCCTTGCCGATGCTCCAGCGCAAGGAGATCGATGCCGTCATTCACGTCATCGGAGTCCCGGCGGACAGCGTTCGCGCTGCGCTCCTCGCCGTTCCGCTGCGGCTGGTCCCGTTGTCCGGACCCGCGATAGAAAAGCTCGTCGGCGGCGACCGGACCTATATCGAATACGTGATTCCGCGCGGAGTGTATGCGACGCAGGACGAAGACGTACGCACCATAGCGACGGCCGCGGTGCTGCTGGCCGCCGGAGACCTCTCGGAGACGGAGATCACCGCCATCACCGGTTTTGTTTTCGGCGGAAGCCGCGATCTTGTCGCACTCGGCAGTGCGCAGGGCGCGCAGATCTCCGCAACCACGGCCCGGCGGGGTCTGCCGATACCGCTACACGCCAGCGCCGCGAAAAAGCTGGACGAGCTGGCCGCGGAAGCGAAGCGGCCCGGCGACGCGCCGCGCGACCTCCGTAAATAAATCATGGAAGGGGGGCCGCGCAGGAAGGCGCCTTCGCAGCCCGGGCGCGACGGCCGATCCCGTCCCGAAACGCGCTTACGCGCGCGCCGCCTCGCCGCGGAAAAGCGACCGGAGAGACCACGTCGGCCGCCGGCGCGGCGCCGCCGCGCGTCGCTCCGCTTCCTGCCGGGCACCTTTCAGCTCGTCGCGAAGGTACGCGTGGATCGACGTGAGCCGCTGGTGAAGCGGGTCTGAAATGACGGAGCGCCCGCTGTGCTCGAGCGTAGCGGCTACGCTGGCCGCCCGGACCCTGAAATCTTCGGCGTCACGCTCGAGCCGATGCATTTCCTCGTGCAATTGGACGTCGTCCATCGCCTTTATGCGCCTCACTTTATCGTCTCCTTTTTCTGAACATGCCTTTGCTTCCACAGAAAGGCAATCGTCGCATGCGGCGCCGCTTCGATAAACCGCCGTACGGGAACAATGCTGTTTCCGGGTTCGAGCAGGTCGCCCCGGCGTGCCGGCGTTCGGGATCGTCGATAACGTGCTGCGGCCGATGCTCGCGGGCAAGGATCTCGTCACCTCCTCAGGAGCGCGCGCTGTCTGCAGCGATGTGCAGCGGCGTGTTCTCGAGCTCGGGCGCCGGCGGCAGCCCCGTCACTTCGAGTATCTCGTGCTCGTTCAGCGTCTCGCGCGCCATCAGCGCCTGCACCAGCGCGTCGAGCTGCCCGCGATACTGCGCGAGCAGGCGTTTGGCTTCGCTGTAACACTCGTCGATGATACGGCGCACTTCGCTGTCGATGAGCCGCGCGGTGTCTTCGGCGAGCGAATTGTCGCGCACGAGACCGGCAGCGCCGCCGAGATAGGGATTCTGCCGCGGCGCAAGCTGCACCAGTCCGACCTTGTCGCTCATGCCCCAGCGCGTCACCATGTTGCGTGCGAGCTGTGTGGCCTGCTCGATGTCGTTCTCGGCGCCCGTCGTGCGGGTTCCGTAGACGACTTCTTCCGCCGCGCGTCCACCGAGCATGCCGACGATGCGCGCACGCAGGTAAGCCTCGGGATAGTTGTAGCGGTCGGTCTGCGGTCGCTGATAGGTGACGCCGAGCGCCATTCCCCGGGGGACGATCGTCACCCGGTTCACCGGATCCGCGCCCGGGACGACCAGACCGAGGATCACGTGACCGCCTTCGTGGTAGGCGATCCGCTCACGGTCTTCGCGGCTGAGCAGGATCGGCCGCTCGGGCCCGAGCACGATCTTTTCCAGCGCATCCATGAAATCCGCCTGCCGCACCTGATCCTGATTGCGGCGTGCGGCGAGCAGCGCCGCTTCGTTGACCAGGTTCTTCAGGTCCGCACCCGACAGACCCGGGGTGGTGGAGGCGATGCGTTCGGGATCCACATCGTCGGCGAGCGGAACTTTGCGCGTATGGACGCTGAGGATCGCTTCGCGGCCTTTGCGGTCCGGAAGATTCACCACGACCCGCCGGTCGAAGCGCCCCGGCCGCAGAAGGGCCTTGTCGAGCACGTCGGGCTGGTTGGTGGCGGCGAGCACGATCACGCCTTCACGGCTCGAAAAGCCGTCCATCTCGGTCAGGATCTGATTGAGCGTCTGCTCGTGTTCGCTCGACGCGCCGCCCATGGCGATGCCTCCACGGGCGCGTCCGATCGAGTCCAGTTCGTCGATGAATATGATCGCCGGCGCATGTTCGCGCGCCTGCTTGAACAAGTCGCGCACCCTCGCGGCGCCCACGCCGACGATCATCTCCACGAACTCGGCGGCGCTCATCGAGAAGAAGGGCACGCCCGCTTCGCCGGCCACCGCGCGTGCGAGCAGCGTTTTCCCCGTTCCGGGCGCGCCGACGAGCAAGACCCCTTTCGGGGCCGTGCCGCCGAGGCGCGTGTACTTCTCGGGCGATTTGAGGAAGTCCACGATCTCCACGAGCTCGTTCTCGGCCTCGTCGATGCCGGCGACGTCATCGAAGGTCACCTTCGTGTCCTGCTCCTGATCGAAGCGCCGGGCATTGCTCTTGCCGATGCCCATGAGCCCGCCCATGCCGCCGCCCTGCCGGGCGCGGCGGTAGAGCCAGACGTAGAAGAGGATGATCAGGAGCGCCGGTCCGAATCCGTAGAGCAGCATCGGAACGAGGCCGGTACCCTGCTGAATCGGCCGGGCGCTGATTTCCACGCCGTGCTCGATCAGGAATTTCTCGAGACCGGGATCGACGAACGACGGCAGTGTGGTGTCGAAATGGCTGGCGGTCTTGGGCTCGCTGCGTCCGCCGTCCATTCGGTTGGCCAGCCAGCCGGTAAGCCCGCCGCTGTCGGACGCCTTCTTCGCCGCTTCTACGCGCTGCTGCTCGTCGGACGAGAGCGGAACGCTGACCGGCGACTTGAACCGGCCCGTCATGGTCTCCCCGTGCGCGTAAATCGATTCCACGTTCTGGTTGGCGACTTCCTGCCTGAACAACGTATAGGGAACCGTGACGGGCGCCTCGGCGCCCGGCATGAGCAAGCTGGTGATCGTGTAGTTCACGAGGAGCGCGATAGCGAACCACATCCACACCCGGCGTGGAGGCATTCTGGGTTGCGGCTTGTTGTCTCCGCTCGCACCGGTTCCGCCGGCGGGTACACGAGAGGGCGCTGACGGACTGCTATTGCGCATGGATGTCTGGCTGATCTTGTTCATGAGGTCTCCTCATGCCGTGCCCGGATCGGAGCCCGCTCCGTAGACGCGGCATAGGTGACGGCCGTCTATTCGGCCGCCGCGCGGGTTCCGGCGTTCGCTGAAGCTCGCCGCGGCTCGATGCAACGTAAATGCCGCCGCGGGTGCACGCGGCGGCGCTGCGCCTACAATCGTCCTTCGTGACGAAGAGGCTCCTGATTCCGGGACGCAATTGCTGGCGCGTCGAGCGCGCGCGACGCCTCGCGTTTTTCATCGATGCCGCTCCGTATTTCGCTGCCGTGCGCGCCGCCATCCGGCGGGCGAAACGCAGCGTTTTCATACTCGGCTGGGATTTCGACAGCCGCATTCTGCTCGTGCCGCAGGGCGCGAACGACGGCTATCCCGAGCCGCTCGGTGAATTTCTGAAAGAAGTCGTACGCCGCGAACGCGACCTTTCCATGTACGTGCTGTCCTGGGATTTTGCGATGGTATACGCGGGCGACCGCGAGTGGTTGCCTCTCTACAAGCTCGGCTGGAAAACGCATCCGCGGCCGCGCCTGGAGTTTCGCCTGGACGACAGGCATCCGTTCAGTGGTTCGCATCATCAAAAGGTGGTGGTGGTGGACGATTCAGTGGCCTTCGTCGGCGGCCTCGACCTCACTCACGGCCGCTGGGACACTCCGGAGCACGAGGCCGTGCAGCCCTATCGGCTCGACGCGCAGGGCCGGCAGTCGCGCCCGAATCACGACGTGCAGGCGATCGTGGAAGGCCCGGCCGCACGGGCCCTGGGCGACCTCTGTCGCGACCGGTGGGTGCGCGCGACGGGCAAGCGCCCGGCCGGTTTCAGCGCCGCCGCGAGCGACCCGTGGCCGGCTCACGTCTCGCCCGAGATCACCGGCATCGACGTCGCGATCGCTCGCACCGATCCGGGATACCTCACGCGACAGCCGGTCCGGGAGATTCGCCGGCTCTACGCCGATGCCATTGCCGCGGCTCGGCGTTCGCTCTATCTGGAGAACCAGTATTTCAGCTCGAGCGTGGTCGGCTCCGCGCTCGCCGCGCGCCTGCGCGAAAAGGATGGCCCCGAAGTCGTCGTCGTCTCTCGTCTCACCGAGGAGGGCTGGCTCGAGACGCGAACGATGGGTCTGCTGCGGGCGCATCTGCATCGCAAGCTCGCCGAGGCCGATGCGAACGGTCGTTACCGGCTCCTGTATCCGCACATTCCCGGCCTCGACCGGCCGCACCTCCTGAACGTGCACAGCAAAGTGCTCGTCGTCGACGACGAGCTCGCCAGCGTAGGCTCGGCGAATTTCAACAACCGCTCGATGGGCTTCGACACCGAGTGCAACATCGCGATCGAAGCGTGTGGAGACGACCGCATACGCGGACTGATCGCGAGCCTGAGGAATCGCCTGCTGGCCGAGCATCTTGCGACCACGCCCGACGTGGTCGGCCGTGAGATCGGGCGTGCCAGTGGCAGCGTGATCGAAGCCGTCGAAGCGCTGAGGCGGCCGGGCCGCACGCTGGAGCCGATCGATCCGCCGCTGTCGCCCGATGTGGAGTACCTGCTTCCGGCGAGCGCGCTCGTCGACCCGGAAAAGCCGGTCGACCCGGAAGCGATGCTCGTCGAGCTCGTGCCTCCCGACGCGCGCAAACCTCTCGCGGTTCGCGTAGCGCAGTATTCGGCCGGGCTGCTCCTCTTCGCCGCGCTCGCGGCGATCACGCGCTGGACGCCGGTGCGCGAGTGGTTTGCTCTCGGAGCGCTGATCGGCGCTGCGCGCGACGCGGCGGACGCCCCGGGTGCGGGGCTCGCGGCCGTCGCCGCATTCGTGCTCGGCGGCTTCCTCGCGTTTCCGATCACGGTGCTCATGGTCGCCACCATCCTCGTTTTCGGACCGTTCGCGGGCGGCCTTTACGCATTCGTCGGGGCGCTCCTGAATGCGGCGGCCACCTTCTGGCTTGGATGGCGCCTGCGCCGTGACACGGTGCGGCGCATTGCGGGTGACCGTCTCAACCGCATCACCCGCAGGTTCACGAGGCGGGGCATCGTCGCGCTCGCCGTCATCCGCCTGCTGCCGATCGCGCCGTTCCCGGTCGTGAATCTCGTGGCCGGCGCGTCCCGTTTGAGATTTCGCGACTTCCTCGTGAGTACCGCGATCGGCGTTGCGCCCGCGCTCGTGCTGACGATCGTGTTTCTCGATCGCGCCGAAGCAGCGATTCGAACGCCGCGGCCGGACACGGTCGCGGGCCTGGTCGCCGTATCGGCGTTCCTCCTTGCCGGCGCGCTTTTCGTGTGGCGGCGCTTCGGGCGCGACGCGCGGTAACCGCACGCCGGGTCCCTTCGGGAATGCGCGGAGGGAGCTACGACAGTGGCGTGTGCCGCTTCACCCAGGCGCAGTAGCGGTCCATCCAGTCCTGAAGGAACTGCCTGCTGCCGGGTCCGATGTCGCCGGCATCGTCGAACAGACCCTCCTTCATCTGAATGAAGGCCTCGGGCTGGCCCAATGTGGGCATGTCCAGATAGGCGAGGATGCTCCGGAGGTGCTGCTGCGCGACCGCAGTGCCGATAGCGCCCACCGAGACGCCGATCACACCGGCAGGCTTGCCTGCCCACGCGCTCTGGCCGTAGGGCCGAGACGCATGATCGATGGCGTTCTTGAGCACACCCGGAACGGACCGGTTGTACTCGGGCGTGATAAAGAGCACGCCGGCGGCCGCCGCGATCTCGCTTTTCAGGCGCTTCACGGCTGCCGCGGGTGTTGCGTCGTCGTCCTGATCGTAGAGAGGCAGGTCGCCGATCTGGAGTTGCGTGAACGAGAAATCCGACGGCGCAAGCTTCATGAGCGCCGATGCGAGCCGACGATTGAAGGAATCCCGGCGAAGGCTGCCGACGAGCACGGCGATCGAGTGGGTCATATGAGCTCCTGTGTTTGACGATGCCGACGAACTGCAGCAGGCATCGATGGGCCTGCAAAAGACGTTAGTGCGTCGGTTTTGCGCCGAAGATCCCGCGGAAAAGACTGTGCAGCAGGATGCACGATCTGGTCCTGCCGTGATGACGCTCGCCTCAGCCGTCGGATTGTCCGCGGTGTTGCATAAACATTCCCGTCCGAACCGGCTAATCAGGGACGGCATGCCGCGTTACAGTAGGACTCATGCAGCGCAGCGACGATACGCGCAACGCGACCCGGCTGCCTGCGCAATTTGGCAAGGAGACAAGATGACACGAGAAGACCGTATGGAGCGCGCGCTCGACGCGGCGCTGGAATCGACCTTCCCGGCGAGCGATCCGATCGCGTTCTACGCGTACGAGCGGCACTCGAGCGCGGAGGATGCACGCGACGAACCGATCGAATAACAGATCAACCGACAAAAGGAGACCTACATGATTACGACTACCGCTACTCAGACCAGCCAACAGCGCTGGTCGGCGAACCGGCTGACGAGTGCGAGAGATCTGCCGCTGAAGGCGGCTTCCGCCATCGCCGATTCGGTGAACAAGGCGCTGGCCGACACGTTCGCGGTGTACCTGAAGACCAAGAACTTTCACTGGCACGTGAGCGGCCCGCACTTCCGCGACTATCACATCCTCTTCGACGAGCAGGCCTCGCAGCTCCTGGCGTCGACGGACGAGCTCGCGGAGCGGGTGAGAAAGATCGGAGGCGGCACGCTGCGCTCGATCGGACATGTCGCGCGACTCCAGCGCGTGCCCGACGACGATCGCGAATCGGTCTCCGCTGCCGAGATGCTGCGTGAGCTGGAGGCGGACAACAGGGCGCTTGCGAAAGCCCTGCGAGAAGCTCACGAGGTGGCGGACGAGTACGGCGACGTGGCCACGGCGAGCCTGCTGGAGAACCTCATCGACGAGGCCGAGAAGCGCACGTGGTTTCTGTTCGAGACCGGCCGGGCGCAGCCGACGGATCGCAGTGGCGCGCGGGTGACGCCGCAGCTCGCATAGTCGGTTCCGACTGACGCGGACGGTCGCCGACAGCGTGCGCGCTGAAGTTGAACATTCAAGTCAAGGAGAACGATATGGATCGCGTACTGAACCTGGCCGGCCGCTTTCTGCTGGCGCACATTTTCATCATTTCCGGCTGGACGAAGATCGGCGGGTTCGCCGGCACACAGGCCTATATGGACTCGGCAGGCGTGCCCGGCATGCTGCTGCCTGCCGTCATCGCCGTGGAGCTGCTGGGCGGGCTCGCGCTGATCGCGGGCTTCAAAACGAGCTTGACCGCGGTCGGTCTCGCCGCGTTCTCGATCGTCGCCGCCGTGTTCTTCCACATGGATTTCGCAGATCCGGCGCAGACGATCAGCTTCATGAAGAACCTCGCCATCGCAGGCGGCCTGCTCGTGCTGGCGCAGACCGGCGCTACCGCGCCCAGCGTCGATACCGCACGAAGCACGTATCGGGCGGGCGGGCACGCTCACGCGTGACGCCTTGAGGACGCTGTGCCCCGCAGACGCGGGGCGCAGCTCCGTCATCGAAGCTGTCCGCGCGCGATTGTGCACGGAGCGGAACACAGTTGTTCATGCAACGGTACTAATCAACCCGACAGGAGGCGGCTATCTTTGACGATATGAACAGATTGCGGAACGTAATAGGCCTGCAGCCTGCGATTGCTCGAGCGGACCTGGGGATCTCACGGGAGATCGTGAGCGACGGCTTCGGTTTAAGCGGCACCGGCGTGTTGCGCGATGTCGTGCGCCCCGTTCCGAACGCCGGCGCGACGCCGATCGAACGGCTGATCCTGGTGAGCAGCTCGGGCGAGGGCAGGGGTGCGCCCGACAAGCGGGCGGAGCTCATCGCGGCCGGCGCCCATCCGCGCCCGACGATCGTCAGGCCCGCTCGGGAAGACGACGTACTGGCGCTGACCAAGGCCTCGGACCTCGTCCTGGTCGAGCGCAGGAAGCCGCTGCCGTTCATCGTCCCGTACCTCGACCGCGCTGCGCGCGGGTTGCTGCGGAAGTCAGCGGCGCCCTTGCTCGTCGTTGCGGGTATCCCGCAATCGCCGTACGAGCGCGTCCTCGTTGCGACCGACTTGCAGACGGACATCACGGGAGCGCTCGCGGCGGTAAAAGCAATCGCTCCCAACGCTGCGGTGACGCTGCTGCACGTCTATCGCGCGCTGTTCGATGGCAAGCTGCAGTGGGCGGGAGTTCCGGAAGCCGATATCGCGCCACACCGTGTCGACGCGCAGCGCGAAGCCGCGCGCGGCATGGCGGCGCTGCTCGATCGGCACTCGGCGATCAACCCGGCACGGACGCTCGTGAGATACGGCTGGCCCGTCCCGGGCGTTCTGCGGACTTTGGCCGAGCTCGACGCCGACCTGATCGTCGTCGTGAGGAATACCCAGTCGTGGTGGGCCGATGTGCTGGGGGCGAGCGTGAGCCACGACCTGGCACAGCGCGCTGACCGCGACGTCCTCGTCGTCCGCGCGCCGGTGTCCCGCGCCGGCTAACCGCGCGATCAAAGGCCTCGGTACGCGATGAGCCGATCGCCTGGCCTGCGTTTATACTCGGCGGGGGACCGGCCTCGCTGACGCACCGAATCGGGTCGAACGCTTGCGGGCAGCCGCAGGGGTGGGTTCCCTGAAAGCGGGCGGCGCGCATACGCACCGGTCGCCTCTCATATCGAGCGACGACTAGCCGGTGACCGCGCACACGTTCATTTTCGTCCTGCTGGCGCTTCCATTTGTCGGAAGCGCCGCAGCGATCCTCCTTCCGCAGACGGCTTCGAAGCTCGAGTCGACGCTCGCCGCCGGCATCGCGTGCGCTGCGCTCATCGTTACAGCCGCGCTTTTTCCGGAGATCGCAGCCGGGCGTGCAGTCCACGCGGCGATTCGGTGGCTCCCGGCATACGGCGTGGATTTCTCTCTGCGCATGGACGGCTATGCATGGATGTTCGCCATGCTGGTCACCGGCATCGGGCTGCTGGTCGTGGTATACGCGCGCTACTACATGAGCCCGCGCGACCCGATCCCGCGCTTCTACTGTTTCCTCCTCGCTTTCATGGGCTCCATGCTCGGGGTGGTCCTCTCGGGCAATCTGCTGCAGCTCGTGTTCTTCTGGGAGCTCACGAGCCTTTTCTCGTTCCTGCTGATCGGCTACTGGCACCGCAACGCCGCCGCGCGCGACGGCGCCCGCATGGCGTTCATAACGACGTCGGCGGGCGGGCTATGCCTGCTGGCGGCGGTCCTGCTGGTCGGTCACGTGGTCGGAAGCTATGACCTGGACGTGGTGCTCGCTTCCGGGGACGAGGTTCGATCACACGCGCTGTACGCGCCCACGCTCGTTCTGATCCTGATCGCGGCGCTGACGAAGAGCGCGCAGTTCCCGTTCCATTTCTGGCTGCCGAACGCGATGGTCGCGCCGACGCCGGTCTCGGCGTACCTGCACTCGGCGGCGATGGTGAAGCTGGGCGTGTTCCTGCTGGCGCGGATCTGGCCGGTCTTCGGCGGAACCGACCTCTGGATGTGGACCGTCGGCCTGGCGGGCATGGTCACATTCGTGCTCGGCGCCTACATCGCCATCTTCCAGAACGACCTCAAGGGGCTGCTCGCCTATTCGACGATCAGCCACCTCGGGCTGATCACTGCGCTGCTGGGGATGAACAGCCCGCTCGCGACCGTCGCGGCCATTTTCCACATGATGAATCACGCGACGTTCAAGGCCTCCCTTTTCATGGCGACCGGGATCATCGACCACGAGACCGGGACTCGCGACATTCGCCGGCTGAGCGGCCTGCGGCGGGCGATGCCTATAACGGCCACGCTCGCGATCGTCGCCGCAGCGGCGATGGCAGGCGTGCCGCTGCTGAACGGTTTCCTGTCCAAGGAGATGTTCTTCGCGCAGTCGCTGCACGTCGAAGGTCCGGTTCCCTGGCTCGATCGGACGCTGCCGTACGTCGCGACCACGGCCGGCATGTTCAGCGTCGCTTACTCGGTACGCTTCATCCATGGCGCCTTCTTCGGGCCGGACGCGACGGACCTTCCGCGCAAGCCCCAGGAGCCGCCGCGATGGATGCGCGCGCCGATCGACGTCCTGGTGCTCGCCTGCGTCGTCGTAGGCGTCGTGCCGGCCCTCACGATCGGCCCGTTTCTCGACGTGGCGGTGCGGGCCGTGCTCGGCGCGGAGACGCCGACCTACAGCCTTGCCGTATGGCATGGACTCAACGCGCCGCTGGTCATGAGCGTGCTCGCGCTTGCGGGAGGCGGGGGCCTGTATCTCTCGTTGCGCGGGCGGCTGGCCGCCGGCTCCGGTCGGATGCCGCTGCTCCTGAAGCTCGACGCGCGCCGCATCTTCGACGCAGTCATGATGGCGGTCTCGGTGCGCTGGGCGGCATGGCTCGAGCGCGCCGTCGGCACCGAACGCCTTCAGGCGCAGCTTCGATCGATACTCCTGGTCGCGCTCGCGTTCGCGTTTGCAGCGATCGCCGCGGCGGGCGCCCCGTCCATCGGCTTCGCCGTCGCTCGACCGGACATCGCGTTCACGCTCCTGTGGGCCGTGGGCGGCGCGTGCGCGCTCGCCGCCGCGGTGCTGGCGAAGTTCCACCGGCTCGCGGCATTGATCCTCGCCGGCGGGGCAGGGCTCGCCACGTGTCTCACTTTCATGTGGCTCTCCGCGCCCGATCTTGCGCTGACGCAGCTCGTGGTCGAGATCGTCACGACGGTGCTGCTGCTGTTGGGGCTGCGCTGGCTGCCGAAACGCATTCCGTTCGAGCACACGCGGGCCGGGGCGCTGGCGGCGCTGCCGAGGCGTGCGCGGGATCTGGCCATTGCGGTGCTGGCGGGGCTGGGCCTGTCCGCGCTCGCGTATGCGGTGATGATTCGTCCGCTGCCGCAGAGCATCTCCGAGTTCTTCGTGAAGCACGCTGTGCCGGACGGCGGCGGCACGAACGTGGTGAACGTGATCCTCGTGGACTTCCGCGGATTCGATACGTTCGGCGAGATCACCGTTCTCGCCGCGGTCGGGATCGCGGTCTATTCGCTGTTGCGGCGGTTCCGGCCGGCCGTGGAGAGCATGCGGCCGCCGCCGCAGCAGCGCACACACGGCGCGCGCGCGCTCGCCGACGACATGCTCGTCCCCGCAGTGCTCATGCGGCTGATGCTCGCCGGCTCGATCGTGCTCGGCGCCTATCTGCTGCTGAGGGGGCACAACCTTCCCGGCGGGGGGTTCGTGGCCGGCCTCACGGTCGCGGTCGGCCTCATCGTTCAATACATGGCTGGCGGCACGCGATGGATCGAAAGCCGTCTCGTCCTGAAGCCCGTCGCGCTGGTCGGAGCCGGCCTCCTCATCGCCGGCACGACGGGCGCAGGCGCATGGTTCTTCGCACACCCTTTCCTGACTTCGCACGTGCTCCACGCGCGGCTGCCCGTGCTCGGCGACGTCCACCTGCCCAGCGCGTTCTTTTTCGATATCGGCGTGTTCATGGTGGTCCTCGGCTCGACGGTACTGATGCTCATCGCGCTCGCGCACCAATCGCTGCGAGCGCACCGCGCAGAGGAAGAGACGTGAACGAGCTCATCGTCGCGGCAGCCATCGGCGTGCTCACGGCCTCCGGGGTCTGGCTGGTGCTCAGGCCGCGCACGTTCCAGGTGATGATCGGCCTGTCGCTGCTCTCGTATGCGGTGAACCTGTTCATCGTCGCGATGGGCAGGCTGCGCGCCGGGGCGGCGCCCATCGTGGAAGCCGGGGCGAAGGCCGCGGCCGACTACGCCGATCCGCTGCCGCAGGCGCTGGTGCTGACGGCGATCGTGATCGGCTTCGCGACGACCGCTCTGCTGCTCGTGGTGCTGCTCGCCGCTCGCGGTTTGACCGGCACCGACCATGTGGACGGGCGGGAGCCCGACGAATGAGCCTCGCGCAGCACCTGCCGATCCTGCCGATCGTGCTGCCGCTCTTCACGGGGGCGGCCTTGTTGCTGGTCAACGAGCGTCGCGTCGAGTTCAAGGCCGCGATCAGCCTCGGCGCCGCCCTGGCGCTGATCGCCTGCGCGACAGCGCTCGTCGCCGCCGTGGCGGGGGCCGGACCTCTGGTGTACCGCGTCGGCGACTGGCCGTCCGCTTTCGGCATCGTGCTCGTGGCGGATCGGCTTTCCGCGGCGCTCGTGCTGCTCGCCGGCGTTCTGGGCCTGGCAGCGGGATGGTTCTCCATGGCGCGCTGGCATGGCGCGGGCCCGCGATTCCACGCGCTGCTCCAGTTTCTGCTGATGGGCGTCAACGGCGCGTTCCTCACGGGCGATCTGTTCAATCTCTTCGTATTCTTCGAGGTTCTCCTGGTCGCTTCGTACGGGCTCGCGCTGCACGGCGCCGGGACGGCGCGCGTGCGCGCCAGCCTGCACTACATAGCCGCAAACCTGCTGGCTTCGCTGCTGTTCCTCGTCGGGGCGAGCCTCATCTATGGAACGACCGGTACGCTCAACATGGCCGAACTGAGCGTGCGCATACCTGCGGTTGCGTCGGCGGACCGCGGGCTGCTCGACGCCGGCGCCGCGCTGCTCGCCGTCGCCTTCCTCGTCAAGGCGGGCATGTGGCCGCTCAGCTTCTGGCTGCCCGGCACGTATGCGGCGGTGAGCCCGCCCGCAGCGGCCATGTTCGCCCTGCTCACGAAGGTGGGGGTGTATTCGGTCCTGAGGACATGGCTGTTGTTTTTCGTGGACGACGGCACCGTCGAACCGTACGGGGCCGACGTGCTCATGGCGGGCGGGCTGGTCACCCTGGCGTTCGGTGCGATCGGCGTGATGGCGTCGCAGAACCTGCGGCGCGTCACCGCATACAGCCTCGTGGTCTCTGCGGGCACACTGCTCGCCGCGGTGGCCGTGCGCGATGTCGCGGTGACGAGCGCCGCGCTCTATTACCTGGCGGCGTCGACGCTCGGCGTGAGCGCGATGTTCCTGCTCGTCGAGCTGCTCGAGCGGGGGCGGGCGCCCGGCGCGGACATTCTTGCGGTGACCGCCGAGGCGTACATCGAGCCCGAGGAAGAGCTCCCGCAGGAGGCCGAGGTCGGCTTCGCCATCCCCGGTTCGCTCGCGTTGCTCGGCAGCGCCTTCGTGCTGTGCGCAGTCGTGTTGGCCGGCCTGCCGCCACTGGCCGGGTTCGTGGGCAAATTCGGGTTGCTGCACGCGCTCTTCGATCTCGATCGCCTTTCCGGGGCGGCGTGGTCGCTGTTCGCGTTGTTGATCGTGTCGGGCTTTGCCGCCATCGTCGCGCTTGCCCGCGCGGGAGTTCGCCGCTTCTGGGTGGGCGACGCGCAGGTCGTGAGCGTTCGGGTCGTCGAAATCGCGCCGGTGTTTCTCCTGATCGGCCTGTGTGTCGCGATGACCGTGGGCGCCGGAAGCGTCATGGAATACCTCAGGGCCGCCGCCGAATCGCTGCACGCGCCGGCCGAGTACGTCCGCGGAGTGGTTCACACCCGATGAGCGCCAGGCTTCGCTTCCCGCTGCTCTGGGCCGTGCTGCTTGCGATGTGGCTCGTTCTGAACGGCGCCATGACGGCCGCGGACGTGCTGCTCGGCGCGGCGGTGGCCACCGCCGGCGTGCTGGCGTTCGCGGCGGTCGAGACACCGCAGGCAGGTCGCGTGAAGCTCAGGCTGACGCTCGGGCTGCTCGTGGTGGCCCTCGCGGACGTCGTGCGTTCGAACCTCGCCGTCGCGTGGATCGTCTTACGGCCGGGTGATCGGCGCCGGAAAGCGGGGTTCGTAAAGATACCGCTCGAGCTGCGCGATCCCCGCGGCCTGGCGATACTCGCGTGCATCATCACGTCCACGCCGGGGACGGCGTGGGCGGGCTACGACTCGGCTGCGGGCGTTCTGACGATGCACGTTCTCGATCTCGTCGATGAGGCCGAGTGGGTGCACGTCATACGGGATCGCTACGAACGTCGTCTTTTGGGAATCTTCGGATGAGCCTGATGCTCCTGAATGCCGCGGTTCTGACCGCGCAGGTATTGCTCGGTGTGGCGATGGCGTGCGCGCTTTGGCGCGCAATGCTCGGACCGCGAGCGCAAGACCGTATCCTTGCGCTCGATACCCTGTACGTCAACGGAATGCTGCTGGCGCTGGTGTTCGGCGTGAGCGAGGGCTCGGGCATGTACTTCGAGATCGCCCTCGTCATCGCCGCGCTCGGTTTCGTCTCCACCGCCGCACTTGCCAAGTTTCTCCTGCGTGGAGAGGTGATCGAATGACACAACTCGCTGCGTTGTCGCCCCTGGTTGCCGTGATCGCTGCAGCGTGCATCCTGGCCGGCGCGATCTTTGCGCTGATCGGCTCCATCGGCCTGATTCGTCTGCGCACGTTCTACGAGCGCATACATCCACCTACACTGGGCACGACATTCGGGACCGCATTCGTCGCCCTCGGCTCGATGATCCTGTTTTCGACGCTGCAGTCCAGGCTCGTGCTGAACGAGCTGGTGCTCGTGGCGTTCGTGGTGGTGACCACGCCGATCACCTATACGCTGCTGCTGCGCGCGTCGGTGCTTCGCGAGTCGCTGGACGCCGCCGAACACCCGGAAGCGGCAAAGCGCTCGTAGCGCGGGGAACCTGCGCTCGCGCGCGCCGGGCGCAGCGCCGCGAGCCGCTACTTCAGGTGCTTTTCGGCCTCGAGCGCGAGATCGATAAACGCCCGGACTTTCGCCGGCACGAAAGGCTGGCTTGGATACACGAACGATACCGCGCCGGCGGACGAGCTCCAGCGCGGCAGAACCCGTACGAGCTCGCCCGCGCGGGCAGCCTCTCGCGCCAGGATGTCAGGCAATGTGCCGATGCCGCAGCCGGCCACAAGAAACTCTCGCAGCGCCTCCGGATCGTCGACCGAAATGCGACCGCGGGCGGGCAATTCGAAGGAATGCCGCCCCTCGTTCAACCGGATCCGGCCTTTCCACAGCGGAGAGAAAGCGAGGACCTCGTGGTGTTTCAGATCTGGCGGAGACCGCGGTGTCCCGTGCTTCTCCAGATAGTGCGGGCTGGCCCAGAGACCGAAGGAAAATGTCAGATAGCGCCGGGCCACCAGGGTGGAGTCCTTGAGCTCCGCGGCCACGATCCCCAGATCGATGCCCTCGGCGAGCAGATCGGCCAGCCCGTTCGCCACGCGAACTTCGACATTGGTGCCGGGGTATCGTCTCGTGTACTCGGCAATCAGGGCCGGGAGCACGCTGTGGGCGAGGTACACGTTGACGCTGATTCGCAAGGTGCCGCGGGGCTCGGTAGCGGCCGACGTGATCTGCGCCTCGGCTGTCTCGATCTCCGTCAAGCCGCGCCGGCATCGCTCGTAATACGCTTGCCCGGCGCGCGTTATATGGAGCTTGCGGGTTGTCCGACGGATGAGCGTCACCCCGAGTCGTTTTTCGAGTCGGGCCACTTTCGCGCTGACGGTGGTGTTCGGCATCCCGAGCAGGCGTGCGGCCTGGCTGAAGCTGCCGGCTTCCACCACCTTGACGAATACGGCGATGTCGTCGAGATCCATGCGCATCATTCCATTCACCGAGGCCGGAGGGCACGGTGATTATGCAGCAGGCTGCACGAACATATCCGTCCACGCTCGAGGTGGCCTGCGAGCGCGGAGGAGAGCGCATCAGCGCATCACGACGTGGTGCCGATACTCGGCACGGGCACCCGGGGCGCCGTGCTGTGAACATGACACGCCCGGTCGGATGACGTCATCGACGGAAGATCGAGTCGGTATTGCGCGCGGCAATCACGAACGCCAGCGACGAGGCCGTCGTGATGCAATGAAAGGCGAGCAGGAGCGCCGCGAAGCGCGGCTGCAGGAGCAGCGAGCTGTGGCCCGCGAACGCCGGCTGCGCGAATGCGGCAATCGCGAGAACGGGCGCGGTGATGAGGAGCCAGGTCGGCGCGCGCCGATGAAGCAACGAGCAGGCCGCCAGCATCTGGGTGCTAACGCCGAGCGCGAGGACCACGGCGGCAACGACCAGCAGAGCTTTCTCGGACTCGAACGGCGCGAGCAGCAGCGTGGCGGCGACGCTTTGGGCGGCAAGTCCGCAGGCCCATGGCCGCAAGCCTGCGCGGGCCGTTCGCAGGAAGCGCAGCCAGATGGCCGCGGCCATGATGAGATTGGTCACTGCGAACGTCACGAGCAGCGTCGGGCCGTGCAGAGCGGTAACGATGGACATGCGATCGCTCAGGCACGCTCGGGTCCGGTCGCACGACCGAGGCCGCCTTTCAGCGCGCACCTCGCAGTGCATGCACCACCCCGCCGATCAACGCTATGCCTGCGACGGCGGCGACGCCGATTCCCTTGTAGCCCATGCCGTGCATGAACAGGAGGAGGAGGGGCAGAGCGCCGATGCCCAGGAGTATTACTGCCTTTTGGATCGAATTCATGAGTACTCCCTTAACGGTTCAGGAAAATGTTGGGCGGCGTCCGCGCGAGAAGTACGTCGCAGTCCGCCGCGACGATCGTGTCCATGCTGACGCCGCCGATCGCTAACCGACGACGCAACGACGTGCGCTTGGATCCGACGACGATCAGGTCCGCTGCGCTGTCGCGCCCGTACTCGCAGATGCGTCGGGCTGCGGACCCATGGCGGACGACGCGGAATGCGTCCGTGTTTCGCGTTTTTTCGGCGAACACTTCCAATTCCCGGCGCCTGTCGACCGGTTCGGTCCCGCCCACGCCCGCTTCATCGGTCTCGACCGGCGGCTGTTCTGGCTCGGCCTGGCAAAGCCCCTCATACGCATGAAGCAGCGTGACCGTCGCGTCAGGAAATAGCGCGCGCGCGCAGTGCGTCGCCGCCGCGGCGTCGGGCGAGAGGTCGGAACCGACCACGATGTGTCGATAGGGCGTGTTCATCTGATCGCTTGCGCCGGCTCGCTTCACCAACAGGACCGGCCTGCGGCTGCGCGCCAGCACGCGCTGGGCGGTCGTGCCGAGCAAGGGCGTCAGGCCGGGATTCATGCCGCGGGCCCCGAGCACGACGAGATCTGCATCGACCGCTTCGCTGCGAGCCGCGATCTCGACCGCCGGTTTGCCGTCTACCACCACACCGTTTGCGCGCAGGCCGAACTCCGTCCGGACCGCTGCCGCAATCGCCGTCAGCCCCTCTTCGGCCGGTAGCGTGAGGGGGGAGCTGTTGGGGCTCGACGCGAGATGAGCGTCCGCCCACGCCGTCGAGAACGAGTCGATCACGTGCAGAAGCTCGAGTCTCGCGCCGCGCGCCCGCGCGATCGCAGCCGCCCTCCGGACCGCAAGGAACGCCATGCCGGAAAGATCAGTGGCAGCGAGGACCGTCAAACGATGCTTCATGCGATGCGCGACGACGCGAGCTGCAGGTCGCGCGGGCTGCGACCCGCGATGACCGGGCCGTCGGCGCGAAAATTGAACACGAGGTGCGGACGCGGGCTTATCAAGCGAAGGCGTGTGCCGCTGTCGCGGACGGGATTCGCAAGGTCCCCGAGGACAGCGAACTCATCGAGCGCGGCCAGCCGCAGAAGCAGAGTCGAATCCGCCGTGACATCGATGCGTCCGCGGACTCTCGCGGCTCCGTACAGGGCCCTGGACAGGAGCGGATGGCAGTCGAACGGCAGCTTCACTACAGTGCGCTTGCCATGCTCTAGATTGAAAAGCAGCTCACTTACGGTTTCGCTGCCGGCCCAAACGAGCTCGGATCTAAGTCGCCACCGGTTCATCTGCACCTCCTTGAAGAGCGGCTGTGTCTGCACCCGACGACCGATGATCGGACAACACGGGCGATCGGATAAGCCGGTCAACCGGAACCACGCTGTTTCCGATACCGCCGCAATGACCTCACTCGTTCACGAGCGCGAACGGATGGATCGCCAGGTCGAAGCCGTGCAGGCGCGCGTCGGCCAGGCAGCTCAGAAATAACGGGAACGGAGTCGATTCACGGACGACGTTGTCGTGTGCGTCTTTCTGACGCCAGCGCCAATGGTCGCGTGAGCAATGAAGTCTATTGACGAATTCCCACACATTCACGTCGTGCGGCTCCTGGATATGTTGGGGCTTTCGACTTCAGCATCGAAAGCAGAGACAGCGCGTCTTGCTGTTTTACGTCGCGGTATGCGCATTCGAAGCTGTTCATCACGCGCGCGCGTCGATTGCTGCCGCATATCGCGAAGACCGCTGCGATTACCGAGTGCTTGTCCCTGTCGAACCACGGGATGTCCCGCATGTACGCGCCTATGGCACGCTCTTCGGCGGCGCTGATCTCGCCGTAACGTCGCAACGACCGCAACGTGAACCGGATGTTTATCAGGGGCAGCGTCAGCGGCCGATAGCGCAAGGCGGCCGGCGCATGCAGCACGAAAACTTCGTCGCTATCGGTCAGAGCACCGCGGCGAAACAGGCGGAAGACGCGTCCGGCCCCTCGCATACCGCACTGAGCGAGCTGGACCGCGCGGATCGCACCCATGCTCGCCGCTCCGTACAGCCTGATTTCGGGCATCGCCAGAACTTCCCTGAGCTCACGCAGCGGTACCTGGTCGCCGAGGTCGATCGCTCCGTCGATGAATGCGAGCTGCGTGTAGCCGTCGCGGACGGCGTCGATGAGAGCGCCGCGGGTTGCCGGCGGGCGCAGCTGGAATCCCTCGATCGCCTGGCCGGCTGTCGAGGGCCCGGCGAAGACGCACGTTCGCCGGGCGCGGTTTGTCATACAGCGTTTGGGCATCGGGGCTCCGCCGCGGTCGTGCTCGTGACGGCGCTGGGTGGCCGTTGCGCGAGACAGCAGCAATCAAACTCCGGATGACCGTCGAGGCGTTCGCCGGCGTCGGTGACGATCGCGACGTCCTGCCTCAGCAGATCCAGAACGAAATTCGGCAATGCAAAACCGGCGAAATGCGTGGCCGGGTTGTAGAACCGCAGCTCGCCGAGCGCGCGCTCGTCGAATCGGCTCATGATGCCGGCGACGCTGTCGGCGATGGGGTCGACAGTCGTGGAGGCAGTCGCCATCGCAAACCAGGTGCCGTAGGTAGGCACGTAGACGAGGTAAGGCCGCACGTGCGCGAAGACCGACCGCAGGGTCGCCGCGATACGGGCAAAAGTCTGCGGCCGGGCAACCGGCGATTGGACGTGCAATGCGAGAACGCCGCCTTGCGCCAGCCTCGTTCGGCACAGCTCGTAGAACTCGGCCGTGTAAAGAGCCTGTGACGGTCCGACCGGATCGGTCAGATCGAGGAGGATCAGGTCGAATGCGTGCTCGCACGACGTCAGCCAGTGCCGGCCGTCTGCGAAATGAAGCGTCACCCGGGGGTCGCGAAACGCGCCGCGGTGGATCGACTCCAGATAGCGGCTCGACAACTCGATCACCGCCGGGTCCAGCTCGACGAGCGAAACGTGCCGAACGCACGCGTGTTTCAGCACTTCCTCCAGCGCGCCGCCGTCGCCGCCGCCTATGATGAGCACGTTCTGCGGCCCGCGGTGCGCCAGCGCGGGCACGTGCACGAGATTCTCGTGGTAGTAGAACTCGTCGTGCTCGGACGTCATGGTGATGCCGTCGACCCGCAGCACACGGCCGAACTCGGGCGTTTCGAGGACTTCGAGCAGCTGCCAGTCGCTCCGATGCCGATGGAGCAGCTCTCCGGTCGCGTAATGAAAGCCGCAGTTGCGGTTCAGGCTCTCGCTGACTACCGATGGGCCGTGGCCTGCCGCTGGCGTGCCGTGGTACATGCCGTATGTCTCCGCTGTCATGCGCGATCGAGCGCGAAGACCCGGGGGGCCTGGGGCGCGAACGTCTCGAGGAGTCGATCGAAGAGCTGCCGCGCCTTGCTCCGGTTGTCGCAGCTGTAGTTGCACACGTACACGTCGATCGTGACGTAACGGCGTTCCGGCCACGTGTGGATCGACAAATGGGATTCGCTCAGCACGACCGCGCCGGTGACGCCGCCGCCATCGAAGCTGTGAAAGTAGTCCCCGGTCGCAGTCAGGCCGGCACCGTGTATCAGGTTCAGGCAGCGCCGGCGCAGCCAGTCGCGGTCGAACATCGGTGCGGGGCCGCACGCGCACTCGTACAGATCCCCTATCAGGTGCAGTCCGGGCAACTTCGGAGCGTGTACGGTCGACGGCTTGTACTGAAGCGCCGTCATGCAGCAGCCCCGGGCCCGGGGGGCGCCGGATCGTAGTGGCTGAGCCGCATCTGCAGCTCGGCCCTGCCGCCGCTCAGCGTGTCGAGCGTCTGCGGATAACCGAGAAGCAGGCGCAGGGGCGCGCGCGCCCGCACGACCGGCCGCGCGAGCAGCCAGTCGACTTCCTCGATCGTCGCGCCGCGCCCGATGAGCTCCTGCACGACCGTTTCCGCGGTGTTGTACGGAACGGCGGCACGCACGCACATGACCGGCTCGCTGCCGTCGTCCAGCATGCGAACGGCGGGCTTGCCGATGCGCACGTCGTCGGCATGGATCTGGCGAATGACCGCACCGGGCGCCGCGAGCGCGATTTCGCTGGCGCCCAGGATCTTCAGGCCTTCTGCAGTCGCCTCCAGCGCGACGTCGTCGATACGCGGCATCAAGTGCATGGTCATCCTCGCGAAGCCGTGCTGAAAACGCGTCTTCGAGCTGGTCGCCAGCTGCTCTATGGGGAAGTCTTCGTACATACCGATTCTCGACAATGCGCGCTCAAAGCGCGTAGTCCCCGCGCGCCTCCGGCTGATAGAGCACGCTCTCGATCCTGATACGCCGCGAGTGGCCGTGGGGCAGGGGCAGCTCGAGCTCACGACCCTCGGGCTCGCCCAGCAGCGCCGCGCCGACGGGCGACAGGACGGAGATCTTGCCTTCCGAAGGATTCGCGTCCGCCGGGTAGACGATCGTCACCGTACCGGCCTCGTTCGTACGCACGTCCTCGAACAGCACGCGCGAGTTCATCGTGACGACATTCGCGGGCACTTTTTCGGGATCGACGACCCGCGCGAGGTCCAGGATCTCCTCCAGCGTCTCGACGCCCATCTGCATGCCTCGCGACTCCCGCGTGAGATCGGCGAGCAGATGCTTCAGGCGGTTGTAGTCCTGTTCGGTGAGCCAGATGGCTCCAGTAATGGTCATCGCAAAAGCTCCTCATACAGGTGGCCGCACCCGCTCGATGCAGCGGCGGATATTGCCTACAAATAGAAACGGGATAAATCACGTCGGCGGCACCAGATCGTTTCCGCAGAGAAACAATCGGGGGCCGACGATCATCTCTGTTACGTCGGCATCGCAGGCGCCGGTAATGCCGCTTGCGGCGTTTCCGCGCCCGCTTTGACCAGCGTCACAGGTACCGTCGTGAGCTTCACGACGCGCCGGGACACCGAACGGCTGAAGAGGCTCCGCAGCGCGTTCATCGCACGAGTGCCCATCACGATCTTCGTGCTGCCGAAGCGGTGTGCACTTCTCGCGATCTCTGACGCGACATCGCCGAGCACGACAGAGGCGGTATGCGCGACCTGATGGGCTTGCAGCGCCAGCATCGCAGGCCGTAAGGCGGCCATACCGAGGCTTCTTCGGCTCTCCTCGACAGCGCCGGCCGATGCAAACGCGCTGACGTCGCCCGCCATGACCGGCGGTTGCACGTTCACCACCGCGATCTGCAGGCCGCTGCGCCTGCTCGTCGCGATCGCGTGCTGGAGCGCCTGTTGCGCTGCGCGCGATCCGT
This sequence comes from Burkholderiales bacterium, assembly GCA_036262035.1. Classification (NCBI taxonomy): domain Bacteria; kingdom Pseudomonadati; phylum Pseudomonadota; class Betaproteobacteria; order Burkholderiales; species Burkholderiales bacterium. The sequence goes on along the minus strand of DATAJS010000008.1, from coordinate 86,907 downwards.
CGAACGGCACGAGAATGCGTTCGCATTCGGAGCCCGGATCCGCCCGGCTTTCGCGACTGCGCAGCAGCGCCGGTACCTCCGCGTGAGTCGATGAGACAAACGGGTGCGAGTACATGGTCAGGCTCCCATCGATAGGCCGTTCGCTGCACGAGCCGGTGCGGCAATCTCTTCCCGCCGATCGAGCTCCGCCCGGGTGTCGTCGATCGCTTTCTGAACTGTCCTCAGGATCGCGCTGAGGTGCTGATGCAGCGCATCGGTCCTGATCCAGCCGCCGCGTGCGGTCACTTCGGATTCACGAGCTGCGATTCGCGCGCGGAGGGTCTCCTCGGTGCGCGTGAGCCGGCCGAGGCGGGCGGTAACCGCAGGGGTTTCGAACGCGGCGAATCGCTTCATCTATGTCTCCTTTCCATGCCCGACTGTTTCAATATAGGGTCGGCATCGCGGCTCGATAAGCCGGCCGGATGGAACAAACATGTTTACGAAAGCGCCCCAATGAGCGAAGCGACGCCGAAGCCGCGGCGCTTCGCGCGGGGCATCGTGTACTGGGTGCGACACCCGCCGCGTGCGCGGCTCGGGTGAAAGCCGGGGGCTTATTTGAACGTTATGGACACGCGCGGAGGCGGGCTGTACACGTGAACCTCGGCGTCGGAAGCGTGAACGGAGTCCGCTACGTCGGCGAAGTCATGCAGGCCCGGTATCGCCGCGAGCTCGGAAAGCAGTTCCGTACCTCCCTGCACGCGTAGCGACCCATGCGCCGTGGCCCGCCGGGACAGCCGGGCGCACAGGACATGATGGAAGCTCCACGGCAGATCGATGGTCACCGGGCGGCGCCGCTCCAGGCACGCCGCGAGTTGTTCGATACTGCCGAACCCGTTCCACCGCAGGCGAACCCGATCGCGCAAGGGGCGCTTGAGCAACAGCGCGCTGCGAGCGTGTGTCATACGGGCACCGCTTGCGCAATCGGGAGCCGCTCGGGACCTGCAGGCGGCGACGAGGCGTGTCGGCTGCGAGAGCCGGGCGTGCCCGGCTCGACGATCCGCACGCGGTTGCGTCCCGCCTGCTTTGCCTCGCGCAGGGCTTCGTCGGCCCGCTCGAGCATCGTTGCGAGTGACGGCGCGACACAGCCCGTCGTCGCGAACACGCCGATACTTGCGCTGATCTCGATCTCGCGGCCTGCGATGCGATACGTCGCGTCGGCCACCGTACGTCGCAACCGATCGGCCAGGTCTGCGGCAATGGCTCCCGTAGTGGCCGGCAGCAGGACGACGAACTCGTCGCCGCCGAAGCGTGCGAGCACGTCCTCCTTGCGCAGTGCACGGCGCATCGCGGCGGCACACGCTGTCAGTACCTTGTCCCCCACCGCGTGGCCGAATCGGTCGTTCACTTTCTTGAACCTGTCGATATCCAGCACGAGCGTGGCGATCCCGGAACGGCTCCGGCGCGCACGCGAGAGCTCCGCCTCGGCGGCCTCGAGAAATCCGACGCGATTCAGTGCGCCGGTCAGGGCATCGCGTGTCGCGAGCCGGCGCACGCGTCGCATCACGAAGTAGAGGAGCGCGAACGACCCGCCGACGGCGTGCGCGAAGAGCGCCAGCAGCAATTCGCCTCGCGTGGCGAGACCCTGCAGGGTCTCCGGATCACGTGCAGCCAGGCCGGTGAGCGCCACGAGCGCCAGGACTGAAGAGCCGCCGACGATCCACGCGGAAGATTTTCGGCCGAAGAAACCGCCGATCGCCGTCGCTTGAACTGCGAGGCCGTAAACCAGCAGCACGCCGGCGATAACAGGCACGGCATGGGAATAAGGCGCGCTCGGCGCGAGGAGCACCAGCGCCGCAACCGCGTGGGCGCCCATGCCGCGAGCCCATTGCATGAGAGGAATCGCGGAAGTCAATCGCGCGGCCATGGCACAGGCTGCGGCAGCGATGGCACTGGCGCCTGCGACCAACAACAGCAATGTCGGCGAGTGCAGGGATATATGCGCGATGTCCATACTCAGCACTGTACATCCCGAGTCGTGCACCGATAAGACGGCGCCACGGCACAACACTGTTTCATCCACGTGAACAGGCTACTGTGCCGGTTTCGGAAACGCTCTTGTGAGGCTGCGGGCGCTTTTCGCGAACAATGCGGTCTCGTTAGCATCTAACACCAAGCGACGCGCGCCGGCAGCCGGTTGCGGCGCTCGTGGCGAAGCATTCGAAGAGAAGGAGAGAAGGATGGCGATGTGTCGTATCGTCCCGGTACAGGGTCCTACCAAGGCGGCGTTTTCGTGGGAGTGGCGTTCGGAGCGGAGCGCGCGGCGATCAAAAGGCACGTTCGGATTGTTTTACGAGTGCGTGGAGGATGCGCGACGGCATGGCTTCGAGGTGCTGCTGGACCAGCCCACGGGCGCGAACGCGCCGGCCCGATACTCGCTCGATGCGCCGTCGGATTCCATCGGCCGCGACGGCGCCGACGGAGCGGTTTGATCGCGCGGCGGTTCTGAAATACTGTTCCGCTTTCGGAAACAATCAGCCGAAGGTGGAAATGCAGGATCTCGAGCGGATGGCAATCTTCGCCCGCGTAGTGGAAGACAAGAGCTTTTCAGCGGCGGCTCGCAACCTCGATCTTTCGAAGTCTCTCGTCAGCAAGCAGGTCACGCAGCTGGAGAAGTCGCTTGGCGTGCGGCTGCTCAATCGGACAACGCGCGCGTTGAGCGTCACCGACGCGGGCGCCGTCTTATACGAGCATTGTTCGCGCATCGTGGAGGAGCTCGAAGAGGCGAGACTCGCGGTGGGACGTCTGCACGCGGAACCGCGCGGATTGCTGCGCATCAGCGCGCCGGTCGCGTTCGGGCGTCTCCACGTGGCGACCGCGCTCCCGGAATTCCTGTCCACCTATCCGGATCTGAAGATCGACATGGTCACTACGGATCGATTCGTCGATCTCGCGGAGGAGGGCTACGACGTCGTAATCAGGATCGTGGACCAGCCCGCACCGAACATGGTCGCCCGGAAGCTCGCCCCGGTGACGCGCCGCATGGTCGCGACGCCGGAGTACTTCGCGCGGCACGGGGTGCCCAGGACGCCCGCAGACCTCGAGACGCACAATTGTCTGACCTACACGTATTTCAATCCGCAGGATCCGTGGCGATTGCAGGGGCCTGGCGGGGACATCTCGGTCCGGGCGACCGGAAACCTGCGCGTGAACGACGACGACGCCCTGTCCGAAGCGGTAATGCGGGGGCTGGGCCTGGCTCTCTTACCGACATTCATCATAGGCAAGGAGCTGCAGGCGAGTCGCCTTCGCTCCGTGCTCGCCGAATACATCCCGCTCGAGCGCCACATTTACGCGGTCTATCTCGCGAACCGCCATGTGTCCGCGAAAGTGCGGGCTTTCATCGATTACCTGCTGGAACGATTCGGCACGGAGCCTTACTGGGATCGCGTCGACGGCGGCCACGAGGCGTGAGCGGCGCGCTACGCCTTGAAGCTGTCGCGAAGCGACGCGAAGTTGTGGCCGAGCAGCTCGGCGCGGTGAATCAGCGCTAGTTTCTCGATGATGAGCTCGCCCTTCGCGGTCAAGTGGATTTCCACTCGCCGGCGATCCGTAGCGCTCGGCCTGCGCTTTACCAATCCGATTTTTTCGCAACGGGAAACGAGCGCCACGGTGCCGTGCGGTTGCGACTGAAGTTTTTCCGCGAGCTCGCCCACGGTCGCCCAGTCCCGTCCGGGAAAGCCTTTGATGTGGAGCAGGAGCAGATACTGCAGCGGCGTGATGCGTTCGGCTCGAACGACTTCCTCGCTGAAGCGCAGGTAACGGCGAAGCTGATAGCGGAACTCGGCCAGAGCCTCAAATTCTTTCTTCTTCAGCGGCATGAAATCCGATTGGCTATATGTTTCATGAGTCTACATCGTTCGCCCGACTGCGCTCAAATTCTATCACGACGTGATAGAATCATCCGAACCGAAAAACGATCGTGCATTGCAAGGGGAATAGGCAAATGAACGACGTGACTATCGCGGCAGCCGAGGCAGCCGCGACCGTGGCGCCCCGGGTGCTCAGCACAGAGGATGAGTCGGAGCAGGGCTCATCCGGGCCGAGCGAAGCCGGCGCGCTGCTGGCGACGCTGGTCGAGGACATACCGACCGGGGTGCTGGTCGCGTATAGCCCGCCGGAGTTCCCGCTGGTGGCAGTGAATCGCATGGCCGAAGCGCTGCTGGGATGCTCGCGCCACGAATTGCTCCGCTTACCCGCCGGCTCCCATGCAGTCGGCTGCGGCTTCGCGCCGTCCGGTGCGACTGCGCCCGCCGGAGATCGGGGGCTTCCGCTTTATCGTGCCGCGCACCTGGGCCAGGTCCTGCGCGACGAGGAATGGACTCTGCTGCGGCGGGACGGCAGCCGCGTCATCGTCCTCGTGAACGCCAATCCGCTTCGCGACTCCGCAGGCGGTATCGTCGGGGCCATCACGTGCCTGAGGGACATCACACCCCTGAAGAAACTGGAGCAGGCGCTGCGCGGAACCGAGCTGCGCCTGCGGGAAGCCGACCATCGCAAAGATCAGTTCCTGGCGATTCTCGCGCACGAGCTTCGGGGGCCCCTGGCGCCGGTGCGCAACGTCGTAGAGATCCTGAAAGTAAAGGCCGGCAACGACAGCGCTCTTGCCGGACTTGCGCGGATTCTCGAGCGCCAGGTGGGCGATATGAGCCGGTTGCTCGAAGACGTGCTGGATCTCTCGCGCGTGACGGTCGGCAAGCTGCGGCTCGAGCGATGCCCGATCGACCTGGCGCCGGTCATCGAGCACGCGCTTGAATGGTCGAAACCCGCGATCACGGCGCGGCGCCATCGGCTGAACGTGTCGTTGCCGACGCGGCCCGTACGTGTGGTGGGGGATGCGGGCCGGCTCGCACAGGTGTTCTCGAACCTTCTCACGAATGCCGCGAAATACACTGAGCCCGGCGGCGAGATAACGGTGTCGATGCAGGTCGGTCAGGACGCCGCAGTGATCCGCGTCCGGGACACCGGGCGCGGCCTGGAGGAGACGGACATGCAATGCCTCTTCGACCTCTTCTTTCAACCCGACCGGACCCTCGATCGTGCGGAAGGAGGTCTTGGAATCGGGCTGTCCCTCGTGCGCAGCCTGGTGCAGATGCACGGCGGAACCGTGCGAGCTTACAGTGACGGCCGGGGCAAGGGCAGCGAGTTCGTCGTCACGCTGCCCGTTCTGCCGGACCAGGCCCGGCCGGAAGCGTCGTAGAGCGGCCCAAGGCCCTGGCCCGTCAGGCGGCGGGCAGATGAGCGATCGCGAGATGGCCGTCGGGCGCATGCTCGACCTGCATGCCCGAGCGCTTCGCCAGACCGATCATCGCGTCATTGTCGGGCAACATGCGCGCGATCACTTCCATGCCGTGAGCCGCGCAGTATTCGATCGCCTTCTGCATGAGCGCGCGCCCGAGGCCGCGACGTTGCATGTCGCTGCGCACGATGATCGCGAGCTCCGCGGCGCGCACTCCCGGGTAGCGGTGGACGCGCGCCTCGCCGACGATCTCGTCGGGGCTCCCCCGGAGCTGGCGTACTGCCACGAAGCCCGTCCCGCCATCGCGGTCCTTTCGGACGTGGTGCTCGAAATCCGATTGCGGCGACAGGCCGTGCGCATCGAAGAATCTGCGCCGCAGGTCCGCGGGATCGATTCGCGAGATGAAATCGACATAGGCCGCGCGGTCTTCGGCGCGAACCGGCCGGAGCACGACCTGTTCCGTCCCTAGCTCCAGCACCTGTGCGACCTCGTCAAGCTGAGCACGCATATCCCCGTCTCCCGCGCTGGTCGGCTTCGCAAGACACTATCCTACGCGTAAGAGTGTTCGACGATTAGTCCGGAACCCGCGAACACACTGTTGCCGGACGGAAGGTAATCGACTCTCTTCCGGCCGGCAGGCTTGCCTTGCCGCCAGCGCCCACCCGTTACGTTTCGAAGTTCCGCGACGCAAAGTCCCGGTCCACCGCCTTCTCGAACGCGCCGATCTGTCCGGAGCGCCCGTTTCGGCAGTCGATGTAGTAGGCATGCTCCCAGACGTCGCACACGAGCAGGCTGCGGCAGCTGTAAGCATTTCGTTTCCGGCAGGCGAATGCTTTTCTGGGTCGAAGCGGCCCCGGACTTTCCGGAAATCAGTGCGAGATACATCATAACGTGATGTAATGTTGCTGGCTATACCGTCACGGACCCGAAATGCGGGAAGGCCCGGATGGCGCCCGGCGTCAGCAGCAGGCGGCGCGGACGCGGTCCCGAAGCCCGGCGGGAATCTCACTTGCATATTCCCGTCACACACATCACACTGTGATATAAAAAACACCTAGAGGAGTAGAGCTGTGAGGATCAAGAGTCAGGAAGACTTCTGGGCAGGCTTGATGTTCATAGGTTTCGGAATTCTCGCGATATTCGTCGCGCGCGGTTATCCGATGGGCTCGGCGATGCGCATGGGGCCGGGCTATTTCCCCACCTATCTCGGCGCGATCAGTGTGGTGCTCGGCGCGATCCTCACCGGCAGATCCTACCGGGTCGACGGTGAGGGCACCGGACGTTGGGGCTTGCGAGCGCTGTTATGGCTGTCTGCCGCTTTCGCCGGCTTCGGATTGCTGATCGAGGCGGCCGGTTTCGTTTTCGCTCTGCTCGCGCTGATCGTGGCGAGCTCGCTTGCCGGGCGCGACACGCGTCCGCTCGAGCTTGCGCTCCTGATCGTGGTCCTCATCGCAGGCTCCGTCGGACTGTTCGTCTACGGGCTCGAGCTTCCCTATCGCCTGTTCCCCTGGAGCTGACATGGACGCCTTGGCCGCGGTTTTCCCCAATCTGTTCCTGGGTTTCAGCGTCGCTCTGTCGCTCGAGAACCTCGCATACTGTTTCATCGGCGTATTCGTCGGCACCGTGATCGGGGTCCTGCCCGGCATCGGGCCACTGGCGGCGATCGCGATGCTCCTGCCGCTCACGTTCAAGCTGAGCCCCGTAGCGGCGCTCATCATGCTGTCGGGGATTTATTACGGAACGAAATACGGCGGCTCGACTACGGCGATCATGCTGAAGCTGCCGGGCGAGTCGGCGTCGGTCGTGACGTGCCTCGACGGCTACGAGATGGCGAAGCAGGGACGCGCGGGTCCGGCGCTGGGCATGTCGGCCGTCGCGTCCTTCATTGCCGGAAGCATAGGCACGTTGCTGATCGGCATGTTCGGCCCGCCGCTGGCCGAGGTCGCGCTCCTGTTCGGTGCGCCCGAATACTTTTCGCTGATGCTGTTCAGCCTCATCGGCGCGGCCGTGCTCGTGCAGGGTTCGATGCTGAAGGCCCTCGGAATGATCGTGCTGGGGCTGTTGCTCGGCATCGTCGGGACCGACGTCAACTCGGGCATGGCGCGGTTTACCTTCGGCGCGTCCAGCCTCGCGGACGGTATTGGTTTCGTCGTGATCGCCATGGGGCTTTTCGGGTTCGCCGAGATCGTCGCCAACCTGGAGCAGAGCAGCGTCAGCCGCGACCTGCTGTTCCAGAAGGTGAAGAACCTTTGGCCCTCGTGGAAGGATTTCAGGCAAAGCTGGAATCCGATGATGCGCGGTACGGCGGTCGGCGCGTTCTTCGGAATATTGCCCGGGGCCGGCCCCACGATCGCCAGCTTCTCGGCGTACACACTCGAGAAAAAGGTATCGAAGAGCGCGAAGATGTTCGGCAAGGGCGCGATCGAAGGGGTCGCGTCGCCGGAAGCGGCGAACAACTCCGCTTCGCAATGTGAATTCATCCCGACGCTGGCGCTCGGCGTCCCGGGGAGCGCCACCATGGCGCTCATCCTCGGTGCGCTGACCATCCAGGGTATCGCGCCGGGTCCGCAGGTGATGACGCAGCGCCCCGAGCTTTTCTGGGGACTGATCGCCAGTATGTGGATCGGAAACTTCATGCTGCTCGTGCTCAACCTGCCGCTCATCGGTCTCTGGGTGAAGCTCCTCACGGTCCCCTACCGAATACTCTTCCCGGCCATCATGGTATTCATGGCCATCGGGGTGTACAGCGTCAACAACAATCCGTTCGATATCCACCTCGCGCTGCTGTTCGGCGTTCTCGGCTACATTTTCATCAAGCTCAAGTGCGAGCCTGCGCCACTGATCCTGGCCGTAGTGCTCGGGCCGCTGATGGAAGAGAACCTGCGGCGGGCGCTGCTGATATCCCGCGGCGATCCCAGTGTCTTCGTCACCCGCCCCATCAGCGCGGGCTTTCTGATCGGCACGGCGTTACTGCTGCTCGTCATGATTCTTCCGGCCGTTCGTCGCAAACGTGCAGAGGTCCTGGACGAGTCCGCCGGAGGTGAAGCTCCGGCGCGACTGTAAGCGGTCGGCGCCGATGTGAACGCACATCCGGACAACGCGCGCACGGCGGCGTTAGCCGACGCCCGACTGACGCAGGCGATCGCGTCCGGGGATTGCCACGCCTTCGGCGCGCTGGTGCGTCGCTACGACGCGTTGCTGCACCGGACGGCGCAGCGCATTCTGAGGAACGATGCCGACACCGACGACGCCGTGCAGAACGCCTACCTGCTCGCGTATCGGGGCATTCGCAATTTCCGCCGCGACAGCAAGCTGTCGACGTGGCTGGTGCGCATCGTCATCAACGAGGCGCTTGGCTGCCTGCGGAAGCGCGCGCAATCCGCGCATGTCATTCTCATGGACGATCGCGACCTCGACGCTGCGATCGAATCTCATGCGGACGCCCGCTCACGCCACGAAGGGGCGCCCGACGAGCTGCTCATGCGATCCGACGTCCGCCGCAGGATACAGGCGTGCATCGACGAGCTGCCATTTTCCCATCGTGCGGTGTTCGTGCTGCGCGCCTGCGAGGAACTGTCGGTGCGGGAAGCAGCGGCAGCCCTCGACATTCCCGAAGCCACGGTGAGGACGCGCTTTTTCAGAGCCCGACGGCAATTGCGCCGTTCACTGGCCGGCGAAAAAGCCGAGGTTGCCGGACGCCCGTTACCGCTTCGTGGGAACCATGACCCATACCGGCAGCCGCAGGCGATCGCCCGCTGACGCGCGACATGAAACACCGAGCAGCCCGCTCGCATCGAATCAATAAGCGGCGCAGCTCTGCGTGCAGCCGCCACGGCGGGCAGCGGTGCTGCTCCGGTCTCGACTAAACGACGAGGTGGAACGACATGTTATATAAAACGGTAAGACGCAAACCCGCGCTCAGCGCCAATCGTGGTCGGCGGGCGCCGTCCGGCGTCCGGCGGCCGTCGGCAATCGGTCAGGCGCGCCGCGCGCTCGATGAGACCCGGACCGAAGCGAGTCTCGACGAGCGCCTGAAGGCCGCAGCACGGGAATCGTTCGGGTTGATGGGGGAAGATTGATGAGGCGAGGCACGGCCGGCGGCGGCCGCGGTTTCAAGCACATCCTCATTCCAACGGACGGCTCGCGCCTGAGCGAGAAGGCGGCGAGGGCGGGCGTCGCTTTCGCCGCTGCGGTCGGGGCGCAGGTGACTGCCTATCACGCGGTAGAAGAGCCGCCGATACTCTACGCCGACGGTTTCAGCGTCGATACGTTCGCGATGCGCGACTGGAACGAGCGCGCTCGCGCGGTGGGCGAGCGACTGACCGGCTCGATCGGCAAAATGTCCAAGGCAGCCGGCGTGCGCTGCTCTGCGGTGATCACGAAAGCGAACACGTCTTACGAAGGAATAATCGAGGCGGCGCAAAAGCGCCGGTGCGACGTGATCTTCATGGCATCTCACGGCCGCCGCGGCCTGTCGCGGCTCGTGATGGGCAGCGTCACCCACAAGGTGCTGACCCATTCCAGGATACCGGTCATGGTGTATCGCTAGGGCGGGCGAGTCCGCATGAGCCCGGACCGGATCGGCCGGCTATGGAATGGGCTGTGAGCAGGGGCGGCCGGCTAGCCGCCCCGTCCGATCGCTCACTCGAAGTGGATTTCCCGGGCCTTCAGACTGCCGTCGTGCGACGGGCTGAAAACGACGACGGTGCGGGCGTCGAACTTGTTGGCGTCGTCGATATTGAACGTGCGATTGACGTAGGTCCACTTCACGAGGTCACCCGTAGAGTCGACCGCGGCCGGCTTGCCGATGTCCTTACGAACTTCGTGTTCGGCCTTTTCCTTGACGCGCGCTTCGAAATCGCTGCGGCTCATGAGCTCCGAGCATGCGATCAGCGTGAGCGTGGCGACTGCAATGGCTGCAGCCTTCGAAAAACGAATGATGAACGACATATGCTTGTCCTTTTTCCGGATGGGCGGGCAGGCTCGATTCTATCGATGGGACTGCGCTGCGATTAGGGGCTCCATAGAAACAACATCGTTTCCGTTCCGGCCCCAATAGCGACCGGGCCGACTCCACCGAAGGTGCGTAACATGCGCGTCGGGCCAAAGCGTGTCCGGCATGCCGTTCATTTCCCGCAACCACAGCCGCACGACGAGCGCCGAGTGACGCGACCCCGAGTATTTTCGGAGTCGACTGACCGTGTCCCAATTCTGGGATACTGCGCGGTGTGAGCCCTGTTCGAAGGGCACATACCGCCGGGAACCTGTATGCCTGACGCGCTGCTCCTTTCACGACTTCAATTCGCCTGGGTCATAGCGGTGCACATCCTGTTGCCCGCATTCACCGTGGGTCTTGCGTCCTACATCGCCGTGCTGGAAGGCACCTATTTTTTTACGGGGCGCGCGGTCTATCTGCGACTTTCCCAGTTCTGGCTGCGCCTTTTCGCCCTGTCCTTCGGAATGGGCGTCGTGTCCGGGATCGTGATGCCTTTCCAGTTCGGAACCAACTGGAGCCGCTTCTCGGATCTCACCGCCGACGTCGTCGGCCCGCTGATGACGTACGAAGTCCTCACCGCGTTTTTTCTCGAGGCCGGATTTCTCGGCGTGCTGCTGTTCGGACGCAAACGCGTGCCGGCTGGCGTGCATTTCTTCGCCGCGGTGATGGTCGCCGTGGGGACGCTGCTGTCGACCTTCTGGATTCTTGCGGCGAATAGCTGGATGCAGACGCCGGTCGGTCACGAGATCGTCGACGGACGCTTCGTCCCGCAGGACTGGTTGCGAATCGTCTTCACACCGTCGTTTCCCTATCGGCTGACGCATACCACGATGGCGTTCTTTATCACCACCGCCTTCGTGGTGATCGGCGTCGCCGCGTACTACCTGCGGCGCGGCCGCCATGTCGAGGAGAGTCTGACCATGCAGAAAATGGGCTTCGGACTGCTCGCGATCCTCGTGCCGCTGCAGATCCTGATCGGCGACCTGCATGGACTGAACAGCCTCGAACATCAGCCGGCCAAGATCGCGGCCGTCGAAGCGAACTGGGAGACCCGGGCGAACATGCCTTTGCTGCTCTTCGCGTGGCCCGACGAAGCCGCCGAGCGCAATCGCTATGAGGTCGGCATTCCGGCGCTCGGGTCGCTCATCCTGGGCCACGACGTCAACGCCGTGATTCCCGGCTTGAAGGACTGGAAGCGCGAAGACAGGCCGCCGGTCGCCATTCCGTTCTTCTCGTTTCGGCTCATGGTCGGCGTCGGTATCGTGATGCTCGTCGTTACTGTCGCGGGACTCGTGGCGTGGCGGCGTGGACGGCTCGCCGATGCGCGCGCCTTTCAGTGGATGTGCATGCTGGTCGCCCCACTGGGTTTCGTCGCCGTGCTCGCGGGCTGGGTCACCACCGAAGTCGGGCGGCAGCCGTGGGTCGTGTATGGGCTTCTGCGCACGCGCGAAGCGGTGACGCCCTCGCTCAACGCGAGCGATGTCGCACTGTCGCTTTTCGTGTATGTCGTCGCCTACATCGTGATCTTCGGCGCGGGGTTCTATTTCATGCGCCGGCTCGTCAGTGCAGGCTTCCGCTCGGCCGCCGAGCCCGAGCCGGAGGCGCCGGTTCCGACGCCCGCGCGGCCGCTCTCCGGCGCGACGCGAGCCCGTTAGGAGACGACCATGGCGCTCGACCTCGTTCCGCTGTGGGCCGCCATCCTCGCCTTCGGCGTATTCATGTACGTGCTGCTCGACGGCTTCGATCTCGGAGTGGGCATTCTTTTCCCGTTCACCCGGAATCAGGATGACCGCGAGCTCATGATGAATTCGGTTGCGCCGATCTGGGACTTCAACGAGACGTGGCTGGTGCTCGGCGGCGTCGGGCTGCTCGCGGCTTTTCCACTGGCGTTCGCCATCGTGATTCCGGCCGTGTACTTCCCGATTCTCTTCATGCTGATCGGCCTCATCTTCCGCGGCGTCGCCTTCGAGTTCCGGCATCTGTCCGAGCGCCGCCATCTCTGGGACGGCTCGTTCTTCGCCGGATCGCTGATTGCGACCTTCGCGCAGGGGATCGTGCTCGGAACCTTCGTTCAGGGAATCCCGGTCGAGGGCCGCGCGTATTCGGGCGGCAGCTTCGGCTGGCTCACCCCGTTCGCGCTGCTCACAGGAGCCGGCCTGGTCGCAGGCTACGGCATGCTGGGGGCGTGCTGGCTGGTCATTAAAACCGAAGGTGAGCTGCAGGCGTGGGCGCGGCGCAAGGCGCGCTACTTCACGATCGGCGTCGCCGCGTTCATCGCCATGATCAGCATCTGGACGCCGATCCTCCAGCCGCAGATACGCGAGCGCTGGTTCGGCGGAGATCATCCGCTGTGGCTCTGGCCGGTGCCGCTCATCACGCTGGCGCTTTTCGCGGGACTCTGGCGGTCGCTTGCCACCGCCCGTCACGCGACGCCCTTTATCGTCGCGATGGGGATTTTTGCGATGGCTTATCTCGGACTCGCCATCAGCATCTTTCCCATGGTCGTGCCGTATACCTTCGATCTCTGGCAATCGGCCGCGAGCCCCAAATCACAGGCGTTCCTGATGATCGGCACTCTGTTCCTGCTGCCGATCATCCTGGGCTATACCGTGTATTCGTACTGGGTGTTTCGCGGAAAGGTCCACCCGGGCGGCGGCTACCACTGACCCGTCGCGTCCGCCCGGTCACGTCTTCGCCTGCTGTCGCGGCGGTGCACCGGGGGCCCGATTTGTGCAAGCACGCTGACAGTCGGGTCGTCTGGCGGTTGCCAAATGGGGAAACGATGAACGGCTGCGAACGAAAGATCAGTATCGCCGGCGTGACGCGCTTTTTTGGTGCGGCAGCAGTACTGGCATGCGTCACAGTTGCAGCGCAGGCCGACACCGACACGCTCGAGGCCCAGATAAGAAAGCGGGCCGCCGCGGTCGAGCAGAAGCTGATCGCGTGGCGCAGGGACATCCACCAGCATCCGGAGCTCGGAGACCAGGAGACGCGGACCTCGGAGCTGGTCGCTCGGCATTTGCGCGCCCTCGGACTCGAAGTGCGCACGGGGGTGGCGCGCACCGGAGTAGTGGGCATACTGAAAGGCGGAAGGCCGGGCCGAACGGTCGCCCTGCGCGCCGATATGGATGCGCTACCGGTCAAGGAGCCGCCGGGGCTGCCGTTCGCGTCACAGGCGAAAGGCAAGACGGGCGGTCAAGAGGTCGACGTCATGCACGCCTGCGGTCATGACGCTCATACCGCAATGTTGATGGCGGCGGCGGAGGTGCTGGCGGGCATGCGCAAAACCCTGCCGGGCACCGTGATGTTCATTTTTCAACCGGCCGAGGAGGGCTCGAGCGTCGTACCGCCCGGTCAAAGCTGGGGCGCCAAGCTGATGCTGGAAGAGGGCTTGTTCAAACAGACGAAGCCGGACGCCGTCTTTGCGGTCCATGTGATGCCGGGGCCCTCGGGCGAGCTGTCCTATCGGACCGGCGCGACGGCGGCGAGCAGCGACTTTCTCGACATCACGACTACCGGCAGGCAGGGGCATGGCGGAATGCCCTGGAATACGGTGGACCCGATCACCACGTCGGCGTTCATGATCTCCGGCCTGCAGACCGTCGTGAGCCGGCGAGCCAACCTTACGACGTCTCCCGCGGTGGTGACCATCGGCATGATCAACGGGGGAACCGGGCCGAACATCGTTCCGGAGACGGTGCAGATGAGGGGCACCATACGCACCTATGCCGACGCGACGCGGCGGCAGGTTCATGAAGACATTCGACTGGCGGCGGTCAACATTGCCGAGAGCGCGGGGGCATCGGCGGCGGTGAAGATAACTCCCAATTACGATGTCACGGTGAACGACGAGGCACTGGCGAAGCGGATGGCGCCGGTGCTCAAGCGCGCAGCGGACGGTCGGGTGTCGGAAGCGCCGCTCGCCGGTGCTTCCGAGGATTTCTCGTTCTTCGCGAAGGAGACGCCGGGACTGTACGTGTTCCTGGGGGTGACACCGCGCGATCAGGACCCGGCCAAGGCCGCGCCGAACCATAATCCGCGTTTCTTCGTCGACGAGAGCGCCCTCGTCGTCGGTACGCGAACCCTGGCGTTCCTTGCAGTGAACGTCCTCGCCTCTCCGGCCACGGCCGAGACTCAGCGCCACGCGCGCCAGTTCATCCAGGAAGAGCGGTGATGCCGGGGAGCCGTCGGCTATCGCGATTCACACGTCGATCCGCTGCCTCAGCTGCCCGGCCTGCTTCAACCTCACGGGGTTTGCCGCGCGACTGCGCATTCGCATGTTGAGCATCTCGACGCCGATGGCAAACGCCATCGAGAAATAAATGTAGCCCTTGGGTATATGGAAGCCGGTACCTTCTGCGATAAGAGCGACACCGACCAGAACGAGGAAGCTCAACGCAAGCATCTTGATCGTCGGATGCGCCTCGACGAAACGACTGACGGCTCCTGCTGCGAAGACCATGACGGCGACCGACAGTAATATCGCGATGATCATGATCGCCACTTCGTCGACCATGCCGACGGCCGTAATCACCGAGTCCAGGGAAAACACGATATCGATCACGGCGATCTGACCGACCACAGCGGCAAAGGTGGCTGCGGCTTTGCCGGTTCGGGTGGATTCTCCACCCTCCATCGCGCCGTGTATCTCGTGCACCGACTTCCACAGCAGAAACAGACCGCCGCCGATCAGGATAAGCGCGCGGCCCGACACTTCCCGTCCCCAGACGCTGAAGAGCGGTTCGGTGAGGGACATCACCCACGTAATGGACAGCAGCAGCGCTACCCGGCTGCCCGCGGCCAGGGCGAGACCGACGGTGCGAGCGGTCGCTCGCTGCTTCTCGGGCAATCGTGCGACGAGTATGGAAATGAAAATGATGTTGTCCACACCCAGGACCATCTCCAGCGCCGTGAGCGTGAACAGCGCTACCCATGCAGCCGGATCGGTAATCCATTCCATCAGCGTCTTCCTGTCGTTTTCCCTAGCGGACGGCCATCGCTCAGGCGTTTCGGTCGTCCGCTGCGGGATCGCTCAGCGTAACCTTCGCGTCGAGTCGCGCGACAAGGACCTTGTCGACCCGGCGACCGGGGCTGCTGCGCGGCTGCGGCACGAAGGAAGCGTACATACTGGCAGAGGCCGGTGGTCATGTGACAAACCGGCGCTGCCGGGCATGGGGTGTTTATGGATCCGCATCAGATGAACCCTTCGATCGTCCGTGAGACCAAGGCGGCCTCGCTCATGAAGCGGATTCTCGCCGTCACGTCGTTCGTCACCATGGCGATGACCATTCCGCAGGTCTGGCTCGTGTGGGTCGAGCAGCAGACCGCAGGCGTGTCGCTGCTCTCATGGGGAGCGTATCTCGTGTCCGCACTATTGTGGTTCGGCCACGGTCTGCAGCAGCGGGACAAGAACATATACCTCGCCTGCGTCGGCTGGGTGCTCCTGGACGTCGCCGTCATCGCGGGTGTGGTGGTGCACGGGTAAACCGCGGCGCCGCCCGGCTTCGGCCGGCGATGGCGATGTCAGGACGCGGCAGTGCGCGCGAGCAGCACATCGCACTCGGCCTGAGTTACAACGTCGAGACTCACGCTCCCGAGCAGCGCCTGCTGCAAGCGCGGCACGTCGGCCGTCCCGACCGCTATGAGATCGGCGGAAGTGTCCGAAGCGTACTCACGGATGCGTATCGAGGGCGACCCATGACGAACCAGGCGCGGCGCGTCGCTCAAACCGACGGAAGCGGCGAACGATTCGAGCTCCCGATGCGCTTCGTCGAATGCACGCTGCCGATAGGCGTCGAGAGTCGTCTGCGGAACCCGGGCCGCCAGCTTCGCCTCGAACGGCGCTTCGAACACGTGGAGCAGGGTGATGCTCGACTCCGGGAAGAGGCGCTGCGCGGTCGTCGCTGCTCGCGCGGAATCGCTGGAGAAGTCGGTCGCGACGACGATATGCCCGTAGCCGGGCGTTGCGGCATGGTCCACGGCCGGCGTGCGTTTCACGAGCAGCACCGGTGTGCGTGCGAGGCGCAAGACGCGGTGGGCCGTCGTGCCGAGCAGCGGCGTCGTCAGGTTTTCGCCATGCGCGCCGACGACGATCACATCGGCGCCTGTCGCGTCGCTGTGCGCCGCGACCTGCTCGAAAGCCTTGCCGTCGAGCATCGTGGTTCGCGCCCGAACTCCGGTTTCGCTCTCGATTTGCGCGACGATCGCATCCAGATTTTCAGCCACCGATCTGCGCAGATCGGTTTCGACGCCGCTGAACGCCGCACGCAACTCGTCCCAGGCGGCGGAGCGCGGCGGTGCCGGAACGACGTGGACTACCTCGAGCGCGGCGCCGTGAGCGCGAGCGATCAACGCCGCACGACGCAGCGCGGCAAAGGCGGCACGGGACAGATCGGTTGCAGCGAGTATGGTGCGTACCGGCGCTTGCATGCATCGACTCCGTTTCAGGTAGCGGGCTCCGTCCGATCGCGGGCAGAGGGCCGATTGACTCACGGCGAGCCCTGACAGGCAATTTTGTCGCCGTACGGACGCCGCGCCGCCCGCGCGCTCGGGAGAGTCCTCCCAGGGCGCGCCTCTTGCAGACGCCGGTCCGTTTCGCGCCGGTGCATTCCGGAAATCCCGACCCCGTCTAGAATTCGTCCTCGAGGCGGAATAGATCGTTCGTTCTTCGCAGCATCGTCACGCGCTCCCGGCACGCCGCACGCGAGACGACCACCGATGAGAGGACACATGACCGACCGGCGAGCATTCATGACGTGGGTGGCGATAGTCGCGGCTTGCATGGGCGCCTCCTGCACCCAGGCGCAGGAAGCGTATCCCACCAAGCCCATTCGCATCATCAACCCCTATCAGGCCGGCGGCATCGTCGACATCCTCGCCCGTCTGCTCGGCGACAAGCTGCAGCGCTCGCTCGGGCAACCCATCGTCGTCGAGGTGCGCGCAGGCGCGGGCGGAAATGTTGGCACCGCCTATGTCGCGAAGAACGCGAGAGGGGATCCCTATACGCTCCTCCTGGGCGCCAGCGGCCCGCTGGCGCCGAACGTCACGCTGTTCAAGAACCTGGGCTACGACCCGCTCAAGGATCTCACCCCGGTCACGCTGTTGGCCGCGACGCCGCTCGTGCTCACCGTGAGCTCGACCAGCAGCGTGCACACCTTCGGCGATCTGGTCACGCTCCTGAAGACGCAGAAGGAAAAAGCCAGCTTCGGTACGGCGGGCGTAGGCACGCCCCAGCACCTGAGCGTGGAGCTGATGAAGCAGCAGCTCGGGCTGGAGAGCACTCACGTCGCCTACAAGGGCGCGGCGCCCGCCATCAATGCGTTACTGGGCAGCGAGGTGACGTTCTCGATCGACAACCTCGTCCTGGTCCTGCCTCACGTCAAGGCGGGCAAGCTGCGGGCATTGGGCGTCACGTCGCCGAAGCGAACGGCGGAGTTGCCGGAGGTGCCGACGATGCAGGAGCTGGGTCTTGCGAAATACGAGGCACGCGGTTGGTACGGATTGCTCGCTCCGGCGCAGGTACCGGACGCGATCATTCGCAAGCTCAACACCGAGTCGGTGAACGCAATGCGCCAACCCGACATCCTGCCGAAGCTCGCGTCTCTCGGCTCGGAGAGCGTGGCGGGCTCACCGGAAGACTTCCGGAACCTGATTGCGGCCGAGATCTCCAAATGGCGGTCGGTGATCCTCAAGGGCGGGATCAGCGTGGATTGACGGCTGCTTCGCCGATCGACTCAGCGGCTGCGCGGAACCCCGACGACGTCGAGGTGACCGACTTCGAGCGCGAGCGCACGGGCATCGATCTGGCGGCGGCGCGCGGTCTGCCACTCGGCGAATCGCGCGCCCATGCCGGGTTCGGTCTCGGCCGTGACCGCAGCCGCTTCATCGGCCATGCGCAGGAGCATCGCCGGATGGTCCGCACCGATCCGCCAGTCGCTGCGCGCCGTCGTCACTTCGTATCCGCGTTGCTCGAGACGCTCGGAGAGAACCGCGGCGGCGCGGGCACCCAGTGCGGGACCGAATCCCTTGTCGCGTGACTGATGGCGCACGAACGCGCGGTCGATGTCGGCATCCGCGGGCGCCGAGGGATTCCATACGCGACGGCCGTCGACGCTGAGCATCGCGAGCAGCGGAAGCCGGTTCGCGGCGAGGACGGCGCACAGCCGGTCGATCCACCCGGCGGACACGAGATCGAGGAGCGCGCTCGCGGTCACGCCGTCGCACGCTTCGAGATCGAGCGCTTCGAGATCGTGCGCGAGATCGAGCGCGCACGCGCGCACGATCCATGTCGCATTCGCAGCGCGTATGCAGACGCCGTCGCCGAGCGCTTCGCAGGCCCATCCATTGCGCGCGGCCCAATGCCGGATTGCATCCTGTTGAGCGGCGACGAGCTCGGGGTCGTGATCGACGAGCAGCCAGTCCTGATCGCCTCGCAGCAGCGGCGCGAGCGCCCGGAACGCCGCACCCGTGCCGGCGGCGAGGTCGACGATGCGCCTCTTCGTATTGCTCAGCGTTGTCGTGAAGCGCTCGGCGAGCGACGCGTCGCGCGCCTGCGCGTCGAAGGGCTCGCGCAGCGTCAGCCACGCCGCGTCGAATCCGCTCATGCGGCGAGCCGGTCGCATTCCTCGGCCCAGCGGCGCACCGCCGCAGGCCAATCCGGCAATGCGGCCGCGGCGCGCGCCGCGCCCGCCGCGAGCCGTTCGCGCAAGCCCGCGTCGGCGAGCACGCTGCGCACCGCGCCGGACAACGCGAGCGCATCGCCCGGGGGCACGAGCAGCGCGGCGCTCGCAGGTACGACTTCGGGAATCGAGCCGGCGGTCGTCGCGACGATGGGCAGCCCGTGCGCGAGCGCTTCGGCGTACGCCATGCCGTAGCCTTCGTGATACGAGGGCAGCACGAAGACGTCGGCGTCGCGATAGGCCGCGGCGAGATCCGCGTGCGGGCGCTCGCCGAGCAGCGCGACGCGATCCTGCAGACCTGATGTCGCGATCGCAGCGCGCACCGCCGAGGCCTCCGCGGGATCGCGCTCGAGGCTGCCGATGCAGGCGAGCCGCCAGTCGAGGTCGCGCAAGCGCGCGAGCGCTTCAACGAGCACCCGATGGCCTTTGCGCGGCGTGATCGTGCCGACCGCGAGGAGATGCAGCGGACCTCTTCGCGTTCTTGCGGGGATCGAAGCGGGTTTGTCCGTGCCCGGCGGCGCCAAGGCGACGCGCGCCGGCGCAATGCCCGCCGCGATCACCGCGTGCATGGTCGCCGTGCTCGGGCAGAGGATTCCTCGCAGCAGCGGCCACAACCGCGCCTCGATCTTCGCATAGCGTTGCGCATCGGAGGCGCTCAGGCCGGATTCGAGCGACAACGGGTGATGGATCAGGCCGATCACGCGCAGGCGCTGCGTCTCGCGCGCGAGGCATTCGGTGAACGCAGGCAGCGCGAGACCGTCGATCACGACGACCGCGCCGTCGGGCAGCGCGGCGAGCGTGCGCGCCGCCGAGGTCAGCGCGGCTTCGTCCCCGTCCGGAAACGTTCCTTCGAGCTCGAAGACGTCGACCGCGCGGCCCATGTGGCGCAATCCGTCGACGATCCTGCGGCCGAAGAGATAGCCGCCGGTGAGCTGATCGAGAGGACCCGGGCTGACGAACGCCGGCGTCAACGCAATCGGCCTTCGAAGCTCGCCCACGCGACGGGCGACTCGCGCAGCACGACGCGCATCGATTCGAGCGTATCGGCCGTGCCCGGACCGACCGCGCCCGCGGCGACGCGCGCGCGCAGGCGCCGGAAGATCTCGCCCGCCATGAACTCGGTCGTCGTGTTCTTGCCGCGCAGCTCGGGCAGCTCGTCCAGGTTCTTGTAGTTGAGCTCGGCGAGCACTTCGCGCAGCGCTTTCGAGGCGAGGCCGATGTCGCAGACCAGCCCGGCGGCGTCGAGCTCGGCGCGGCGGAATTCCACTTCGACGCCGTAGGTCGCGCCGTGCAGCTTCTGCGCGGGGCCGAAAATCTCGCCGCTGAAGCTGTGGGCGATCATGATGTGATCGGAGACGGCGAGGGTGTACACGACGGTGCAGCTCCTGTTTCAGCTAATAGGTGACGACGTGGCACAGCGCACCGTCCGGCGCGCCGGCGAGGCGCGCGAGCGCGCCCGGCAGCTCTTCGAAGCGGCTCTCGCCGGTGAGGAGCACGTCGAATACCGGATCGGTGAGGAGGTCGAGCGCGAGCGCCATGCGTCGCCGGTGACTCCAGCGCGCGCGCTGCGCGGTGGCGACCGCGCCGACCTGCGACGAGCGCAGCGTGAGCCGCCGCGAATGAAACGCTTCGCCGAGCGGCGCGGGCACCGCGCGATCGCCGTACCAGCTCATCTCGATGACCGTCGCTTCGAATCCGGCGAGTGACAGCGCAGTGGCGAGGCCTTCGGCGCTGCCGCTGGCGTGAATGACGAGATCGGCGTCGTGCGCCGCGCGCTCCGGCGGTGCGAACGCACAGCCCAACTTCGAAGCGACGGCCGCTCGCCGCTCGTCGATGTCGACGAGCTCGACGCGCGTGCCGGGAATGCGCGCGGCCAGCGCTGCCGCGATGCAGCCGACCACACCGCCGCCGACGACCGCGATGCGATCGCCCAGACGCGGTGCGGCGTCCCACAGCGCGTTCACCGCGGTCTCCATGTTCGCGGCGAGCACGCCGCGCGCATCGGTCACCGCATCGGGCAGCGGCGTGACCGTGTCCGCCGGCACCACGTAGCGATCCTGATGGGGATGCAGGCAGAACACGCGGCGGCCCTGCAACGCTTCCGGGCCCGACACCACGCGGCCCACCGACGCGTAACCGTATTTCACCGGACCGGGAAACTCGCCTGCCTGGAAGGGGCAGCGCATTGCGGCCCACTGGCTTTGCGGGACCGCGCCGCGGAAGACGAGGCTTTCGGTGCCGCGGCTGATGCCGCTGCGCAGCGTCTGCACTACGACGTCGTCGGGACCGGGCGCTTCGAGCGTCGCCGCGCGGATCTCTCCGCGCCCGGGCTCGACGGTCCAGAACGCTCTGGCGTCCACGCTTTCAGTCACTGAAATCGCACTCGACCATGATGTCGTCGCCGAGCACGAACCGCCGCGTGCGCGGCCGCAGGCTGTTGGTGAGATCGGAGAGCTCGGGCAACTTCAGGCTCGGCCGGCCCGAGCCGAGCAGCACCGGCGCGACCGTCAGCTGGAGCCGATCGAGCGCGCCCGCCGAGATGAAGCGCGACACCGTGAGGCCGCCGCCTTCGACAAAGAGCCACGTGAGGCCGCGCTCGGCGAGCACGCGCCGGATCCCGCGCGGATCGAGGCCCCACTCGCTGCGTGGAACGGTCACGACCTCGGCGCAGCCGAACGTTTCACCGGCGCGTCCACGATCGGCCGCGACGAGGAGCAGCGTGGGTGCGGCGGCGTCACGAAACACGCGCTGAGCGCCGTCGAGCCGGCGCTCGGGGTCGATCACGACGCGCACCGGGTTCGAGCCGGCGCAGCGCCGCACCGTGAGCTGCGGATCGTCGTGCAGCACGGTGTTGACGCCGACGATCACCGCGTCGGCGAGCGCGCGCATGCGATGGGTGTGCAGCAGGTCTTCGTCGCCGCTCAGCCATTGCGACACCCCATTGGTCGTGGCGATGCGCCCGTCGAGGCTCTGCGCGAGGTGGCCGATCGCGAAGGTGCCGCCGCCATTCTGGTGCGCGCGGCACAGCGGCGCGTACAAGCGGTGGAGCGGGGTGTCCGCGGCCGGCGATGCGCCCGCGCCGTCGCGCCGCCACGCGAGCAGCGCCAGCCATGCCGCGTCGTCCGCGCCGGGTCGGTCGGAGAACGGGTGTTCGCTGAGATCGTTCATGCACTCGGCTCCAATGCGCGACAGAGGTTTAACGCGGTGACGCGGTCGCAAATTCCTCGAACACGAGGTCCGGAGCGCTCAGATTGTGCAGCGATCGTGCCACGCGGCCGAAGCGGGCGCCCGGCGCGGTCGCGCGCGTGAACTCGAGTATGGGCTGCGAACGGCCGTCCGGCCACGCCGCGACGGCGACGTCCGCCTGTTCCGGCGCGACGTACATCGAGCGCAGCGCCGCGAACGGCTTGTCCGCGGGCGCGGCGGGATCGAGCGCGAGCGCGAGGCGCACGCGCTCGCGCGTGGCGTCGTCGACCGTGAGCACGCCGCGCGTGCGGTTCGCGAAGGCGATCCGGAACGAGAGGGTGGCCGGCTCGAACGCGATGCTGCGGATGGCGACGTAAGGCCGCGTGCTTTCCTCGATCGGGCCGAACAGGAAAGAGCTGCCGTAGGCGCTGTCGGGCAGCGCGACCGGCGGGAGCGGCTTGGCGCGCCAGTACCCGTCCGCCGGGTAGACGACCAGGATCTCGATGTCGCGTTGCGGGCTGCGCTTCAGCAACTGCACGAGGTGCAGGCCGCGCTCGTTCCTGCTGCCGACGCGGAAGTCGACGACGTCGGGGCGCCAGAACGACTCGAAGGTGTGCCCGACGAGGCGTATGCGGGCGTCCTCGTACAGCACGACGGTGCGCGGCGCGAACGTGTAACGCGGATCGTTCGACATGTCGCAGTGCGCGAAGTCGGGCGCGGTGCTGTCCTCGCTCACCGTCGCGATGTACGGCGGATGTACCGCGTCGATGCGGAACGACGCGATGCCGCTGCCAGCGATCTTCACGTAGACATTGTCTTCTTCGGCGCAGCGCGTCGCGCGGCTCGCGTTGACGAAATCGACCGGGACCGCCGCGGCGGCGCCGTGTGCGAGGAGCGCGATGAATCCCAGCAGCAGCGCCGGACGCTTCATTCGGCCGCGGCGGCCGCGCGGCGCACCGCGAACGGCGTGAACAGACCCGCGCGTTCGGCGCCGTGCGGCAGCCGGGTTTCCTCGGGGACGCGGCACAGCCCTGCGGCGCCGAGCGCGCGGCCGAGGCGCGGATGCGCGCTCAGCATCGCGAACGGGATCGATCCCGCGAGCCCCGCGATCACCGGCGCACCGAGCCACAGCGCGCCGGGCGCGACGAGCCACAGCGCGACGCCGAACGCGAGGCCGAGCAGCGTCTGCGGCCAGAAGCAGCGCAGGGCCAGCGCAAACGACACGCCTTCGGCGTCGCGCTGCTGCGCGTTCCAGCCGATGGTGCGGCCGAACGGCAGTCCGGCGAGGAAGAGCGTGACGGAGACAGCCGCGACCGGCGCGAGCAGCACCGAGAACAGCGTCTCGATCAGGAAGCTGGCGAGGGTGCGCAGCGTGCCGCCGTAGGCTCGGCGCAGCGCTCCGCGCGAGAGCACGTGCGCGAGGGTGGCGAGCTTGGGCGCGAAGGTCATGACGAGCGTCGTCGCGAGCAGGACCATCCCGAGATCGGCCCTGAACGGCGCATCGCGCACGAGACCGAGCGCCATGAAGCCCAGCCACGCCGGCGAGCCGGCATACATCGCGATCGCCAGCGCGACCTGCACGCGGCTGAGCGGACGCAGGCCCGGCATCGTCAGCAGATGGAAGTACTGCATGTTGCCCTGGCACCAGCGAAGATCGCGCCGGACGAATTCGGGCAGGCTCGGCGGGTTCTCTTCCCAGCTTCCGTCCTCAAGGGGCAGAACGCGCACCTCGAAACCCGCGCGGCGCATGAGCACCGCTTCGATCTGGTCGTGGCTGAGCACGTGGCCGCCGAGCGGCGGCTTGCCGGGCAGCAGCGGAAGATCGCAGTGCTCGGTGAACGGGGCCAGGCGCAGGATCGCGTTGTGACCCCAGTAGGGTCCGCAGTCGCCCTGCCAGCTCGCCGCGCCGAGGGTGTACGAGCGCATGCCGAGCCGCATGCCGAACTGGAAGACGCGCGCGAAGCCGCTCGCGCTCGGCAGCGCCGTCACGAGCGTCTGCAGGATGCCGATCCGCGGCTCGACCTGCATGATGCGCACCAGGCGCAGCATCGCCGCGGGCGTCATCACGCTGTCGGCGTCGAGCACGATCGCATAGTGATGCAGCCGGCCCCAGCGTTCGCAGAAGTCGCGGATGTTGCCCGCCTTGAATCCGGTGCGCTCGTCGCGGCGGCGGTACGTCACCGTGAACGTGTGTCCGAACCGCGCCGCCAGCGCGTCGGCGACGCGCTCTTCCTCCGCGACGATCTCGGGCCGATCGGAGTCGGACAGCAGATAGAGATGAAACCACTGCGCCTGACCCGTCGCGGCCAGGCCTTCGGCCATCCATTCAAGGTTGCGCTCGAGGCGCTTGACGTCCTCGTTGCGCACGCAGACCAGCAGCGCCGTCGAGCTTTCGATCTTCTCGTGACCGCTGATGCGGCGCAGATGCGGCGCGACCCATCCCGCCGGATCGCGCGCGAAGGCCATCAGAGCGAAGCCGATGACCGCATTCCAGAAGCCGATCGTGGTCCACGGCAGCGTCATCGCGAAGAGCGCCAGCATCGCCGCGCCGACGGGGTCGATGCCGGCGGGAAACAGCGTCGCCGCCATCAGCGCGAGGAGGCCGAGCGAAGAGCCGAGGACGAGACCCGCGAACGCAAAGCGCCGCGCGCGCAGCGTGAAGCCCGGGCGCGCGCGAGCGTGCGCAGCGGACTGCGATGTTTTTATGTGCACCAAGACCCCCTTGGAGCGCGCCGGCGGACGCGCCCCTCCAGAATACGTGAGTTTCGGCCGGTGAAGCGCCCCGACCGAGGACTTTTACAACATGCGATGGATGAGACGGTCGCGGCGGATGAACGTGTGGTAGATAACGCCCATCAAGTGCGCGCCGATGACAGAAATCAAGGCGATCGCACCACACAGGTGCAGGAACGAGAGCGTTTTCGCGAGCGCCTCGTTCTTGCCGTAGGGCGCGGGAATCGGCAGCACGTCGAACACCTTGAGCGGGAACCCCCACGCGTTCGTCGCCATGAACCCGAGGATCGGCATGATCACGAGCAGCGCATAGAGCGCTGCATGCGAGACGTGGGCGGCGACGCGGATCGCCGGCGGCGTGTCGAACGGCAGCGGCGGCGCCGGATGGCGCCAGCGGTAGAGCAGGCGGATCAGCACGACGAAGAAGATCACGAAGCCGATGCTTTCGTGGATGTTGTAGAGGCGCAGCTTGAACGGCTCGTCGTGCGGCTCGAAATACTTGATCCAGAGGCCGAAGAAGATCGCCACGAGCACCAGCGCGGCGGTCAGCCAGTGCAGCCAGCGCGCGGGCGGGGCGTAGCGGACGGACGTTTCGAACATCGCGGGCTCCGTTCTTGTCGACAACCGGTTTATACCCGATCGCGGGTCAGACGAGGTCCGAGAAGTGGCCCGTGCCGGTGGTTACGCGCCGCACCAATTCGTCGAGGTCGAGCTTCACCGCCGCGGCGTTGTGGCGGTCCTGCAGGCGCGTGACCATCCGCGCCGCCATGCGGTGGGCGCCTATCTCAGGAGCGAGATCGCGAAGTGGGCCGCGGTGACGAAGCGGATCGGCATCAAGCCGGAGTAGCGCCGGCGGACGATTTCGCGCGTCCGCCGAACATGTCGTAGAGCAGCGCTTCGCGGACCTCGGCTTCGTCGAGCCCGTGCCGCGCGATGAGATCCGCGGTGTCGGCGACGATGGCGTCGATGCTGCCGAGGAAGCGCAGGCGCTTGTAGAGATCGGGGATGTGGATGCCCATGCTCTCGCCGATGAGCTCCATGAAGTTGAGCAGCTCGAACGAGACGTGCGGCTGGTACTGGATGAGCTCGCGATGGCAGCCGTGGAAGATCGACGCGAAGGTCGTCACCCCGGCCTCGGCCGCGGCGCGAAACTCGCGCGCGCGCAACTCCGCCTTGAACTTCGGCAGCACGTTCAGATGTGAAGCCTGCGTGCTGACGACCGGCACGTCGAGCTCGACCACTTCGAGCTCCGGGATCGCCCGCAGCACGGCCTTCACCGCGGTCATGATCCCGGGCACCGCCGAGCGCTCCTGCAGCGCGACGCGCTTGCGAACGGGATGGACGAAGAGCGGCCGCAGATCGTCGAGGTGCTCGGCGAAGAATTCGGCCAGCGGGCCGATGTCGAAAGGCCGCTCGCCGTACGACTCCTTGTAAGCGGGCAGCGCGATCTCGCCGATCTGGATGTGGCAGCTCGGGCACCACGCGATCACGCGCGAAGCGCCGGGACGGGAGAGGCGCTCGATCGTGTTGTAGCCCATCCGCCCCGCGGTCTTCGCGTCGCCTTCCTTGAAGTGCTGGATGCCGCAGCACGTCGCCACACCGCCCATCACCTCGTAGGTGACGCCGATCGCGTCGAGCACTTCCATCACGAGCATCAGGATGTGCGGCGTCTTGACGATGTTGCAGCCGGTGTAGAGCACGATGTCGGGATCGCCCGCGTATTCGCCGGCGTCGCGCAGCGGCGGCGCGAGGCGCTCGAGCTCTTCGGGGGTGAGCAACAGGCGCGAGATCATCCGCGTGCTGTGATGGAGCTTGCCGTAATACGCCTGTCCCGCGCGCCGCACCGCGTCTGCGCCGAGCTTGGCCTTCGCAGCGACGCGCGCCATGTTCACCATGAAGCGCGGATTCACGCCGTAATCGCAGGCGTTGATGCACTTGCCGCTGTTGGTGCAGACCTGGGTCCAGCGTTCCGCGTCCGGCGTTCCCGGCCCGCCGGCCAGCAGATCGAGTATCCCGCCGACGATCGCCGGCGCCTGGCGTTTGTCGAGCCCGGCGGGTTCGACCATCGGGCACGCTTCGACGCAGCGCCCGCACTTCGTGCACGTATCGAGGATGTCTTCGATGCGTGCGTTCGCCGCGTCGAGGAAAGAAACCCTGCTTTCGGTGTCCGCCATGTGGAGCTCTCCGCGCTGTATCAGGCCGATAGTAGCAAGCAGCCTGCGAAGAGCGAAAGCCCGCGGTCCGACGTCCCGCGCGGTGCGACGGCGTCTTTGCGAATGCACGCGCACATCGAAACAGAGGCGGGTAAAGTGAAATCCGCCAGTAACAGTCGGGGACACCGGTGAATGGGGCGAAAGCGGGACGAGTCCGGGCAGTGAAGCAGTACGAGCAGCTCGCCCGTCATCTGACGCGGTTGATCGAGTCCGGCGTGCTGAGGCCGAGCGACCGGATGCCCTCGGTCCGCAAGCTCACCGCGGCTCACGGGGTCAGCCCCGGAACGGTGCTGCAGGCGTACGGCCTGCTCGAAGACCGCGGTCTGGTCGAGGCGCGGCCCCGCTCCGGCTACTACGTCACGGCGCGGCGCAATGTGGCGCTGGCGCCGCCCGACACCTACCGGACGACCGGCAGGTCGACACCCGTCGACGTGAGCGAGCTCGTCTTTCACGTGCTCGAATCGACGAAGGACAAAAACGTGGTGCCGCTCGGCTCGGCGTTCCCGAGCCCGCTGCTGTTTCCTTTCAAGCAGCTCGTACGTGCGTTTGCCGCGAGCGGACGCGGCTTCGATCCGTGGCAGACGGTCAAGGATCTCTCGCCGGGCAATGCCGAGCTGCGCCGGCTGATCGCGAAGCGCTATCTGGAGGCCGGCTGTGCGATCGATGCCGACCAGATCGTCATCACCTCGGGTGCGATGGAAGGGCTGAACATCTGCCTGCACGCGGTGACGCGTCCCGGCGACGTCGTCGCGGTCGAGGCGCCGGCGTTTCCGGCCGCGCTCCAGGCGATCGAAGGCGCCGGGCTGCGTGCGCTCGAGATACCGACCGATCCTTCGCGCGGCGCCGACCTGAACGCGCTGGAGGCCGCGCTGAAGAAGCACGCGATCAAGGCATGCTGGTTCATGACCAACTTTCAGAATCCGCTGGGAAGCGTGATGCCCGACGAGGACAAGCGGGCGCTGGTCGAGCTCCTGACCCGGCACGACGTCCCGCTGATCGAGGACGACGTCTATGCGGAGCTGTATCTGAGCGCGGACCGGCCGAAGCCCGCGAAGGCGTTCGACCGCGCCGGTCTGGTGATGCACTGCTCGTCGTTCTCCAAGAATCTCGCGCCCGGTTTTCGCGTCGGCTGGGTGGCGCCCGGACGCTATGCGAAGCAGGTGGCGCAGCGCAAGCTGATCGGCTCGCTGTCGGCAAGCGTGCCGGCGCAGCTCGCGATCGCGCATTACCTGAAACAGGGCCGCTACGAGCGCCAGCTGCGCCGGTTGCGCGAAGCCCTGGCGAATCAGCAGCACTGCATGCTTCACGCCGTCAGCCGCTACTTCCCGACCGGCTGCCGAGGCACGCGGCCGACCGGCGGCTACTTCATGTGGCTGGAGCTGCCCGCCGCCGTCGATGCATTGGCGCTGCATCGACAGGCGATGGAAGCAGGCATCAGCGTCAGCCCGGGCCCGATGTTTTCCGCGCGACGCGGCTTTCGCAACTGCCTGCGCCTGAACTACGGTCATCCGTGGACCGATCGGATGGAAGGCGCGATCCGCAAGCTGGGCGCGATCGTGGGAGCGTCGCGGCGGGGGTGAGCGGCCGGCGCGATCACAGGCTGCGGAACTCGGCGTGGCCGGCGCGCGTCAAAACATATCATGGCATGATATAAGGTGTCATACATGCGCCAGGACAGCGGTATCCGCAAAAGCTCCGCGGCAGCCGACGAGGCGATCCGCGAAGGCTTGCAGGCCCGGTTGCACGGCTCGCGGTATCTCGACCAGATCGTCGTGCAAGTCGAACACGGGGAGGTCACTCTGCTCGGCGATGTGCCTCATCGCCGGATGAGGCAGCAGCTCGTCGAGGCGGCTTTGTCGTATCCCGGCGTGCGAGCCGTCCACGATAAGCTCAATGTGCCGCTCGTCGCCCCGTGGCCCGACTTTCCGGACGCGCCCCAACCCTCATAGACCGGTGACGAGTCGTCCCGAATGCGTTTGATCGCGCCATCGTTCTGAAATACTGTTCCGCTTTCGGCAACAATCACTCCGAAGGTGGACATGCAGGATCTCGAGCGGATGGCGATCTTTGCCCGCGTGGTTGAAGACAAGAGCTTTTCAGCGGCAGCCCGCAGCCTGAATCTCTCGAAATCGCTCGTGAGCAAGCAGGTCACTCAGCTCGAGAAGTCGCTCGGGGTCCGGCTTCTGAACCGGACGACGCGCGCATTGAGCGTCACCGATGCGGGCGCCGTCCTGTACGAGCATTGCTCGCGCATCGTGGAGGAGCTCGAAGAAGCCAGGCTCGCAGTAGGACGTCTGCAGGCCGAACCGCGCGGATTGCTGCGCATCAGCGCACCGGTCGCGTTCGGCCGCCTGCACGTGGCGACGGCACTGCCGCAGTTTCTCGCCGCGTATCCCGATCTGAAGATCGACATGGTCACGACCGATCGATTCGTCGATCTGGCGGAGGAGGGCTACGACCTCGTGATTCGAATCGTGGATCAGCCCGCGCCCAATCTCGTCGCGCGCAAGCTCGCGCCGGTGACGCGGCGCATGGTGGCGACGCCGGAGTATTTCGCGCGATACGGCGTGCCCGAGACGCCGGCGGACCTCGAAAAGCACAACTGTCTGACCTACACCTATTTCAATCCGCAGGACCCGTGGCGTTTGCGAGGACCCGATGGCGACATCTCGGTGCGGGCCAGCGGCAATCTGCGCCTCAACGACGACGACGCGCTGTCGGAAGCGGTGATGGAAGGCCTGGGTCTCGCTCTCCTGCCCACCTTCATCATCGGCGAGGCGTTGCAGGCCGGGCGCCTGCGATCCGTTCTCGCCGAGTACATCCCTCTGGAACGGCACATCTACGCGGTCTATCTGGCGAACCGTCACGTGTCCGCGAAGGTCCGCGCGTTCATCGACTACCTGCTCGAACGCTTCGGCCCCGAGCCGTACTGGGACCGCCTCTGAACGCGGCGGGGGAGTCAGTGCGCGCCCTGCTGCGCCGGCGCGGCGAGCAGGTGCGGCGTACTGTCAGGCATACCACGACACGCGGCTCTGTTCAGGCTCGCGCCGCAGCGGCCTCCAGGGCAGTGACCAGCGGACTTTCCAGGCTCTCGAAGCGCTCGTCGGGCTCGGCAGACCCGGAAGAGAGCACCGATTCCATGGCCGCGGACATCGTCGTCAACGATTCGATCGTGGCCTCGAGCTCGGTCTTCTTGTGTGCGAGCAGGTTGTAAGCATCCTTGCGCCGCTGGAGGGTGCCGCAATGCATCTGCAGCAGCTCGCCGATCTCGGCGAGCGAAAAGCTGCAGCGCTGTGCGTGTTTGATGAACAGCACACGCCGCAGCGCGTCGTCGGTATAGAGCCGGTATCCGGAAGCTGTCTTGGTCTCGGCGTGCAGCAATCCCTGACGCTCGTAGAACCGGATGCTCTCGACGGTGACGCGCGCGCGACGTGCGAGTCGCCCGATGGTGTACATGAAGTGCTCCTTCAGCTATTCGCGTTGTCGTGAGCTTGGACCGGTGATAACGCTGGGACCTTACGCGCTTGTAAGAAGTGTTGCGCTGCACCGGTCGTATCGATCATGAGCTTCATCGGATTCAAAATGCCCGATTCGACGACCCTGTCCAGAAACCGTGACGTGCGTCACGCTTCGCGATGATCTGCCTCGACGTCCGCCGCAATCTGATGGCCGCCCCGCGCGAACGCACGCCGGACGAGAACGGACACATCGACGCATGCCGCGACTGCGGCAGGCTCGCCGCGCGGCTCGACGATCTGGACGGGCGACTGGCCGACGCGTTCCTGGTGCCCGTGCCGGACGCGCTCTCGTATCGCGTCATGCTCGGACGTCGCCACAAACGGCGCAGGGCGCTGTCGATCGCGGCAGCCGCGCTGCTTGCGGTCGGACTCAGTGCGGCCGCGCCGCAGCTCTGGGACGAGACGCTGGCGCTCGGAGCGCCGGCGGTCCGCGCGGTGGGGCCCACCCATCCGGCCGTCAAGGCGATCGAGCTCGTGGTCGAGCAGCAGCCGGCCCTGGTCGACGAGCCGCAGGGCAATGACCTCGTCGCGATGGAAGAGGACCTGCAGCGGCTCGGACTGAAGCTGAAACCGGACGCGGCGAAAGTCGATTACGCGGGCAAGTGCTACATGTCCGAGACCGAATGCGAGCATCTCGTCCTGGATACCGCCGAAGGCCGCGTGAGCGTCGTGCTGGTGCCGGACTATCCGGTCGGCGGGCGTGCGCTGGTCACGGACCGGAGGATGACGGCCTTCGTCAATCCGGCGCGGAGCGGCGGCTATATCGTCGTCGCCGCTTCCGCCCAGGCCGCCAGGCGCGCCGCGAAGCTGTTCATCGAGAGCTGACGCGACCGTAGACGCAGCCGGGATCCCGCTATCGAGGATGTCGGCCGGAGCGTATCTTGCACGGGCCGGCCATGGCCCAGCTTTCACTCCATCTGCATACCCCGACCCCCGACCCACGCGAAGACGAAGAGGAGCCGGACGTCAGGCAGCCGCCGGTGCCGCCGGATCAGGCTCCCGACGTCGTGCCGGTGCGCGAACCGCCGAAGCCCGGCGAGAATGCGCCGATGATCGGGCGCCGATGATGCGCACGGGCGTCAGCGCCTGCGCTGCACGGGCTGCGGCGCGGGCCTGACGATATCGGCGCGTCCGGAGAAGCCGTGCGCGCGCGCGTCGCGCACGGCGGCGAGGCACGACGCGAAAGGACGCGAGCGGTCGAGCACGCAACCACGCGTGTCCACGCGCCGCCATACCCACGCCTGCCCGAACGGGCCGTCGAGATCGAATTCCCAGCACTCTTCTGTGATCGGATCGGTTCCGAACCGAAGCTTGCGCTCCTGTCTCTCCATGGCTTCTCCTGCGAACGGCGACGCTATGCGTACGCCTCAACGGATCGGACCGGAGCCGCGCCGGAATGCTTACGGCGCATCAATGCGGCCGCAGCTTCTCGCGTATCCCCGCTTCTGCGATCACCTTGCGCCATTGCTCCTGCTCGCGCTTCAGGTGGGCGGTGAACTCGGCGGGAGAGCTGCCGACGGCGTTCGAGCCTTCGCCCGCGAGACGCTTTTCCATGTCTGCGCTGTGCATCGCCTTCGCGACTTCAGCGCTCAGCGTCTGCTGCAGCCTGGGCGAAAGACGCTTGGGCCCGATGAGGCCGTACCAGTTCACGACCGTCACCGGAACGCCGGCCTCGGTGAGCGTCGGCACGTTGGGCATGGCGCTCACGCGCTGCGGCGTCGAGACCGCGAGCGCGCGCAGCCGGCCCGCGTGCACGTGCGGCAGCGACGAGATCACGGTCGCGAACGCGGACTGCACGCGGCCCGCGACGAGATCGGTATAGGCGGCGCCGAGACCCTTGAAAGGCACGTGGGTCATC
Organism: Burkholderiales bacterium; assembly: GCA_036262035.1. Classification (NCBI taxonomy): domain Bacteria; kingdom Pseudomonadati; phylum Pseudomonadota; class Betaproteobacteria; order Burkholderiales; species Burkholderiales bacterium. The sequence continues at coordinate 54,450 of DATAJS010000008.1, read as the reverse complement.
TTGGTGCCGGTCGCGATCTGAAACAGCTCGCCGGTCATGTGGATCGGGCTGCCGATGCCTGACGACGCGAAGTTGACCTGGCCCGGGCGCGCCTTGAGATAGGTGACGAACTCGGGGACCGATTTCGCGGGGATCGAAGGATGGATGACCAGGCCGTATCCCTGCGCCGTCGCCTGGGAGATCGGCATGAAGTCGCGCAGCACGTCGTGCCGCGAGCCGTAGAGCAGCGGGTGGATCACCGTCGTCGCGCTGATCATCATGATGGTGTAACCGTCGGGCTCGGCGGAGGCGACGATGTCGAGCCCGATCTGGTTGCCGGCGCCGGGACGGTTGTCGACGACGAAGGTCTGGCCCATCGCGTCGCCGAGCTTCTGCGAGAGCGCCCGGGTGACGGCGTCCATGCCGCCGCCCGCTGCGAGCGGGACGATGACGCGCACCGGGTGCGTCGGGTACTGCGCGCCCAGCGCGGACGGTATCGATGCTGGCAGCATTCCCGCCAGGAAGATCAACGCGTGCGTCCGATGCATGCTCCACCTCCCGTGGTTGATTCGCATGCAATGAGACCGCCGCGCGGCTTCGATCCTTACCAGGCGTGCAGCGTGCGACGCGGACGCGCCGCTCAGACGCGCCGCAGGTCGACGACCTTTCCCGGCCTGCGCGCGCCGCTCGCCACGCGCCCGCGGTGCCGCATGCGCGCGGCGTCGAGCAGCATTCTTCCGGCCCAGCGGTAGACGTTGAACTCCTGCACCAGGCCGCGCATGCTGCGCATGCGCGCGCGCTGCTCGTCCGGCGGCATGTCGAGCGCGACACGCAGCGCCGTCGCGCATTGCTCGGTGTCGTAGGGGTTGACGATCAGCGCCTCCGGCAGCTCGCCGGCCGCTCCGGTGAACTGCGACAGGATGAGCGCACCGCGCTCGTCTTCGCGGGCCGCGACGTACTCCTTGGCGACGAGGTTCATGCCGTCGTGCAGGCTCGACACGATACACACGTCGGCGGCGCGAAAGTGCGCGTACACCTCCTCGGTGTCGTGATGCTCGACCTTGAGGACGATGGGGCGGCACTCCGCGGTGCCGAAGCGGTCGTTCACGCGCTGCGCGGCGGCGCGTACGCGCGCATCGAGCCCCTGGTATTCCTCGATGCTCGAGCGCGACGGCGCGGCGATCTGGATGAACGCGAAGCGCCCGATCCAGCGCGGATCGATTTCGAGCAGGCGCTCGATGGCCGCGAAGCGCTCGAGAATCCCTTTGGTGTAATCGAGGCGGTCCACCCCGATGCCGATGCGCACGTCCGCGGAAAGCCCGTGCTCGCGCCGTATCCGCTCGCGGCACTCCGCGACCGGGCGCTGCGCGGCGAGCGCGGCCGGCGGCCATTCGATGGAGATCGGGTAGCGCCTCACCTCGGTCGGATCGCCGCCGTAGGAGATGGTCGAAGTCTCGCGGCTCACCCGGGCTTCGAGATAGCGGTCGACGGTGTCGAAGAAGTTGTTGCAGTGGAACTGCGTATGGAATCCGACGATGGAGGAGCCGAGCAGCCCGTCGAGGATCTGCTCGCGCCACGGACAGATGCCGAACGCTTCCGGGTTCGGCCACGGGATGTGCCAGAAGGTGATGATCGTCGCGTTCGGCAGGCGCTTGCGGATCATGCGGGGGAGCAGCGCGAAGTGATAGTCCTGCACCAGGATGATCGGGTCTTCGGTGCGCGACTCCTGCTTGATCGCGTCGGCGAAGCGGGCGTTGACGGCGCAGTAATGCGCCCAATCGGGCGCGCGAAAGATCGGCCGCGTGTGCGCGAAGTGGCAGAGCGGCCACAGGCCTTCGTTCGAGAAGCCGAAGTAGTAGCCCACTTCCTCCTCGCGCGAGAGCCAGATGCGGCGTATGCGATACGCGGGCCGGTCGGGCGGCACCCTCACGTGGTCGTGCGCGTCGACGTTGTCGCGGTCGGCGTTGCCCGAGCCGTGGGCGATCCACGTTCCCGAGCACGCGCGCATCACCGGCTCGAGCGCCGTGACCAGGCCGCTCGCGGGACGCAGCACGTCGGTGCGGTCGTTGCGCCGCACGTGCATGTACGGCTCGCGGTTGGAGACGATCAGGATCTCGTCGCCCTTGAGATCCTCGCGCAGGATCCTGCGCAAGGCATCGGGGTTCCACGCGATCTGCGACTCGTCGCGCGCCCGCCGCTCGCTGTCGAGATCGCGCACCATCGCCTCGAGGTCGCGCGCGATCGGCTTGAGCTCGGGCGAGCGCGGCTCGGGCGACAGCGCCAGCGACTGGCCGCGAATCAGCGCCTTGATGCCCGCCATCCATCCGCGCCACGAGAGCTCGGCGATCACCACGGTGATGAGGGCGATCACCGCGCCGATCGCGGCGAACAGCCAGACGATGTAGCGCTTGGTGTCGGCGCTGCGCAGCGCGATGAAGCTCATGTCGTGGACGATGACCAGCTCGCCGAGGTGCCGGCCTTCGACGTCGATCGAATTGCTCGTGGCGTACAGCGGGCGGCGCGTGTCCGGGCTCTGCCCGAACTCCGGCGGAACGGGACCGGTCGCGCGGCAGCCGCGCTCGCGCGGATAGGTGAGCGTGTGCGACACCAGCGCGCCCGACGCGTCGCAGAACCCGAGCGCGAAGATACGCTCGTCCTGCAGCATGCGGTTGAGGAACGCCTGCACGCGCTGCAGCCGCACCCGGTCGCGCGAACCGTCGGTGAGCAGCTCGGCGAGCGGTTCCTGCGCCGCGGAGGCGATGAGCTTGCTGCGGATGTCCAGATCGCGCACGAACCACTTCAGCGTGAGCTGATCGACGAGCGGCACGACGTTGTAGGCGATGATGCCGAGCGCGATCGCGAGCGGCACGATGAAACGCAGTGAAAGGCGCATGGATTACGGTCGAAAGGTGAGGTGCAAGGCTAGCGCTTCGCCGCCGTTTTCGGGGCCGCGCACGTCACCGTCATCGATCGGATCCGGCGGAACACGCTCATCTCGTCGTCGAGATCGCGGACTTTCGCGCCGGCCTCGAAGGTCGCTTCGCGCTCCTTGAAGTCGGGGCCTGCGAAGAGCGCGAGCACGGCGCCCGGCCCCACGACCAGGCTATCGTAACGCGGTTCCCACGGAAAACCCGGGTGCGGCGCGAGGCCGCCGACCCGCGTCGGTCCGGCGAGCGTGAGCGCGCGGCCGCCGAAGCCGCTGTGCTCGTAGAGCCGTGCCCAGCAATCGCTCGCCGGAGCGGCGACGTCGTTGAAAGCCGGGGTCGGGCCGCGCAGAGGGTCCGAATGCGCGGCCGGCGATGTCGCGCACGAGCACACCAGAGCCGATACGAGCAGGGCGAGCGCGCCGTGTCTCGCGGACCGCGGGGCGGCCGTGGGCCCGCACGGCCGTACCCGGTCCTGGAATAGACGATGTCCGCCCGCTCTCGACATGCGGATAGAGACCGGCGAACGCCGCCGATTCTGACGCGAAGCGCGCCGCGCGTAAGGTTTGCTCGCAGCCGCCGGTCCCACGTTCGGCAGCCCCCGAGGAGAGGCGGACATGATCCTGATTCGAGTTGCAGTCGTCGTGTGTTGCGCGCTGTTGCTGACAGCCGCGAGCTTTGCCCAGACCTATCCCACCAAGCCGGTGAGGGTGGTGATCGTGTTCCCGCCGGGCGGATCGAACGACATCGTCGGCCGCATCGTGTTCCAGAAGGTGGGCGAGCAGATGGGCCAGCAGTTCGTGATCGAGAACCGCGGCGGCGCCGCGGGCACGATCGGCTCGGAAGTCGTCGCGAACAGCACCGCCGACGGCTACACCCTGATGGTGCAGTCGGCCACGCACGTCGCCAACGCGCACCTCTACAAGAAGCTGCCGTACGACCCGCTGAAGGATTTCGTCGGCATCTCGCCGATGGCGCGTCAGGTGGGGATGCTCGTCGTACACCCTTCGCTGCCGGCGAAAACCACGCAGGACTTTCTCGCGCTGGCGAAAAAACGGCCCGGCGAGCTCATCTACGGCTCGGCCGGCAACGGCAGCTTCGTCCATCTGACGATGGCGCTGCTCGCGTCGATGGCGGGCGTGAAGATGGTGCACGTGCCGTACAAAGGCGGCGGCCCCGCGGGCACCGCGCTCGTCGCCGGCGAGACGCAGGCGATGATCGCGACGATCGGCTCGGTGCTGAGTCACGTCAAGGCGGGCCGCATCCGGCCGCTCGGCGTCACGTCCGATACGCGCACGAGCCAGTTCCCCGACGTCCCTGCTATCGCCGAGACGGTGCCGGGATACGAGTTCACCGCGTGGGTGGCGTGCTTCGCGCCCGCGGCGACGCCGAAGGCCATCGTGGAGAAGCTCAACGGCGAGATCCGCAAGGCTTTGGCCGATCCCGGCGTGTCGTCCAAGCTCGTCGGTCACACGCTCGACCCCATGCCCATGACGACCGAGGCGTTCGCCAAACGCCTGCAGGCGGACTACGACAAGTACGCGAAGGTCGTGAAGCTTTCGGGCGCGCGGATCGACTGACGCGTCGGCCTCGAACGGCGGACAGGACCCTTCCACCTTCCCCGAGCTCCTGTGCTGTGCGGACCCGATGGCGGCATCGGGTCTTTTTTTTTGTCATCGTGCCGTCTCGAAACGCCGGCGTTCGAATGTACATGGAGCATTGACCCGACTCTCGGCAGCACCGGCAATGACAGCGCGCCCGTCCGGCAATGGACCGCTTATTGCTTGAGCGCGCGCATTTTGTCGAAGTGCGATGACGGATCCCAAGCTCCCCGCCGACGTGCGCGGGTTCGTTCAGGCCTGTATTCCCGACGTCGATGCCGCGGAACTCCTGCTGCTCGTCGCGCGCGAGCGGGCGCACGCGCACAGCCTGCGCAAGCTGACCGCGAAGCTCGAACACGCCGACCTCAACGAAGCCGCCGTCCACCGATACGTCTCCGGCTTCATGCAGTGCGGCCTCATCGAGCGGCAGGGCGATGCCTACCGCTTCGCGCCCTCGGCGTCGCAATACGACGCGGTGCTCCGCGATCTGGCGCGGCTCTACAACGAGCAGCCCGTCACCCTCGTGCGGATGATCTACGCGCCCAAGGACGAGCGTCTGCGCGCGTTCTCCGACGCTTTCAAGATCAAGAAGTGAGCATATCCGCGCATGCCGACACTGAAGATTGTTCTCATCGCGATCGCGCCGCTCCGGCTGGCGCCTCTTCGATCTTCCCGCCGGTTTCGCGCGTCAGCACCGCGTTCACTTCGGCGCCGAACAGCATCACGGCCGCGGAGAGGTAGAAGTAGAAGAGCAGCACGATCACCGCGCCGATGCTGCCGTAGGTCTTGTTGTAGCTCGCGAAGTTCTGCACGTAGTAACCGAATGCGAGCGACGCCGCGATCCACGCGGCGACGGCGATCACGGCGCCGGGCGTGATCAGTCGAAACCGCTGCTTCACGTTGGGCGCCGCGTAATAGACGATGCTCACGACCAGCATCAGCAGCACCGCGGCCACCCCCCAGCGCAGCCACGACCAGACGACGATGAACAGCGTATCCAGGCCGAAATAGCGCGCGCCCCACTCGAGCAGGGCGGGCCCGCTGATCATCGCGGCGGCGGCGATGATGAGCATCAGCGCGAGCGCGACGGTATAGAGGACCGCCACGACGTAGCGCTTCCACGTCGGGCGGCGTTCCTTCACGTCGTACGCGACGTTGAGCGCGTCCATCGTCCCGACAACGGCCATCGACGCGGAGAACACTGCGAGCGCTACGGCCGCCGAAAGAATTCCGCCCTGCGTCTGCCGGAGCTCGCCCAGCACGGTGTTGACGAGCTCCATCGCCTGCGCCGGCAGCACGTAGGCGGCCTGCTCGCGCATCCATTCGAAAAGCTGCGGCGCGCCGAAGAAGCCGAGCAGGCTGGTCAGAAAGATCAGGAAGGGGAACAGCGAGAAGAGCACCCGATACGCGAGCGCCGCCGCGTACGTCGTCATCTCGTCGCCGAAGAAATCGGCTACCGCGAGGCGCGCGACGCGGAGTGCTCGGACGCTGCGGTCCCGCGAGCCGCGGGCAGGATCGGTTACGGTCATCGGCGCGTGCTTCATCGGGTTCTCCGTGTTCGGCGGCAGGTCCGGCGTAAGAAACAAGCGACCGCCTCGGTCCTTTCCTCAGCGCATGTCGAGAATGCGGGAGGAGTGGGCTTGAAGATTACGAGTACGGAAGATTTCTGGGCCGGGCTGATGTTCATCGGCTTCGGCGTTCTTGCGATCGTCGTCGCGAACGATTACCCGATGGGCAGCGCGATGCGCATGGGCCCGGGTTACTTCCCGGTCGCGGTCGGTGCATGCCTCATCGCCATCGGCGCGATCGTCACGGCGGGAGGCTTCAGGCTGCAGGGCGAGGGCATCGGATCCTTCCCATGGCGCGCGATGCTGCTGCTCAGCGTCGGCTTCGCATCGTTCGCGTGGGGCATGGACCACCTGGGCTTCGTTCCTTCGCTGGCGATCCTCATCATTCTCGCCGCCGTGTCGGGACGGGAATTCCGGTGGCACGAGGTGCTGATCGAAACCGTCGCGCTGATCGTGGGATCCTGGGCGCTCTTCATCTGGGGCCTCGGCCTTCCTTTCCCGCTCTTTCCCTGGGAGCGGTGACATGGGCGAAATTCAGGAGCTCTTTCCGAATCTGTATCTCGGCTTCAGCGTCGCGCTGTCGCTGCAGAACCTCATGTACTGCTTCATCGGCGTCTTCGCTGGCACGATGATCGGCGTGCTGCCGGGCATCGGGCCGCTCGCGACGATCGCGATGCTGCTGCCGATCACCTTCAACCTCGAGCCGGTTTCGGCGCTCATCATGCTCGCGGGCATCTACTACGGCTGCCAGTACGGCGGCTCGACGACGGCCATCCTGGTAAAGTTGCCGGGCGAATCGGCGTCGGTCGTGACGTGCCTCGACGGCCACGAGATGGCGCGGCAGGGTCGTGCCGGCCCCGCGCTGGCGATCGCGGCGCTCGGCTCGTTCTTCGCCGGTACGGTCGGCACGATCCTCATAGCAAAAGCGGGACCGCCGCTCGCGGAGGTCGCGCTCAAGTTCGGGGCGCCCGAGTACTTCTCGCTGATGGTGATGGGCCTGATCGCGTCCGCCGTGCTTGCATCGGCGTCGATCCTCAAGGCGGTGGGCATGATCTTTCTCGGGCTGCTGTTCGGGCTGATCGGCACCGACGTCAACTCCGGCATGTCGCGATTCACGTTCGGCGCGACGGGCCTCACCGACGGCCTGAGCTTCACCGTCGTCGCGATGGGGCTGTTCGGCTTCGCCGAGATCCTCGCGAACCTGCAGCAGGGCACCGACACCTCGACGCGCTCTCTGCTCACCCAGAAGATCAAGCACCTCTATCCGACCAGGACGGACATGAAGCGTTCCATCTGGCCGGTGCTGCGCGGGACGGGCATCGGCGCGTTCTTCGGAACGCTGCCCGGCGCGGGCCCCACCATCGCCGCGTTCTCGACGTACGCGCTCGAGAAGAAGATGGCGAAGCGTCCCGACGAATTCGGCAAGGGCGCCATCGAAGGCGTGGCGGGTCCGGAGTCGGCGAACAACGCGGCGGCGCAGTGCGCGTTCATTCCGACGCTCGCGCTGGGCATCCCGGGCAGCGCGACGATGGCGCTGATGCTCGGCGCGCTGACGATCCAGGGCATCGCACCCGGACCTCAGGTGATGACCCAGCGGCCGGAGCTCTTCTGGGGCCTGATCGCGAGCATGTGGATCGGCAACGCGATGCTGGTGCTGCTCAACCTGCCGCTCGTCGGGTTGTGGGTGCGGCTGCTGCGCGTTCCGTACCGCATCCTGTTCCCGGCGATCCTGACGTTCATGGCGATCGGCGTCTACAGCGTGAACAACATGGACCTCGACGTCTACATGACGATATTCTTCGGGCTCGTGGGGTTCGTCTTCATGAAGCTCAAGGTCGAGCCGGCGCCGCTCATCCTCGCCTTCGTGCTCGGCCCTCTGATGGAGGAGAATCTCCGGCGCGCGCTGCTGATCTCGCGCGGCGATCCGAGCGTATTCGTCACGCGTCCGATCAGCGCGGCGTTCCTGATAGCGACCGCACTCCTCCTGCTCGTCATGGTGCTGCCCGCGATCCGCAGGAAGCGCGACGACGCTCTGCAGGAGGCGGAAGCCGCCGCGTGAGCGCCTGAAGGCGCGCGACGCCCAACGTCTCCAGCCGGCGTCGAACAGCGGGGTTCTCCCGGGCGCGGTGCCCGCACGCCGCGCCCGTGCGCCGTCCTGCAACACTTTTCAAGCGATGCCCAGTGAACTCGCCCCGATGCAGGGCGACCAACAAGACCGGAGCATCGTGGAGCGACAATGGATTTTGCATCTCTGTTCGACTATTCATATCCGTGGCTGACGACCGGCATCCTCGGCAGCGCGGGCGTAATCGCGGCGCTCGTCGCGCACCAGGTCGCGTATGCGGTGCTGAGGCGCATCTCGCGTTCCAGCACGATCGCGAGCACCGTCGTGGAGTTCACGGCGACGCCGATCCGCTTCGCGGCTCCGCTGCTGGCGCTCGAGCTCGTGCTCGGCGCGGCGCCGCCGGAGCTCCTGCTGCGCGCGTTCGCGGTGCACACGGTAGCGGTGCTGCTCATCGCGGCGATCACCTGGATCGCGCTGCGAGTCATCGGCGCCGTCGGGGAAGCCGTCGTCAAGCTGCACCCGGCGAGCGTGACGGACAACATTCACGCGCGACGGATCCAGACGCAGACCCGCGTGCTCGTCCGCACCGTCAAGTTCTTCGTGCTCGTCATCGGCGGTGCCGCTTTGCTCATGACCTTTCCGGGCATGCGGCAGATCGGCGCGAGCCTGCTCGCATCCGCCGGTGTGGTCGGTGTGGTGGCCGGTATCGCGGCCCGCCCGGTATTCGGAAACCTGATCGCGGGGCTGCAGATCGCCCTGACGCAGCCGATACGGCTCGACGACGTCGTCATCATGGAGAACGAATGGGGTCGGATCGAGGAGATCACGGCGACGTACATCGTTGTCAAAATCTGGGACGAGCGGCGCCTGGTCGTGCCGCTGGAGTGGGTGATACAGAAGCCGTTCCAGAACTGGACGCGCACCGGCTCACAGCTGCTCGGCACCGTCTTTCTGTGGCTCGACTACCGCGTTCCTCTCGCGCCGCTGCGCGCGGAGCTGGAACGCATCTGCAAGAGCTCGCCGGAATGGGACGGGCGCGTGTCGATGATCCAGGTGACCGACGCCAGCGAGCGGACCGTGCAGGTGCGCGCGCTCGTCAGCGCCGCGGATGCGTCCAGGGCGTGGGACCTGCGATGCCGCGTGCGCGAGGCGATGCTCGATTTCCTGCAGCGCGAGCATCCCGAAGCGCTGCCGCGCGTTCGCGCCGAGCTCGAGCACGCGGAGCACAGTGCGCTCCCGCGGACGCCCGCGCGACCGCCGGTCCGGGCTGGAAAGGGAGATTCTTCGGCGATCAAGCGGCCGACTCACGCCGAAGTTCAGGCGGCGCGCGATTCGCGGGCGACCGCCGACGTGCAGGACGGCGCCGTGGGACGATGAAACCGGGACGATGCCGGATTGCAGCCCGGCGTCCCGTTTATCGTTCTTCGCCGCGCCGGTGCCGAAACTCCGCCCACAAGCCGACGGCCCCGACGACGAAAGGCAGGATCAGGAGGAACAGGAACGACCGGTCGAGCTCGGCGAACCAGGCTGCCCAGATGCCCCAGTCGAACGCTTCCGCGATCTGGCCGCGAATTCCGCGAAAGCAGGCGATCACGACCAGCGTCGGCGGCAGCGCGGCTGCGAGCAATCCGAGCGCGCTGATGGCCTGATCCTCGAAATGGTCCTTGAGAATCGCGAACCCGGCAGGATTCGGAGCGTTGGCGATGACCGTCAGCCCGCCGCCGGCCACCGCGCCGGCGACGAGCGAATATTTGTACTCGTCCGTGATGCCTTCCACCAGCGAACCGAGATAGGTCAGGGCGGCATTGTCGGTGATCGCGGTCAGGGAAGCGGCGCCGTAGAAGAGCGTCGTCTCGTCCAGCCGGGCGAGCACCTCCTGCAGCCACCACTGCTGCTGCCCGCCGAGCACCACGAGACCGGCGAGAAAGAACGCGACCATCAGGCCCTCCCGCAGCATCAGCCGGTCGTGATGGCGCCGGTATGCCTCCGCGAGGCCGAGGAAGAGCAGAAAGAGTCCCATGAACGCTTCGGGGTGATGGTTGGTCGCCACGACGGCCGCGAGGATCGCCACATTCACGCCGACGAACGCCAGCGGCGCGCGTAAGTGGAAGGTGTCGCCGCGCATGCGCGCGCGCCGGGCCAGCTCGCGCCGGAACAGGAAAGTGACGGCTGCCGAGTTGATCAGCACCGCGAGGGCGGCCTTGGCGCCGAACGTCGAGAGCATGAACTCGGTCGTCCAGCCCCATTTGGCCGCGACCATCAGCACCGGCGGCGCCGCGAAATGGGTGAGCGTTCCGCCGACGGAGACGTTGACGAAGAGGACGCCGACGGTCGCGTACTTGAGCCGGTTCGAGATTCCGGAGGTGAACACCCGATCCCGCAGCATGAGCGCCGCCAGCGTCATCGCGGCAGGCTCGGTGATGAGCGACCCCAGGAGCGGGACGAAGGACAGGCTGAGAAAATACACGCCGGTGCCGCGCTGCATCGGCAGCACCTTCGAAGCGCCTTCCACGAGGTCCGCTGCAAGCTGCATGATGGGGCGGCTTGCCGCAATCACCATGATGACGAACACGAACATCGGCTCCGTGAACGTGAGCCCATCCAGGTATTGAGCGGAGGCGCTCCAGCCGTGCGACAGCACGATGAAGAGCACGAGCACGAAGGCCCAGAACCCGAACGCGGTCTCGACTTCCCCGAGGAGATGCCACGCGCCCGCGTGCGCGGCTCGCGTGTGGGCGAGACGCTGGAAGTAGCGGGTGGAGAAGGTATGGAGGACCGCCAGCGCGAAGAGCGCCGCGCCGACCACCTGAAGAAGTGCGATATTCGTCGACATCATGCGACGATATCGGGGGGGCTACAGCACGCAATTGTGAGAAATCCGTACGTGAAACTACGTACTTGTCGAAGGCGCGAACGCTGCGCCATGATGCGTCCGTGAGGGCGCCGCTCCGTTACGCGCGCGACGCGGCGGTGTTCGCGCCGTGCTATCTGCTGCTCGACTGGGTGAGCTACATAGACCCGCTCGGGCCGTTCAACATCACGCCGTGGAATCCGCAGCCGGCGCTGGCGATCGCGTGGATGCTGCTCGGCGGGCTGATCCATGCGCCGAGCGTGTTCGCCACCGTGCTGCTCGCCGACCTCATCGTTCGCGGCGCACCGGGCGGCTATGCGCTGATCACCCTGACCGCTCTGGTCCTGACGCTCGGCTACACCGGCGCGGCGTGGATGCTGCGCCGGCTGCTGCGGCCCGAACCCCGCCTCGATCGAGTGAGGCACCTCACGCTGTTCGTGGTCGTCGTCGTTCCGATGAGCGCGGCGATCTCGGCGGCATTCGTGGGCGTGCTCTTCGCGAGCGGGTCACTGAACGAGGACGCTCTGGCGGCCGGTTGGCTGCGCTTCTGGGTGGGCGACGCGGTCGGCATCATCGTCACCGCGCCGCTGCTGCTCGTCGTCGCGGATGCCGAACGGCGCGCACGTCTGGTCGAGATCGGACGTCGTCCGGAAACCTATCTGCAGATTGCCGTATTGGGATTGTCGTTGTGGCTCATATTCGAGGTTTTGCGGGGCGATCCCGCGCATCATTTCTACCTGCTGTTCCTGCCGCTCATCTGGATAGCCGTACGGAGCGGTATGGCAGGGGCGATCGTCGCAGTCGCGCTGATACAGGCCGGCGTGGTGCTGGCGATCCACCATCATCCCAACGATACGCTGCCGATGCTCGACCTGCAGGTGCTCGTCGCTTCGCTCACGATGACCGGCCTCTATCTGGGCGTGATGGTCGACGAACGCGAGCGCGCGAACGCGGGGCTGCGGCAATCGTTGCGTCTGGCGGCCGCCGGCGAGATGGCCGGCGCCATCACTCACGAGGTCAACCAGCCGCTCACGGCCGTCACCAACTACGGCCGGTCGGCGTTGAAGCTCGCGGACGCGGGCAGGACCGCGGAGCTGCGAGATGTCGTCGAAAAGATGCTGCGCGAGTGCAACCGGGCCGCGGAGGTCGTGCGGCGCCTCCGCGACTTCTTCAAGGCAGGGACGACGCGGCTCGAGTCGGTGCGGCTGGAAGAGCTGCTGGCGGGCGCGGCCGCCGCGGCCGAAGCGATGGACAGCCGCGTGCGGGTATCGGTCGATGTCGCAGAGCCGGCGACGCTGGTGCTGATCGACCGCGTCCAGATCGACCTCGTCTTTCGCAATCTGGTCGCCAATGCCGTGGACGCCGTGAAAACGCTCCCCGCCGAAGCCCGATCGATCTCGCTGCATGCCGCCAGACCGCGAGCCGACTTCGTCGCGCTGTCGGTCTGCGACAACGGCCCCGGCGTGAAGCCCGGTGATCGGGATCGCGTGTTCGAGCCTTTCGTATCGGGCAAGCCCACCGGGCTCGGGTTGGGGCTTGCGGTGAGCCGTGCCATCGCGGAGGCGCACGGGGGCAGCCTGACGGCCCGCATCGCGCAGCACGGCGAGTTTCTGCTCACGCTCCCGGTCACGACCGATCATGGCTGAGCCTGCGGCACACGAGCTGACGATCTTCGTCGTCGACGATGACGCCGCGATACGCGATTCGCTCGCCCTGATGCTCGGTCTCGCCGGGCACGTGTCGCGGCTCTTCCCGAGCGCCGAGGCGTTTATCTCGGAATGGCAGCCGCAATGGCGGGGCTGCGTGCTCGCGGATCTTCGGCTGCCGGGCATGAGCGGCCTCGATCTGCAGTCGTGGGTGCGCGAGCAGGGCAGCCGTATTCCCTTCGTGATCATCACCGCCCACGGCGATGTTCCCGCTGCGCGCGCGGCTTTCCGTGCTCACGCGATCGACTTTCTCGAGAAACCGTTCGACGACGAGCAACTGGGCCATGCGGTCGAAAGCGCATTCGCCGTCGAGCAGCAGCGGCTCAGGGAAGACGACAGGGCGAATGCCGACCTTGCAAGGCTGCAACGCCTTACCGAACGCGAGCGCGAGGTGCTGGAGCACGTCACGCGCGGTCTGCACGCGAAGGAGATCGCCGCCGCGCTCGGAATCAGCACCCGCACGGTCGAGGTCCACAAGAGCCGCATCATGGAGAAGCTCGGTGTGCGCAACGTCGCCGAGCTCGTGCGGTTTGCCTTGTCCGGTAAATAGCCGGCGCTTCACGCGCGTGATGCGGACGCGTGGCCGCCTCGCAACTGAAGTGCGAATATGGGCGTGCGCGCTGAGCGCAGCGAACATTCTTGTCAGGAATTGCGGTGATTCCCTGTCTCTAGCATTGAGGACGTGACGCTCGATGCGCGCAGCATCGTGTTCGGGTACGGGGAACTTCGCGGTACCGCTGTGGCCAGACATGGCTCGGTACGCGCAAAAGCGTGGTGCAAAGTCCCGACATTCGCGCTTTCGCCGAGCGTCACTGGCAGTTAAGATTCGCGACACACAAGAACGCGCGGCGCGTCATCCCGACGCGCCGCGTCTGAAAACGATGCAGGCCGGAAGCTCACACGCCTTTCGCATCGTCCGCGCGGCCGAACGACAGCATCGGCCGTTGATGTAAACGCCGTCCCACGCACGGGACGAACCAATCCGAACCTCGGCGCATGACCGGGGGCTAATTTTGTCTGGAATGTCTGAAACAGTGACAGGGGTAACTGCAGCTTTCGAAAACCCGCGATCGACGCCGATCACGCTCGGCAGGCCGCATCGTGCCGACGGCGCGGCGATCCATCGGCTGATCTCCGCGTGCAAGCCGCTCGATCTGAACTCGTCGTACGCGTACCTGCTGCTCTGCGAGCACTTCGCGAAGACCTGCGTGATCGCGCGCGTTGCATCGCGCGTCGTCGGATTCGTCTCGGCTTACGTGCACCCGGAGCGCACCGACACCGTGTTCGTGTGGCAGGTCGCGGTCGACGCGTCGATGCGCGGGACCGGACTGGCGAGCGCGATGCTTCGCGAGCTGCTGGCGCGGCCCGCGCTTGCGGGCTGCCGATATCTGGAGACGACGGTGTCGCCTTCGAACGCCGCGTCGCGGCGGCTGTTCCACGCGCTCGCGCGCGCGCTGGGCGCCCCGCAGTCCGAGAACCTGCTGTTCGCCGAGGAAGATTTCGGCGGCGATGACCACGAATGCGAGATGTTGATTCGCATCGGCCCGTTTCAGGGCGAACAACCAGAAGGAGAACGCTCAGCATGAACCTGAAAGTCTTCAACCGGCTGGAATCCGAGGTTCGCGGCTATATCCGTGCATTTCCCACGCTGTTCAGCAAGGCGCGCGGCGCCGTCCTCGTCGACGAAGACGGCAGGCAGTACATCGACTTTTTCGCGGGTGCGGGAACGCTCAACTACGGGCACAACAATCCCATCCTGAAGCGACGACTGCTCGAGTACGTGGAGGGAGACGGGCTGGTGCACGGCCTGGACATGGCCACCGTCGCTAAGAAGGAGTTCCTGGAGACGTTCGAGCGCGTGATCCTGAAGCCGCGCGGCCTCGCGTACAAGGTGCAGTTCCCGGGACCGACGGGGACCAACGCCGTCGAAGCCGCGCTCAAGCTCGCGCGCCAGATCAAGGGCCGCTCGAACGTCATCTCGTTCACGAACGGCTTTCATGGCGTGACCGGCGGCTCGCTCGCCGCGACCGGCAATTCGAAGTTTCGCGCCGCGGCGGGGGTCCCGCTCGGCAACACCACCTTCATGCCGTACGACGGCTACATGGGCCCGGACGTCGACACCCTCGAGTACGTCGAGCGCGTGCTCGGTGACGCGAGCAGCGGTGTCGACGCGCCCGCGGCGGCGATCGTCGAGACCGTGCAGGGCGAAGGGGGCGTCAACGTCGCGAGCGCGAAGTGGCTGAAGGGCCTCGAAGCGCTGTGCCGCCGCCACGACATGCTGCTCATCGTCGACGACATCCAGGCGGGATGCGGCCGCACCGGCTCGTTCTTCAGCTTCGAGCCGTTCGGGGTGAGCCCCGACATCGTCACGATGTCGAAGTCGATCAGCGGTTACGGCCTGCCGATGTCGCTCACGCTCATGAAGCCCGAGCTCGACGTCTGGAGCCCCGGCGCTCACAACGGCACTTTCCGCGGCAACAATCTCGCGTTCGTCGCCGCGACCGCCGCGCTCGAGCATTACTGGACGACGGGCAAGTTCCAGGTGGCGGTGCAGTGCAAGGCCGGGATCGTCGGCGCGCGGCTCGCTCACATCGCACAGTGCTACGGTCACGGAGCGCTCGCCGTGCGCGGCCGCGGCATGATGCAGGGGCTCGCCGCGGAGGGCGCGCCCGAGCTCGCCGCTTCGATCGCGTCGAAAGCGTTCGAGCGAGGGCTCGTCATCGAGACCTCCGGCAGTCAGGACCAGGTCGTGAAGCTGCTGCCGCCGCTCACGATCGACGAAGGGCGGCTGCGCGCCGGGCTCGACATTCTCGAGGAGAGCGTCGCTGCGGCGCTCGACGTGGCGCGCGTGGAGCTCAACAACCTCGCCTTCGTGAAGTTCGGAGGCGCGCGATGATCGTCCGTACGCTGAACGAGATCGCCGGCGGCGAGCACGAGGTCGAGACTCCGAACTGGACGAGCCGCAGGCTGCTGCTCAGGCGCGACGGCATGGGTTTCTCGATGCACGAGACCATCATTCACGCCGGAACCCAGACGCACATCTGGTACAAGAATCACCTGGAGGCGGTGCTGTGCATCGAAGGCGAGGGCGAGGTCGAGACCCTCGCCGACGGCCGAGTGCACACGATCGTCCCGGGCACGCTCTACGCGCTCGACCGTCACGACCGCCATTACCTGCGGGCGAAGACGCGCCTGCGCCTCATCTGCGTCTTCAATCCACCGCTCACCGGCCGCGAAGTGCACGACGCCGAAGGCGTCTATCCGCTGGTCGAAGACGACGCCGCGGCCTGACGCGGCGCGACAGGAAAGGAGAAAGAAACATGGTGTTACCGATCTCGGACGCTTATCAGTCGCGCAGCGACAACGAATCGGCGATCCTGCGGCGTCAGGATCCGGTCGTTTACGGCCGCGCCGACGAGCCCGGGCTGACCGAGCATCAGCTCAAGGCTTACCTGAAGAACGGCTTCGTCTTCCTGAAGGAGTTCTTCAGGCCCGACGAGGTCGCGGTGTTCCTGCGCGAAGCCAGGCGCCTCGCGGCCGACCCGGCCATCGGCGGGCGCGAAGAAGCGATCCGCGAGCCGGACAGCGACCAAGTGCGCTCGATCTTCGCGGCGCACCGGCTCGATCCGCTGTTCGACCGCGTGGCGCGCGATGCGCGGCTCGCGGCGATCGCGCGGCAGATCCTCGGCAGCGCGGTGTACGTCCACCAGTCCCGGCTCAATCTGAAGCCCGGCTTTTTCGGCAAGGACTTCTACTGGCATTCGGATTTCGAGACGTGGCACGTCGAGGACGGGATGCCGCGCATGCGCGCACTCTCGTGCACGATCCTGCTCACCGACAACAACGAGCTCAACGGTCCGCTGCTGCTCGTCCCGGGCTCGCACACGAGCTACATCTCGTGCGTGGGCGAGACGCCCGAGGACCATTACAGGGCCTCGCTCAAGAAGCAGGAGTGCGGCGTGCCCGATCCGATGAGCCTCGGTTTCCTCATCGAGCGCGGCGGCATACGCTCGATGAAAGGCGCGGCCGGATCGGTGATCTTCTTCGACTGCAATACGATGCACGGCTCGAACAGCAACATCTCGCCGTATCCGCGCGCGAACCTGTTCATGGTCTACAACAGCGTCGAGAACAAGCTCGGTGCGCCGCGTTACGGCCTGAAGCCGCGTCCGGAGTTCATCGCCGCGCGCGAGCACACGCCGCCGGTCGAGCCGGCCGAGACCGACTACGCAGCCTGGCGGTAGTGCGGCGGCGTACCGCACTGCCGGCGCTCGCGTTTCTGCTGGCGGCCCTCGCCGGCGGTTGCTCCGAACAGCCGGCCGCAACCGACGGGCAAACGCTCGAGCGGGCGCGCGCGGCCGGAAGGATACGCGTCGGTTATGCGAACGAAGCGCCGTATGCGTGGCTCGATCCCAGGACCGGCGAGCTGACCGGTGAGGCGCCGGCGATCGCGCGCGCGGTGCTCGGCGACATGGGCATCGTCGAGATCGAAGGCGTGCTCACCGAGTTCGGCTCGCTGATACCCGGGCTGAAAGCGGGGCGCTTCGACATGATCGCCGCGGGCATGTACGTGCTGCCGGCGCGCTGCCGCGAGATCGCGTTCTCCAATCCCACCTATTCGGTGGGCGAAGCGTTCATCGTGCGCGCGGGAAACCCGCACGGGCTGCACGGCTACGCCGATGCGGCGCGCACCACGTCGGCGACGCTCGGCGTCGTCGCGGGCGCGGTCCAGCTCCGGTACGCCCTCGACAGCGGCGTGCCGCGCGAGCGCGTGCTCGTCTTCCCGGATCCGCCGAGCGCCCTGGAAGGCGTGATCGCGGGCCGCGTCGACGCATATGCGGCGACCGCGCTCACGGTCAACGATCTCCTGCACCGCGCGGACAGCCGTGCGGCCGAGCGCGCGCAGCCGTTCCACGACCCGGTCGCGAAAAGCGGCGCCGTGCGCGGGTACGGCGCGTTCGGGTTCAGGAAGAGCGACCGGCGTCTCGTCGAGGCTTTCAACGCGGGGCTTGCGAAGCTGATCGGCACGCCGCGCCACGCGCAGCTCGTGCGGCCGCTGGGTTTCACCGAGCAGGAGCTGCCGGGCACGGTGACGGCGGAAGAGCTCTGCCGCGGCTCGGACGAGCCCGCGACGCCATGAGCGGTCTCGCGATCGAGCTCGCCCGCGGGCTCGGTTTGACGGTCGCGCTCACCGTGTGTGCCGCCGCGGTTGCGGTGGTCGCGGCGCTCGCGGCGGGTTTGGCCCGAGGTGCTGCGGCGCGTCCCGTGCGCGGGGCCGCGGCGCTTTACGTGGAAGTCTTCCGCGGCACTTCGGCGCTGGTGCAGCTTTTCTGGGTCTATTTCGTGCTGCCTTTCGCCGGCATCGAGCTCGATGCATTCGCCGCCGGCGTGGCCGTGCTGGGGCTGAACGCCGGCGCGTACGGCGCCGAAGTCGTGCGCGGCGCGATCAACGCCGTGCCGGCGGGACAGCGCGATGCGGCGGCGGCGCTCAACCTGTCGCGTGCGCAGACGCTCGCGCGCGTCGTGCTGCCGCAGGCGCTGCCGGCGATGATCCCGCCCGCGGGCAACCTCGCGATCGAGCTGCTGAAGAACACCGCGCTCGTGTCGATGATCGCGGTGCACGAGCTCACGTTCGCCGCGCAGCTGCTGCGCGCCGCCACGCTGCAGACGGGCTTCATCTTCGCCGTCGTGCTCGTGCTCTATTTCGCCGCTGCGACGCTGATCGCGCGTGCGTTCCGGCGGCTCGAGCGCCGCGCGGGCGTGCCGGCATGAGCTTCGACTGGAGCTACGCGGCCGCTCTCGTGCCGGTGCTCGCGCCCGCGCTGTGGGTCACGGTGCAGGCGACGCTCGCCGGCATGGCGATTGCGCTCGTACTCGGACTCGCGCTGGCCGTCGCGCGGCGTTCCGGGAACGGCCTCGTGCGGCGGCCGGCGGCGGTCTTCGTCGAGTTCGTGCGCGGGACGCCGCTGCTCGTGCAGCTCTACGTTCTTTTTTTCGTGCTGCCGGAGGTCGGGATCGCGTTATCGCCGTTCGCGACCGGCGCGATCGGACTCGGCCTGCATTACGCGACCTATTGTGCGGAGGTGTATCGGGCGGGCATCGAAGGCGTGCCGCGCGGCCAGTGGGAAGCGGCGGCGGCGCTCAACTTCTCCCGCGTGCAGACGTGGCGGCGCATCGTTCTGCCGCAGGCGATCGCGCGCGTGGCGCCGGCGCTCGGGAACTACATGGTGGCGATGTTCAAGGACACGCCGCTGCTTTCGGCGATCACGGTGGTGGAGCTTCTTCAGACGGCGAAGATGGCGGGTTCCGAAACGTTCCGTTACATCGAGCCGATGACGCTGGTCGGCGTCGTCTTCCTCGCGTTGAGCCTGGTCTCGGCGGCGGCCATACGAGTGCTCGAGGCGCGGCTCGCGAGGGCGCTGCACGCATGAGCCCGATCGTGAGCGTGCGCGGGGTCACCAAGCGCTACGGCGAGACCGAGGTGTTGCGCGGCGTCGATCTCGACATCGCGCCCGGGCAGACCGTGAGCATCATCGGCCCCAGCGGCTCGGGGAAGTCGACGCTGCTGCGGCTGCTGATGACCCTCGACGCGCCGGACGCCGGGACGATCACGATCGACGGCGAAGCGCCGTGGGCGGCAGGCTCCACCGGTCGTGGCGCGACGGCGAGGCTGCGCCGCGCGCGCGAGCGCGTCGGCATGGTCTTCCAGCACTACAACCTCTTCCCGCACATGACCGCGCTCGGCAACGTGATGGAAGCGCCGGTGCGCGTCCTCGGACTCGCGCGGGACGCGGCCGAAGCGCGGGCGCGCGGGTATCTCGAGAGGGTCGGCCTCGACGGCAAAGCGGGAAGCTATCCCGCGCAGCTTTCGGGCGGGCAGCGGCAGCGCGTGGCGATCGCGCGCGCGCTGGCGATGGAGCCCCGGGTGATGCTCTTCGACGAGATCACCTCGGCGCTCGACCCGGAGCTCGTCGGCGGGATACTCGCCTTGCTGCGCGAGCTCGCCGAGTCGGGAACGATGACCCTGCTCATCGTCACGCACCACATGAAGTTCGCCGAAGCGAGCTCCGACCGCGTGCTGTTCTTCGACCGCGGCGTCATCGTCGAGGATGCCGCCCCCGCCGCGATGTTCGGAGCGCCGCGCGACGAGCGGGTGCGGCGCTTCATCGACGCGGTATCGGCCGTCGAGCGCGGCGGCTGAAGACGCGATGCTGCGCCTCGTCTCGCTGCTTTCGGGGATCGGCCTGCTGCTCGTCGGCATCGGTCTGCTCTTCCCCGTGCTCGGCCTGCGCGCGGCGATGGCGGAGTTTCCGGTGTGGGTGACCGGTATCGTCATGTCCGCGTATTTCGCGGGCTTCGTGCTCGGCACCTACATCTGTCCCGCGCTCATCCGGCGCGTGGGCTACATACGCGCGTTCGCGACGATGGCGTCGATCGCTTCGACCATGCCGATACTGCACGCGCTCACGGTCGACCCGTGGTCGTGGGCGCTGTTCCGGCTGGTGACCGGCGTCTGCATCGTGGGGCTGTATCTCGTCATCGAAAGCTGGCTGAACGCGCTCGCGCCCAACGAGCAGCGCGGGCGGATATTCGCGACGTACATGGCGGTGACGCTGGTCGCGATGGCGATCGGCCAGTTCCTGATCCTCGTCGGCGACAAGGTCGGCTTCGTGCCTTTCGCGCTCGCTTCGGTGCTGCTGTCGTTCGCGCTCGTTCCGGTGACGCTCACGCAGGTGCGCGAGCCCGAAGCGGTGGAGGCGCCGCACGTCGGGCTGAAGAGCCTGTATGCGACGTCGCCGCTCGGCGTCGTCGGCGCGACCGCGTCGGGGCTGCTCAACGGTGCGTTCTTCGGGATGGGCGCGGTATTCGCGCAGCGGGTGGGCCTGTCGGACGGCGGGATCGCGGCTTTCATGAGCGCCACGATCATCGGCGGCGCGGCGCTGCAATGGCCGATCGGCCACCTGTCGGACCGCCGCGACCGCCGGCTCGTGATGTTCTGGGTGTGCGCGGCTGCGGCGGCGCTCGCCGTTGCCGGCTTGCTGGTCGCGAACCGCTCGGAAATCGCGCTGATCGCGATCGGGTTCTTCTACGGCGGATTCGTGTTCACGATCTACGGTCTCGCCGTGGCGCACGTGAACGACCTCATCGAGCCGTCCCGGCTGCTCGAGACCACGGGAGGACTGCTTCTCATGTACGGCCTCGGCGCCGCGGTCGGTCCCACCGTCGCCGGGATGGTCATGGGCGTGCTCGGCCCCGGCAGCTTTCTGACCTACAGCGCGCTGGTTCTGTGCGCAACCGCGCTGTTCGCGGCCTACCGCGCACGCATCGCGCCGCGCCGGTCGGCCGAGGAGCGCACCGCGTTCGTGCCCATGGCCGGCAGCTCGCAGGCGGTGCTCAAGCTCGATCCGCGCGCCGGGCCGACCGCGCCGCGCTGAAGCCTCCTGGACAGGAGCGCGGCATCAGCGCCGGTCAGCGCGGCGTTTGCGCCAGCCGGTCGAGCTTGTCGTCGACCTCTCCGATGTTCGCGAACACCGCGTTCGCGGTCTCGTCCAGCGTGCGCGCGAACGTAGCTTCGAGCGCTTCGATGCGCGCGATCGTCTGCGCGCGCGTCTCCTCGATCAGCGTCCGCGTGCCCGCGAGCTCCTGCTCGATCTGTGCGGCGAGCGCGGTGAAGCGGGACGCTTCGGCCTTTTCGGCAAGCTCGCGCTGACCTTCCAGCACCTTGAGGTGGCGCCGCGTTTCCACGAGCGTCGCGGTGCGCAGCGACACCACGTAGATGCCGAAGAGCGCCACGATCGCGAGCAGCGCCGTCAGCACGATCAATGCCGGCGGCGCCTGCACCGTCACCACGAGGAGGTCGATCGACGCGGGCGCCGCGAGCAGCGTCCAGTTGATGGCGGTGAACAGCGAGAGCAGCACGAGCGTTGCGAGTATGAGCCAGCCGAGCAGTTGCATGCGGTTCCTTTCGTGTGAGCGCCGCCGCAACATGGCTGCAAGCGCCGCGCCGTGTCAACCTCTCCATCGGTCCGGCGGCGACCGCGGTGGTATCCTCCGCGCCAAACCACAAGGGGCGCATCGTGAACGATACACCGCTGTACACACTGAGCGTCGCCGACGGCGTCGCGCTGCTGACGCTCAACCGGCCCGAGGCGCACAACGCGCTGAACCGGGCGTTGCGCGAGCAGTTGCTGGACCTTTTCCCGAAGCTCGACACCGATGACGCGGTGAAGGTGATCGTCGTCACCGGCGCGGGCGACAAGGCGTTCTGCACCGGCGCCGACCTGAAAGAGCGCGCGGCGCGCTCGACCGAGGAGATGATCCGCGAGCGCCATCACCTCATACCGAAGTGGACGAACGCGCTGGCGGGCGTGAGCAAGCCGGTGATCGCCGCGATCAAGGGCTATTGCATGGCCGGCGGTTTCGAGCTCGTGCTCCAGTGCGACGTCTCGATCGCTTCGGACACCGCGGTCTTCGCGCTGCCCGAAGTGACGCACGGCTTCTTCCCGGGCGGCGGCGCGTGCCAGCGCCTGCCGCGGCTCGTCGGCTATCAGATGGCGCGCGAGCTCATCCTCACGGCGCGCCGCGTCGATGCGAACGAGGCGAAAGCGCTCGGCCTCGTCAATCGCGTCGTGCCGCTCGCGCAAGTGCTCGACGAGGCGATGGCGATGGCGCGCAGGATGGCGTCCTACCCGATGACCGGGCTGGTGCAGGCCAAGCGCGCGATCAATCACGCGATGGAAACCGGGCTCACCGCGGGGCTGCGCTACGACAGCGAAGCGTGGATCGGCTGCATGCATTCCGACGAATGGCGGGCCAAGCTCGAAGAGTTCAGGAACAAGGAGCGGAAAGCATGAGGTTGTTCCAGTCGATAGGCGTGATTGCCGCGCTGGCGGCGGCGCTCGCCGGCGCTCAGGCCGCGGAGCAGGGCCGCCCCTTGCGCCTCATCGTTCCCTATCCGCCGGGACCGGGCGTCGACCTCATCGCGCGCACCGTGTCGACGCCGCTCGCACAGACGCTCGGCCGGACCATCGTCGTGGACAACCGGCCAGGCGCGGGCTCGGTGATCGGCGTCGATCTCGCCGCGAAATCGCCGCCCGACGGCAACACGCTGCTCTTCGTGAATCTCGCCTACGCGATCAACGCGGCGATGATCGCGAAGCTGCCGTACGACCCGTTGCGCGACCTCGCGCCGGTGACCGTCGTCGCGACGCAGCCGCACATCCTCGTCGTGCATCCCTCGGTTCCCGTGAAGGCCGTGCGCGACCTGATCGCGCTCGCCAAGTCCAAGCCGGGCGAGGTGACCTACGCCTCGTCGGGCAACGGCACCGGGCCGCACCTGGTCGCCGAGATGTTCTCGAATGCGGTGGGCGTGCGCATGAACCACGTTCCCTACAAAGGCGCGAACCCGGCGCTGACCGACGTCGTGGGCGGTCATGCGCAGACGATGTTCGCGACGCTCGTGTCCGCGCTGCCGCACGTGCAGGCCGCGCGGCTGCGTCCCGTTGCCGTCACGTCCGCGAAACGCGCCGCTCACGTGCCCAACGTGCCGACCATGATCGAGGCGGGCGTGCCGAGCTTCGAAGCCGTCGGCTGGTACATGGTGCTCGTGCCCGCGCGCACGCCTGCGCCGATCACAGCGCGCATGCAGGCCGCGGTCGCGGATGCGTTGAACCAGCCGTCGGTGCGCGAACGCCTGACCGGCGACGGCGCCGAAGTGGTCGCGGACAAACCCGAGCAGGCGAAGCGCTTTCTTGAGGCCGAAGTCAAACGCTGGGGCGCGGTCGTGAAAGCGGCCGGCCTCAGGAGCGACTAGCGATGAAGAGAGCGATCCTGGCGAACGTGCGCGTCGTCGACATGACCGAAGGCGTGGCGGGACCGTACGCCGCGACGCTGCTGGGCGACATGGGCGCGCAGGTGGTGAAAGTCGAGCGCCGCGAAGGCGACTGGCAGCGCAGCGCGGGCAAGGGCGAGCCGGGGCGTTTCGGCAATCCGCAGTTCATCGCGCTCAACCGCAACAAGCGCGACATCGGCGTCGATCTCAACACCGGCGACGGGCGCCGCATCGTCGAGCGCCTGGTGTCGCAGGCCGACGTGGTGATCTCGAATTACCGCGCCGGCGTGATGGCGAAGCTCGGCTTCGGCTATGAGCGCTGCAAGGCGCTCAAGCCCGACCTCGTCTACTGCACCATCTCCGGCTTCGGGCAGGACGGCGCGTACGCGCAATTGCCGGCGAGCGACACCATATTGCAGGCGATGAGCGGCGTGATGAGCGTCGTGGGCGAGCCCGACGGCCCGCCGCTGCGGGTGGGCTTCCCGCTGATCGACATGACGGCTGCGAGCTCGGCGGTGCAGTCGGTGCTGCTCGCGCTCTACGGCCGGCTGACGGGGCAGGGCGGCGCCGAGATCGACGTGAGCCTCGTGGCCGCGGCGGCGTCGCTGATGTGCGGCGGCTACACCGAGAACATGGCGACCGGGCGGCTGCCGCCGCGCCAGGGCAATCAGAACAGCCTGCTCGCGCCCGCCGGCGCTTTCAAGGTCGCGGGCGGACGCTACATCACGATCGCGGTGCTGCGCGACTCGCACTGGAAGAAGTTCTGCGGCGCGCTGTCGCTCGAAGCGCTCGCCGACGACGAGCGTTACGCGACGAACGCGGCGCGCGTGAAGAACCGCGACGCACTGAACGCGATCATCGTGCCGCTGCTCGAGTCGAACACGTCGGACTACTGGCTCGAAAAACTGCGCGCGGCCGACATCCTGTGCGGACCGATCAACACCGTGGCGGACGTGCTCGCCGACCCCGCGCTCGCCGCGTGCCTGCCCATCCTCGACGTCGGCCTGCCGAACGTCGCGCGCGCGATGGGCGGGCCGATCCGTTACGACGGAGAGTTCTTCGCCGCCCGCTGCGCGTCGCCGGCGAAAGGGCAGCACACGCGCGAAGTGCTGGCGGAGATCGGCTACGGCACACAGGAGATCGAAGCGCTGCTCGCTTCCGGCGGCGCGTTCGTCGAAGCGGAGCTCGCCGGTCCGCCGGACAGATCGTAAAGCGACGCCTAAGGAGAAGCAGGTGGCAGATACGGAACGATTGCGCGCGAGCCAGACGCAGCGCGTTTCCGCGCTCGCGGTATTCAACACCGCCCTCAAGCTGGGTCTCACGTCGTTCGGCGGGCCGATCGCGCACCTCGGGTATTTCCGGGAAGAGTACGTAAAGCGCCTCGAGTGGATCGACGATCGCGTTTATGCCGATCTCGTCGCGCTATGCCAGTTCACGCCCGGGCCGGCGAGCAGCAAGGTCGGGATCGGCATCGGGCTGGCTAAAGCGGGGCTGCCCGGCGCGTTTGCCGCGTGGCTCGGTTTCACCCTGCCGTCCGCGCTCGCGCTGCTCCTCTTCGCCTACGGTGTAGAGACCTTGGCGGGCGATCTCAACACCGGCTGGCTCCACGGCCTGAAGGTGGTGGCCGTCGCGGTCGTCGCGCAGGCGGTGTGGGGCATGGCCCGGAATCTCACGCCCGATGCACCGCGCTTCACCCTCGCGATCGCGGCCGCGATCGTCGCGATGGTGTGGCCGACTTCCGCGGGACAGGTCGGGGCGATCGTCCTGGGTGGGGCGATCGGTTGGGCATTCCTGCGCGCGAAGCAGGACGAGCCGCACGTGCCGATGGGCATTCCGCTGAGCAGGCGAGCGGGAAGCGTGAGCCTCGCGCTGTTTTTCGCGTTGCTCGTCGCGCTGCCGCTCCTCACGGCGGCCTATCCCGATCAGGCGCTCGCCTACTTCGACAGCTTCTACCGTGCAGGCTCGCTCGTCTTCGGCGGCGGCCACGTCGTACTGCCCCTGTTGCAGTCCGAGGTCGTGCCGCCCGGCTGGATCACGAACGACGCATTCCTGGCCGGCTACGGCGCGGCGCAAGCCGTGCCGGGACCGTTGTTCACGTTCGCGGCGTACCTCGGTGCCGCGATGGGGCCCGAGCCGAACGGCTGGCAGGGCGCGGCGCTGTGTCTCGCTGCGATTTTCCTGCCGGCGTTCCTGCTCGTGATCGGCGTATTGCCGTTCTGGGACGACCTGCGGCGTTATCGTGCGGTGCGCTCCGCCCTGACAGGGGTCAATGCGGCTGTCGTGGGCCTGCTGCTCGCGGCGTTGTACCACCCGGTGTGGACGAGCGGCATCCTCACTCCGGCCGATTTCGGCCTCGGGCTGGTCGCCTTTGCGCTCCTGGTGTTCTGGAAGATGCCGCCATGGCTCGTCGTGCTCCTGACCGCGATGGCTGGCTGGGGGCTCGCCTTCGTCAGATGAGCGCCGGCGTCTTCTCCTTGTAGCGGCGGCCGCGGTCGACCGCGCGCCGCTGCCGCACGAGCTTCATCACCGGCACGCCGTAGCCGCAGCTCGTCATGGTGTTGTCGATCTCGACCTCGATCACCTGCCGCGCCTTGCCTTTGAGCTCGGCGGCCGGGTGCGCGAGCATCACGTCCTTCAGCGGCGACTCGTCGAGCGGCGTCACGGTCGCCCGTCCGAACAAGCGCACGATGGCCGCGTCCTCCTCGTCGAACGCGGGGATCATCACCGTGATCGGTCCGCCGGCCGCGCAGTGCCGCGCGGTCTCGTTGCCCGAGCCGCGGTAATCGAGATACGCGACGCGGTTCGGACCGAGGATGTGCAGGGGCACGCCGCCTTTGGGCGAGACGTTGACCGGTCCGACGTCGTGCGGACCCGTGGCGAGCGAGGGATCGGCACTCGCCACGAAGAACAGCAACGCGTTGCGGATCAGCTCGGCCTGCTCGTCGGTGATCGAAGGGTGGTAGGTCGCCATCGCGGTTGTCCGGTTCGGGTTGAGTGGTGAGGGTGCGAACGGGCAGGGTAACATTTCCCGGGAACGGAGGAGGAGGCTCGCTCATGAACGGCGTCATCCGCAACGCGGCGTGGCTGTTCGCGCTCGCGTGCAGCAGCGTGACCGCGCAGGAGAAGCAGGACAGGGCCGCCGACTATCCGGCCAAGGCCGTGCAGCTCGTCATCTGCTACGCGCCGGGCGGCGGCCTCGACGTGATCGGCCGCATCGTGGCGGAGCGTCTGACGCGCAATCTCGGACGCCAGGTCGTCGTCGAGAATCGGCCCGGCGCGGGCGGCAACATCGGAACGGCGTACGTATCCAAAGCCGCCGCGGACGGTCATACGCTGCTCGAGACGACGAACAGCCACAACATCAATCCGCTCATCTACAGGAATCCGGGATACGACCCGCGGAAAGACTTCGTCGCGGTCGTTCAGCTCACCGAAGCGCCGTCGGTGATCGTCACCAGCCCCAAGCTCCCGTATCGCACGCTGAAAGACCTTCTGAGCGCCGCCCGCGCCGCGCCCGGCAAGCTGTCCTACGGCAGCGCGGGCAACGGCTCGCCGACCAACATCGCGATGGAGATGTTCAAGGCGGCTGCGAACGTCGACATCACGCACGTGCCGTACAAGAGCGCGGCGCAGTCGCACATGGACGTGGTCGGCGGCTCGATTCCGCTCGCGATGGCCGCGGTGCCGTCCGCGGCGCCGTCGGTCGCCTCCGGCATCCTGCGCGCGCTGGCGGTCACGTCGGAGAAGCGCTGGCCGACGTTGAGCGACGTGCCGACGGTGGCCGAGAGCGGCTATCCGGGCTTTTCCCACATGACGTGGATCGGCGTGTTCGTGCCCGCCGGCACGCCGCCGGCGATCGTCGCGAAGCTCAACCAGGAGATCGTTGCGGTGCTCGCGAACCCCGAAGTGCGCGAGCGCATCTCGAAAGCGGGCGCCGAGCCGGTGGGAAAAAGCGCGGCGGAGTTCGAGGCCATGCTTCGGGCAGAATACGACGCTACGGTTAAGCTCGTGTCGCGCATCGGATTGAAAGTCGATTGAGATAAGGAAAGTCGGGCTTTGGCAACAGAAGAGCACTACAGGGCGGGCGTGGACATCGGCGGAACGTTCACGGACATCGTCCTCGTATCAAACAGCGGTACCGTCTACAGCAAGAAGCTTCTTTCGACGCCGCACGATTACAGCGCGGCGATCGAGTCGGGCCTGCGCGAGCTTCTCAGCGAGCTGTCGGTTCGCGGCGCGCAGATCGGCGAGTTCGTGCACGCGACCACCGTCGCCACCAACGCGATCATCGAGCGCAAAGGCGTGCGCGTCGCGCTCGTAACGACCCGCGGTTTCGGCGACGTCCTCGAGCTCGGCCGGTTTCGCGCGCCGCGCCCGTATGACATGGGGTTTCGCAAGCCCGAGCCGCTGGTGCCGCGCCGGCTGCGCTTCGAAGTGCCCGAGCGCGTGAGCTCGAAAGGCGAAGTCGTCGAAGCGCTCGACAGCGCCGCGCTGGAAAGCGTCGCACAGGCGCTCGAGCGCGAGAACATCAACGCGCTCGCGATCTGCTTCATCAACTCCTATGCGAACGATGCGCACGAGGCGCAGGCCGCGGCGTTCTTCCGGCGCAGGCTCCCGGCGGTGTCGGTCACCACGTCGACCTCGCTCATGCCGCAGATCGGCGAGTACGAACGCACCAGCAGCACCGTGATCAACGCGTACATCCGTCCGGTCGTGCAGTCCTACGTCAACGCGCTGAACGCGAGGCTCGAAGCGCTCGAAGTCGCCGCGCCCCTCATGATCATGCAGTCGAGCGGCGGCATCGCGCCCGCGCCGACGGTCGCCGAGCGCTCGCTCACGATCATCGAGTCAGGGCCCGCCGCCGGCGTGCTCGGCGGGCAGCGGCTCGGCGAGCAGATCGGCATCGCCGACCTGATCGTCTTCGACATGGGCGGGACCACTGCCAAGGCGACGATCATCGAGAACCACGCGTTCGGCATGAGCCCCGAGTGCGAGGTCGGCGGCGGCGCGCTCATGGGCAATCGCATGATCAAAGGCGCGGGCTACCCGGTGCAGGCGCCGACGATCGACATCGCCGAAGTCGGCGCCGGCGGCGGCAGCATCGCGATGGTCGACGAAGCGAGCGGCATCAAGGTCGGGCCGCGCAGCGCGGGCGCCGATCCGGGGCCTGTGTGCTACGACCACGGCGGGACCCAGCCGACCGTGACCGATGCGAACCTGGCGCTCGGCTATCTCAATCCCGCCGCGCTCGTCGGCGGTGAGCTCGCGCTCAATGCCGACAAGGCGCGGCAGGCGATTCGTACGCTCGGCGCGCGCGTCGGGCTCGACGCCACCGAGACCGCGTACGGCATCCACGCGATCGCCAATGCGACGATGCTGCGCGCGCTGCGCAGCGTCTCCTCGGAGCGCGGGCAGGACCCGGCGAAGTTCGCGCTGCTCGCGATCGGCGGCAACGGCCCGGTGCATGCCGCGACCCTCGCCGATTCCGCCGGCATGAACCGTATCGTGGTGCCGCCGGTGGCGGGCCTGTTCAGCGCGCTCGGGATGCTGTTCGCCGACGTCGAGCATCACCTCGCGAAAGGTTTCTACCGGCGGCTCACGACGGGCTCGGCGGACGACATCAACGCCGCCGCGCTGAGTCTGGTCGAAGGCGCACGCAAGCTCCTCGCCGAGGAAGGGTATGCGGCCGCGCACCAGCAGCGCATCACGGTGAGCCTCGATATGCAATACCGCGCGCAGTCGTCCACGCTGACGATCCCGCTGTCGCAGTACCCGGCCACCGCGGACACTGTCGCCACGCTGTTCAGGTCGTTCGAGGAAGAGCACCGCCGCACCTTCGGCTACGTCACCGGCGAGATCGTCCAGTCGGTCGCGATCAAGGCCACCGCTCAGGGACTGTCGGCGACCCCGCGCACCCCTACGCGCATCACGCACGGCAACACGCGCGCGCGCCGCGGCGAGCCGGCGCGCCGCGCTTATTTCGGCGAGCAGCACGGCTGGTGCGACACCCCGGTGATCGAGCGCGCCGATCTCGATGCGCAGCCGCGCAGCGGGCCGCTCATCGTCGAGGAATACGACACCACCATCATCGTGCGGCCGGGCTGGACGGCGCGGCTCGACCGCTGGAACAACGTACACCTGGAGCGCGCGTGAACATCAACCCGGTCAAACGCGAGCTGCTGCACAACGCGCTCGTCACCATCACCGACAACGTGCTGGTGATGATCGTGCGCACCGCGCGCTCGTCGAACGTCAAGAACAGCATGGATTTCTCGGCTGCGATCCTCGACGCCGACGGCCAGCTCGCGGCGCAGGGGCTCGCGGTGCCGGTGCACCTGGGCGCGATGATGCCGGCGTTCCGCGGCTGCGTTGAGCCTTTCAGGAACCGGATCGAGGAAGGCGACGTGCTCGCGCTCAACGATCCGTTCTCGGGCGGCAGCCACTTGAACGACATCTTCATGTTCAAGCCGGTGTACGCAGCCGGACGGCGCATCGCGTGGATCGGCATCATCCTGCACCACACCGACCTCGGAGGCCGCGTGCCGGGCGGCAACGCCACCGACAGCAACGAGATCTTCGAGGAAGGTCTGCGCATCCCGCCGTGCAAGATCGTCGAAGCGGGGCGCCTGAACGAGACCCTGCTGCGCATCATCGAGTTCAACACGCGCGTCCCCGACCGGGTGCTCGGCGACGTGCACGCGCAGATCGCGGCGATCCAGCAGGCCGAGAAAGAGCTCCTGAAGCTCGTCTCGGGCTGGGACGTCGACGAGTTCTGCGCGTATCTCGCCGACCTCATGGATTACGCGGAGCGTCTCGCGCGTGCGCAGATCGCCGCGCTGCCCGACGGGGTCGGCGAGTTCACCGAATGGAACGACGACGACGGCGCCGGCGGCGGCCCGGTGCGCATCCACGCGAAGCTCACCAAGAAAGGCGAAGCGCTCACGGTCGATTTCAGCGGCACCGATTTCCGACTCGGCGGCGCGGTGCACAGCAATTACGCGTTCACCGCGTCGTGCTCGTACGCGGCGATCCGCACCGTGCTCGATCTCGACATCCCGAGCAACGCCGGCGTGTACAGAACGATCGAGGTGATCGCGCCCGAAGGCACGTTCGTCAATGCACCGTTCCCCGCGGCGCTCGGCTCGCGCGGCCAGAGCGGGCAGCGCATCCGCTCGGTCGTGCTCGGCGCGCTTGCGCAGCTCATGCCCGATCGGCTGACGGGCTGTCCCGGCGGCTCGGAGTTCGCAATCTCCGCGTCGGGGTACAACGACGAGCAGCGGCGCTTCGTCCATCTCGAGTTTCACAACAACACGGGCCAGGGCGGCGGTCCGGATCGCGACGGGCAGGACGGCGGGCCGTATTGCATCGGCAATCTCGCGAACGTGCCCGTCGAGCTGCTCGAAGCGGAGTACCCGCTGCGCATCGACGAGTATTCGTTCATTCCGAATTCGGGCGGTCCCGGCAAGTATCGCGGCGCGCTGGGCGTGGTGCGCCAGTACCGCATGCTCGTCGACGACGTGCTGGTGCAGGTGCGCTCCGACCGCTTCCATCATCCGCCGTGGGGAATCTTCGGCGGGCGTGCCGGCTCGGCCGCGCGGGCGTTCATGAACCCCGGCACCGATCGCGAGGAAGCGCTGCCGTCGAAGTTCATGCGCAGGCTCGAGCGTGGAGAAGTCTTCCGCGCCGAGATGGCCGCGGCCGGCGGTTACGGCGACCCGCTCGAGCGCGACGTCGACGCGGTGCTCGAGGACCTGAAGCAGGGCAAGATCTCGATCGGGCACGCGCACGACGAATACGGCGTCGTCGTGCGCGCGGGGGGAGAGGTCGACGCGGCCGCGACCGCGGCGGCGAGGAGGAAATCGGCATGAGCGCGTCCTGGCTGCGTCCCAACGTCGTCGAGATCGATCTCGAAGCGATCCGCCGCTGCACGCGTGCGATCCGGGAAGCGATTCCACCGTCGGTGAAGTTCTTCGGCACGCTGAAAGCGAACGGCTACGGCTTCGGCCTCGTCCCGGTCGCGAAAGCGGTGCTCGGCGCGGGCGCCGACGCGATCTCGCTCATCAGCCTCGCCGATGCGATCGCGCTGCGCGAGGCCGGAATTACGTCGCCGATCCTGCTCTACGCCGGCGTGCCGTACGACGCCGACTCGGTCCGTGCGATCGAGCGCCATCGCATCATCCCGACGCTGCACGACGAAGCGTCGCTGGGCGCGCTCCTCGCGAACGTGACCGACCAGCTCGACTGCGCGATCAAGATCGACGCGGGCAACGAGCGCATCGGCGTTCCGTCCGATGCCGCGGCCGAATACATCGCGCGGGTGGCGCGCGCGGGCAAGCTGCGCGTCGCGATCGTCAACACCCATCCGTCGATCACCGCCGCGGCCGATGCCGACGAGTGTCTGCAGTGGCAGTACGAGCGCTTCGACCGCGCGTGCCGCGAGGCGGAGGCGCTCGGGGTGAGCATTCCGCTGCGCGTGATGGCGAGCTCCAAGGTGCTGCGCATGACGAAGGCGATGAACCTCGACGGCGTCGATCCCGGCCAGGCGCTGTTCACCCCGCTCGAAGGCAGCGCCGACGAGGCGCAGCCGCTCGCGAAGCTGAGGACGACGCTGCTCGAAGCGAAGCCGGTGCATCGCACCGAGTTTCCGGCGCAGGCGCCGTTCGGCGGGCGCTCGCCGAAACGGCTCGGCGTCATCCCGATCGGCTACAGCGACGGCCTGCATCGGCTCAACGCCGGCGCGGTGCTCGTCGGCGGCGCGCGCGCGGCGATACTCGGCCCGCCTTCGATCGAGTACACCCGCATCGATCTGACCGACGCGCCCGACGCGAAAGCGGGTGACGAAGTCGTCATCATCGGCGCGCAGGGTTCTGATCGCATAACGCCCGAGGACGTGATCGCGCACACCAGAGCGGGGCGGCTGACCGACCTCGCGTGCGAGATCCGGCCGGGCATCCAGAGGATGTACCTGAACCCATGATCGCGATTCGACTCGCAGCACTCGTTCTTCTGGCGTTCAATACCGCCGCCGTGGCCCAGCAGGGGCCGACCGGTTATCCGAGCCGCACCATACGCATGATCGTGCCGTGGCCGCCCGGCGGATCGACCGATGCGCTCGCGCGCATCATGGCGAACCGCCTCACCAGCGCGCTGGGACAGCAGGTGATCGTGGACAACCGTCCGGGCGCGGGCGGCAACATCGGCACCGCGATCGCCGCGAAAGGCAGCCCCGACGGTCACGTGATGGTGCTCGTCAGCAGCAGCTTCGTGGTGAATCCCAGCCTGTACTCCAAAGTGCCGTACGACCCGCTGAAGGATTTCCAGCCGGTGTCGTACATCGCGAGCGCGCCGAGCGTGCTGCTGCTCCACCCTTCGGTGAAAGCGGCGAACGTGAAAGAGCTCGTCGCGCTGACCAGGGCGAACCCCGGCACGTTCAACTGCGCATCGCCCGGCGCGGGCACCGCGCAGCATCTCGCCACCGAGCTCTTCAGGCTCGCAGCCGGCGCGAGCATCACGCACGTGCCGTACACCGGCGCGACCATGATGCCGGCGGTGATCGGCGGCCACGTGCAGTCCGGTTTCATCTCGGTTCCGGCGGCGCAGCCTCACGTCGCCAGCGGCGCGCTGCGGGCGCTGGCGATCACCAGCCTCAAGCGCTCCCCCGCGATGCCCGAGGTGCCGACGTTCGACGAATCGGGCTACAAAGGCTTCGAAGTCGACCACATGCAGGGCCTGCTGGTGCCGGCGGGGACGCCGCGCGCGATCGTCGACCGCATCAACGCCGAGATCGTGAAAGGCCTCGACGACCCCGAGATCCGGAAGCGTCTCCTGTTCCTCGGTTTCGATCCGGTGGGCAACAAGCCCGAGGAGTTCGCGCAGCAGATCCGGGTGCAGCTTCCGAAATGGGAGAAGCTCGTGAAAAGCGCCGGAATCAAGGTCGAATAGGGCGCGGGATCGAAACACTTCGCGAGGATGGCGTGACGAGGGGCGGCGCGGTATCTTGAGGGGT
The DNA here is from genome assembly GCA_036262035.1 of Burkholderiales bacterium. Taxonomy (NCBI): domain Bacteria; kingdom Pseudomonadati; phylum Pseudomonadota; class Betaproteobacteria; order Burkholderiales; species Burkholderiales bacterium. Next base: position 20,919 of record DATAJS010000008.1, on the reverse strand, counting down.
CACGGAGGGGGAACGCGATGAACGACATGCGGTATGAAGCGGCCGGCACGCTGGAGGCCGCGGTGGCGCTCCTGGCAGGCGCGAAAGGCACGGCGAGAGTCCTCGCCGGCGGCACCGACCTGCTGATCCAGATGCGGGGCGGCCGCGTCGAGCCGGAGCTGCTGGTCGACGTGAAAGGCATACCCGAGATGACGGCGGTCGTCGCCGAGAACGGCGCGTATCGTTTCGGCGCCGCGGTTTCCAGCATGGCCTTGATGGAGCACGCGGCGTTCTCGAAAGCGTGGCCGGGCGTCACCGAAGCGGCGGGGCTGATCGGCTCGACCCAGATCAAGGGACGCGCGACCGTCGGCGGTAACTTGTGCAACGCTTCGCCCGCGGCCGACAGCGTGCCGGCGATGATCGCCGCGGGCGCGATCGCGAGCATCGTGGGGCCTGAAGGGCGGCGCGAGGTCAAAGTCGAAGACATCTGCACGGGGCCGGGAAAGACCTCGCTCGGCAAGGGCGAGATCGTCGCGTCGTTCCTGCTGCCGAAACGTCCGCCCCGGTCGGGAGACGCGTATCTGCGCTTCATTCCCCGGACCGAGATGGACATCGCGGTCGTCGGCGCCGGGATCAACCTCACGCTCGACGCATCGGGTGTGTGCACCGATGCGCGTGTGAGCATCGGTGCGGTGGCCGAGCGCGCGTTGCTCGTGCCCGAGGCCGCAAAGGCATTGATCGGCACCAAGGTCGATGAGGACGCGCTCAAGCGCATGGCCGCCGCGGTCAGCGCGGCGTGCCGTCCGATCGACGACAAGCGCGGCACCAGGGAATACCGGATCAAGGTGGCCGGCGTGATGGCGCGGCGCGCCGCTCAAATCGCGCTCGCTCGCGCGCGGGAGACGAACTGATGGCCAAAGTCCATGTAACGACCAGGCTCAACGGCAACGACGTCGAGTTTCTGTGCGAGACACGCCAGACGCTGCTACAGGTCCTGCGCGACGAGCTGCACCTGACCGGCACCAAGGAAGGCTGCGCCACGGGGGACTGCGGCGCGTGCAGCGTCACCGTCGACGGGCGGCTGATGTGCTCGTGCCTGATCCTCGGCGCCGAAGTGCAGGGAAAATCGATCCGGACGATCGAAGGCATGGCCGACGGCGAGAAGCTGCATCCGCTCCAGCGCAAGTTCCTCGAGCACGCCGCGCTCCAGTGCGGCATCTGCACGCCGGGCGTGCTGGTCGCGGCGAAGTCGCTGCTCGAGCGCAATCCCGATCCGACCGAAACCGAAGTGCGCTTCTGGCTCGCGGGTAACCTGTGCCGCTGCACCGGCTACAACAAGATCATCGAGGCGGTGCTCGACGCCGCCGCTGAAATGCGAGGGAGCTGAACATGGCGATCGTCATCCCCGAACGAGAGCTGAAAGTCGTCGGCACCAGCCCGGTCCGTCCCGACGGCGTGCCGAAAGTGACGGGCCTCGCCCAGTACGGGGCGGATTTCCATCTGCCCGGCATGCTATGGGGCAAGATCCTGCGCTCCCCGCACGCGCATGCGCGCATCCGCTCGATCGACACGTCCAAAGCGGAGGCGCTGAAAGGCGTCAAGGCGGTGATGACCGCGAAGGACCTGCCCGACCAGAAGTTCGAGTACCTCGGTCCCGAGCGCGTCGCGGTGAATTTCTGGCACATGACGCGCAACATCATGGCGCGCGAGAAGGTGTTGTACGAAGGCCACGCCATCGCCGCGGTCGCTGCGACCACGGCGGCGATCGCGGAAGAAGCGTGCAAGCTGATCGAAGTGGATTACGAGGTGCTGCCGCACGTCATCGACGTCGACGAGGCGATGCAACCCGGGGCGCCGCTGCTCTTCGAGGACATGATCACGCGCGGCATCGATCCGCCGCCTTCGACGCCGTCGAACGTCTCCAAGCGCATCGAATACAAGATGGGCGACATCGAGGCGGGCTTCGCGTCCGCCGACAAGGTCGTCGAATTGAGCTTCAAGACCGCACCGGTGCACCAGGGCTACATCGAGCCGCACGCGACGCTCGCGCGCTACGACTCCGACGGCCAGGTGGAGCTCTGGGTCTCGAGCCAGGGACACTTCGTGGTGCGCACCATGGTGTGCAAGCTGCTCGGCATCAAGACCGCGGACCTGCGCGTGCACGCCGCGGAGATCGGCGGAGCGTTCGGCGGCAAGACCGTGGTGTACGTCGAACCGGTCGCGGTGACGCTGTCGCGCAAGTCCGGCCATCCGGTGAAGATCATGATGAGCCGGGAGGAAGTGTTCAAGGCGACCGGACCGACGTCCGGCGCTTCGATGACCATCAGGATCGGCGTCATGAAGGACGGCCGCATCGTCGCGGCCGACGCCCTCATGAAGTATCAGGCGGGCGCTTTCCCCACGTCGCCGGTCATGAACGGGCTGATGTGCGGCTTCGCGCCGTACGACATCGCCAACGTGCGCACCATCGGCTACGACGTGGTGTGCAACCGCCCGAAGACGGTCGCGTACCGCGCGCCCGGCTCGCCGATCTCGGCGTTCGCCGTGGAGAGCACCATGGACGCGGCCGCGCGCGCGATCGACATGGACCCGCTGGCCTTCAGGCTGAAGAACGTCGCCAAGCCGGGCACGCCGCTCGTGCACGGCGCGAAGATCGGGCACGCGGGTTTCGCCGAAACGCTGCGCGCACTGCAGGAGCATCCCGGCTACAGCAAACCGCTCGGCAAGAACCAGGGACGCGGCATGGCCGTGGGTTACTGGTTCAACGGCGGCGGCGAATCGAGCGCGACCGTGCACGTCAACGAGGACGGCAGTGCCGTCGTCGCGACCGGCAGCCCGGACATCGGCGGCTCGCGCGCCTCGACCGCGCAGATGGCGGCCGAGACGCTGGGGATCGACTACGAGCGCGTGCGACCGATCATCGCCGACACCAACTCGGTCGGTTACACGCAGGCCACCGGCGGCTCGCGCGTCACCTATGCCACCGGTCGCGCGGTGATCGATGCGTGCAACAAGGTGATCGCCGAGATGTGCGCGCGCGCGGCGAAGATCTGGAAGATCGACGTCGCGGACGTGATCTGGGAAGACGGCAAGGCGAGGCCTGCGGGCAAACGCGCCGGCGAGTTCGAGCCGCTGTCGTTCAAGGACATCGCGTCCAAGCGCACCGCGACGGGCGGTCCGATCGTCGCCGCGGCCGCCATCAACGCCGAAGGTCAGGCGCCCGGTTTCGCGGCGCAGTTCTGCGACGTCGAGGTCGATCCCGAGACCGGCGCGGTGAAGATTCTGCGCTACGTCGCGGCGCAGGACGCAGGCCGCGCCGTGCATCCGAAATACGTCGAGGGCCAGATGCAGGGCGGCGTGGTGCAGGGGATCGGCTGGGCGTTGAACGAGGAGTACATCTACGACAAGGACGGGCGGCTCTCGAACCCCGGCTTCCTCGACTATCGCATCCCGGTGGCGTCGGACCTGCCGATGATCGAGACGATCGTGGTCGAAGTGCCGAACCCGAATCACCCGTACGGCGTGAAGGGCGTGGCGGAAGCCAACATCGTCCCGCCGATGGCGGCGATCGCCAACGCGATCTGCCGCGCAACCGGCAAGCGCCTGACCGACCTGCCGATGTCGCCGCCGAAGGTGTTGCAGGCGCTCGATTCATAAACTGACCTGGAAAAACAGCTATGAGCACGAAATGGTGTCGTTTCGAAGCGGACGGAAAGACGTCGTACGGGAAGATCGACGGTGACAGCGTGGTCGCCATCGACGGCGCGCCCTGGGAGCCGCACACCGCCGGCGGCCAAAAGCGCCCGCTGTCGTCGGTCAAGCTGCTGGCGCCGACGATACCGCTGACGTTCTTCTGCGTCGGCATCAACTACCGCGACCACATCATCGCGTCGGCGAAGCGCAAAGGCGTCGAGCCGCAGTTTCCGCAGCGGCCGGACGTCGGCTATCGCGCCCAGAACGCGCTCTGCGCGCACGGCGACCCGATCGTCAAGCCGAAAGACGCCGGCGAGCTCTTCCAGTACGAGGGCGAGCTCGTGGCGGTGATCGGGAAGAAGGGGAGGAACGTCCCCAAGGAGAAAGCGCTCGACTACGTCTTCGGCTGGACGATCGGCAACGACGTCAGCGAGCGCACGTGGCAGCGCGGCGACCGCACCATGTGGCGCGCGAAGAACTGCGACTCGTTCAAGCCGATGGGGCCGTGGATCGTCACCGATCTCGATTATCGCGAGATGACGACCGCGATCCGCCTCAACGGCGAGGAAGTGGATCGCTTCAAAACCGGAAACATGATCCACGACGTCGAGACGTACATCGCGGAGATCAGCCGGTACTGCACGCTCAACCCCGGCGACGTGATCTGGATGGGCACCGAAGGCGGGCCCAAGAACATGAAGCCCGGCGACGTCTGCGAGATCGAGATCACCGGGATCGGCACGCTGAGCAACCCGATCGTAGGCGAATAGCCGGCGTCGTCAGGCGGAGGGGCCGAGCTCCGCGCGAACGATCGCGGCCCCTTCGACCATGGCCTGCATCTTGCCGAACGCCACGTCGCGCGGCAGATACTTCATGCCGCAGTCGGGCGCGACGATGAGGTTCTGCGCTTCGACGTAAGGCAGCGCCCGGCGGATGCGCTCGGCCACGGTCTGCGGCGTCTCCACGCGCAGGTCGGAGAGGTCGATGACGCCGAGCAGGATCTTCTTGTTGTCGAGCGCTTTCAGGCTCGAGCAATCCAGTCGCGGCTGCGCGGTCTCCACCGAAACCTGCCGGCACGCGCAGTCGCGAAGCTCTTCCAAAAACGCATAGCGATCCGGCTTGTCCGCTTTCACCATGGCGGCGTAGCCGAAGCACATGTGCACGACGGTCGTGCCGGCGATGCCCTCCAGCGCGCGGTTGATCGCCTTGACCGCGTAGCGCCGCGCCTTCTCGGGTTGCGCCTGCATGTAAGGCTCGTCGATCTGCACGAAGTCGGCGCCGGCCTCGAACAGATCCCGGATCTCGGCGTTGACCGCGTCGGCGTAGGCCATCGCCAGGCTCTCCTCGTCCGGGTAGTGCTCGTTCTGCGCGAGCTGCGTCATGGTGAAAGGACCCGGAACGGTGATCTTGGTGAGCCGTCGCGTGTGCGCGCGCAGGAAGATCATGTCTTCGACTTCGATCGGGCGCGTGCGGCGGATCGCGCCGGTGACACGCGGCACCGCGGTCGGCCGCCCGGCGCGGCTCAGCGCCGTCCCCGGGTGATCGTTGTCGATGCCGTCGAGCGCGGTGGCGAAGCGGTTGAAGTAGCTCTCGCGACGGATCTCGCCGTCGGTGATGATGTCGAGCCCGGCTTCTTCCTGGCTGCGGATGGCGACCAGCGTGGCGTCACGCTGCGCTTCGGCGAGCAGCGGTTCCGGGATACGCCAAAGCTGCTGCGCGCGCACGCGCGGCACGCCGTGCGCCTCGAGCGCGGCTCGGTCGATCAGCCAATCGGGTTGCGGGTAACTGCCGACGAGCGATACGGGAAGGAGCATCGTGACCTCCGGGCCAACTATACGCCGCGCTTGCCATGCGCCCCGATCTGGTCCGTAATGTGGTCGCCGGCCCGCCGTCCGGCACGACCCGAAAGGACTGCACGCCCGAAGAAGATCCGCTGATCTCGAACGCAACACGTGAGAGGGAGCGGCCATGGCTGCACTGCAAAGAGTCACGCTGACCGTCGCGGTCGCGTCGGGTCTCGTCGCGCCGTGCGTGGCGCACGCGGACAAGAGCAACGCCCACTATCCCACCAAACCGATACGCATCGTCGTGCCGTTCACACCCGGCGGCACGTCCGACGTTCTCGCGCGGACCCTCGGCGCGAAGCTGAGCGACATCTGGGCGCAGCCGGTCGTCATCGAAAACCGCACCGGAGCGGGCGGCACGCTGGGCACCGCCCTCGTGGCGAAACCGACACCGGACGGTTATACGCTGCTCGTCTCTTCGGCGGCCTTCGTCATCAGCGCGGCGGTCCACGAGAACCTGCCGTATGACGTGACCCGGGACTTCGCAGGCATCACGCGCCTCGGGTTCTCGACCACGGCGCTGATCACGTCGCCTTCCACCGGCGTCAGGACGGTCAGGGAGCTGGTCGATCTCGCGAAGGCCAGGCCGAACCAGCTGATCTACAGCCACGCGGGCGTCGGCAGCTCGACGTTCATGAACGGCGAGCGCTTCAAGCTCGCCTCGGGCATCAAGGCCAAGTCGGTGGGATTCAAGGGCGCGTCGGACGCCATGCTCGAAGTCGTGGCGGGGCGCGTCCATTTCGCCATCCTGGGCCTGGCAAGCTTGCTCCAGTTCATCAAGGACGGCCGGTTGATCGCACTGGCGGTGGGCATGCCGCAGCGCTCGTCGGTCCTGCCGGATGTGCCGACCATCGCCGAGATCCTGAAGTGGGCGCAGGTGATCCGCGAACGCAAGATGAAGGCGGAATAATACGGAGAGGAGAGAGGCATGCAATCGTACCGGCACGTAGGAGTATTCGCGGTTTTAGCGGCAGCTCTGCTGACGCCTTTGCCCGTCTTCGCGCAAGCCTATCCGGCGAAGGCGGTGCGGGTGATCGTGGTTTTCCCGCCGGGCGGCTCCAACGATGTGGTCGCGCGCATCGTCTTTCAGAGGATGTCCGACACGATGGGGCAGCAGTTCGCCATCGACAACCGCGGCGGGGCGTCGGGCACGATCGGCAGCGACCTCGTCGCGAAAAGCCCGGCGGACGGCTACACCCTGATGGTGCAGTCGGCGACGCACGTGGCGAACGCCCATCTGTACAGGAACCTGCCCTACGACACCCTCGGCGATTTCATCGGCATCACGACGCTGGCGCGACAGGTGGCCATGCTGGTCGTGCACCCGTCGATGCCGGTGAAGACCACGCAGGACTTCATCGCGCTGGCGAAAAAGCGGCCGGGCGAGATCATCTATGGTTCCGCCGGCAGCGGCAGTCTGCTGCATCTCGCGATGGCGCTGCTCAACTCGATGACCGGAACGAAGATGGTCCACGTGCCGTACAAGGGCGGCGGCCCGGTGAACATCGCCATCGCGTCCGGGGAGATCCAGAGCGTCGTCGCCACCATCGCGTCGGTGATCCCGAACATCAAGGCGGAGCGCGTGCGTCCGATCGCGGTGACGTCGGAAACGCGCACCACGCAGTTTCCGGACGTGCCTGCGCTCGCGGAAGCGGTGCCGGGTTATGAGTTCACCGCGTGGATCGCCTGCTTCGTGCCGAAAGGCACGCCGCGGCCCGTCGTCGACCGGTTGAATGCCGAGCTCAAGAAAGCGCTCGACCATCCCGACGTGGCGAAGAACCTCAGCGCGCAGACGCTCGACCCGATGCACATGACGCCGGAGCAGTTCGCGCAGCGACTGCAATCCGACTATCAGAAATACGCGAAGGTCGTGAAGATCAGCGGGGCGAAGATCGACTGATCGCGGTGGAGTCATGCGCGGCGCGCAGCCACCGCGCGAGAAAGGCGCAGGGCTGCGCAAATTCCCGGGACGAATCGGGCCCGAAGAACCTGGCGCGCAGGAAGCCGTGGATCATGCGGCGCGCGACACGGAGTTCGACGGTGCAGCCGGCCTGCTCGAGGCGCTGCGCGTAGCGCCGGCCGTCGTCCGCCAGCGGATCGATCTCGGCGATGTGCACGTGCGCCGGGGGCAGGCCTGCAAGATCCCTGGCCTTCAGCGGCGCGGCGTACGGATCGTCCGTCGGACGCCGCTCTCCGAGGTACAGGCTCCAGCACGCATCGAGCGACGCGGTCTGAGCGCCCGGCGACTCGGCGTAAGTCCGGTACGCATCGGACGTGAGCTCGTCGGTGAGCATGGGATAGTTCAGCGCCTGCGCCGCGATGCGCGGTCCGTTGCGATCGCGCGCGAGCAGGCAGAGCCCGGCGCTCAATCCGCCGCCGGCGCTGTCTCCCCAGACGCCGATGCGCTCGGAATCGACGCCTAGCGTGGCCGCGTTCGCCGCGACGGTTTGCAGCACGGCGTAACAGTCCTCGACCGCCGCGGGGAACGGATGCTCGGGCGCGAGACGGTAGTCGATGCTGACGACCACCGCCGGCACCTGATCCGCAATGCCCCACGCGATCGCGTCGCCGCTGTCGAGGCTGCCTTTGACGAACGAACCGCCGTGCACGTAGAGCACGCACGGTGCGGCGGTTTCGCGAACGGCGGCCGGCCGGTAGATGCGCACCGGCGTGAGCGCCCTGCCGCAGCCGGGGGTTTCGAGCAGGCGGTCCTCGACGACCATGTCGGCCGGATACGGCCGCTGCATGCTGTCGCCGTAGCTGTTCCACGCGTCGCGCAGGTCTTTCGACGCGGGCGCGCCGGACACCTTTTGCTTCGCCGCGACGAGCCCCTGCATCTCGGGGTGCAGGTCGAATGCGGCGCCCATTATTGCGGCTTGATCCCGGTCGCCTTGATCACGCCGGCCCAGCGCACCGCCTCCTTCTGGTAGAAGCGCTGCGCTTCGTCGAGAGACGCCGAAGACGCGGGCTCGAGGCCCTGGGTCTCGAACTTCGCCTTCACGTCCGCGGACGAGAGTCCCGCGACCGCGGCGGAGCGCAGCTTCTCCTGCGTCGCCTGCGGCGTCGCGCTCGGAACGAACAGCGCGATCCAGCTCACCTGCTTGAAGTTCTTCACGCCGCTTTCGGCGATCGTCGGCACCTGGGGCATCGACGAGATGCGCTTCGCGCTGCTGACCCCGAGCGCGCGGATCCTGCCGGACTTGATCATGCCCGTCGCACCGGCGGCCGTCGTGTACATCACCTGCACGTAACCCGCGGCGAGGTCCGCGACCGCGGGCGCCGTTCCTTTGTACGGGATGTGCAGGAGCTTCACGCCCAGCGCCTGCCACAGCAGCTCGGATGCGAGATGTGTCCCGCTGCCGATACCCGCGCTGACGTAGCTGATCTCGCCCGGCCTCGCCTTGGCGAGCGCGATGAAGTCTTTCACGGTCTTCGGTGCGAACGACTGCGTGACGGTCAGCACGTACGGCTGCTCGGACACGAGGGTCACGATCCGCAAATCCTTCGCCGGATCGAACGGCAGGTCTTTGAACAACGCGGGAAAGAACGCCATCGACGCGCCGTTCACCAGCATGGTCTGGCCGTCCGGCTTGGCTTTGGCGACCGCATTGGTGCCGATGACGGTTCCGGCGCCGCCGCGGTTGTCGACGATCACGCGCTGGCCGAGCTGTGTCGTGAGCTGCTCGCTCAGCACGCGGCCGATGAAGTCGGTGCCGCCGCCCGGTGCGAACGGCACGATGAGGGTGAGCGGTCCGGTGGGAAAGGTCTGCGCCCAGCAGGGCGACGTGCAGGCGAACAGGGATGCAACGAGAGCGATGCGATTCATTCCGAGATATAACCTTCCGTCGAAGCCCGGCCGGTGAGCACGAAGCTTTTGATGAGATCGGCCAGGAGGTGAGGGCATTCGAGCAGCAGCGCGTGCTTCATGCCGGGGAGGATGCGCAGCTGGGCGTGCGGGATGCGCTGCGCCATGAGCCGCGACATGCGCGTGTTCGAGCCCTGGTCGAATTCGCCGGTCGCGACCAGGGTCTCGTGCCGGATCTTCGGCAGCTCGTCCGCGAGGTCGTACGACGCGAGCACGCGATACGCCGCGGCGTAGCATTGCGGGTGGTTGGCGAGGATGCGCTGCTTGCGGCCTTCGATCACGTCGGGGTTCGCTGCGCGGAACGCATCGGTGAACCAGCGGGTCACCGCCTGATCGAGGTGTGAAGTCGCGCCGCCGCCGTCGCGCAGCTCGTCGGCGCGCCGCAGCGCGGACGCCCGCTCCTCGGGCGTGCGCCCGGCGATCGCGCTGATGAGCCCCGCGCGCACGAGCCGGTCCGGATGATCGAGCGCGAAGCGCTGCACGATCAGCCCGCCGAGCGAGAAGCCGAAGCAGTGGACGCGCTCCCACTGCATCGCGTCCAGCAGCTCGACGAGATCGTCCGAGAAGTCCTCGAGCGTGTAGGGACCGGGCACCTTCTCCGACTCGCCGTGACCGCGCAGGTCGTAACGCAGCACGCGCAGGTAAGGCTCGAGCTCCCGGCACAGCAGGTCCATGTCTTCCAGGCGGGTGCCGACGCCGTGGACGAGCACCAAAGGCGGACCGACGCCGCTGACCTTGAAGCGTTGGCGAAGACGTTTGCCGGCGCAGAAGCCTTCGAGTGCTGCGGGTGTTGGATGGCTCATGTGAAATTGCAGATTTTAACAAGCGGCGCCGGAGCGCGCGGCTTTCAGTCTTCGTAGCATCCCTGCGTGATCACCGTGCGGCCGCCGTCGACGACGATGTTGGCCCCGTTGACGTACGCGGACAGGTCCGAGGCGAGGAAAAGCGCGACGCGCGCGACGTCCTCGGGCGTGCCGCTGCGGCCGGAGGGCGTCACGCGCAGCCGCGCGGCGTCCTCGGCGCGCACCTCGCCGTCGCGGATCCCTCCCGTGGAAATGCAGTTGACGCGTATGCCGTATTTGCCGAGGTCGTGCGCCATCACGTGGGTGAGGGGGATGACGCCGCCTTTGCCCGCCGAATACGCCGCCAGGGACGGGTTGCCGAGAAAGCCGTCGATGGACGCATGATTGACGATCGCGCCATCGCGCGACTTTTTCATGAGCGGCAGGAACGCTTTGGAGCAGATGAAAGCGGCGTTGAGATTGCGCGCGATCATCCGGTTCCAGGTCGCTTCGGTCGTATTCTCGAAGCTTTGCTTCACCGCACGCCCTGCGAGATTGAAAAGGATGTCGACGCGTTCCACCGATGTCGTGCACTGTGCGACGACGGCAGCCATCGCGTTCGCATCCGAGGCGTCGGCGATGAAATCGGGCCGTGAATCGGTTCCCCAGCCGTGTGCGCTGTCGTCGATCGAGATGACCCGCGCGCCTTCGCGCTCGAAGAGCGCGGCGGTCTCGCGGCCGATGCCGTACGGGTTGCCGGTAATGACGGCGATCTTGTGGTCGAGCAACATCGATGCCCTTTCTTCTAATGGTTGCCGCCGAACTGCCTCGAGATCTGCGCGGCCGCCTTGATTGCGCGGTCGATGAAGTCTTTTTCGTTCGCCTGCATTCGTACGGTCGGTCCGCCGATCGAGAGACAGTAGTGAACTTCGTCGTTCGCATCCAGGATCGGCGCCGATACCGCCGACAGGCCGAGCAGGCGCTCTCCATGAGAGACCGCGTAGCCGTGACCCCGGATCTTGCCGAGCTCGTCCACCAGGTCGGACTGACTGCGTTTCGCCTGCCGCGCGATCGCGGCGACGATGGGCGTGAGCTGTGATTTCGGCATGTAGGCCATCAGCACTTTCGACGCCGATCCGGCCAGCAGGGGTACCTGCTCTCCCGGCTGCACGACGTTGCGCAAGGGAGACGCGGCCGTCGCCATGGCCTCGATGCAGACGCGGTTGCGGCCGCTCACGGTGTGTATCGACACCGTCTCCTTGGTGGCGTCGGCGAGTTCCAGGACGATCGGCCGCGCGATCTCGCGTATGCCCAGCGTGCTCTTGACGAGGCCGGCGAGGCGCGTGATGCGAAACGACAGGCAGTACTTCTGATCCTGGAGACGCACGAGATAACCGGCCTGCTCGAGGCTCTGCACGATCCGGAAGGTCGTGGACTTCGGCAGCTCGATGTCGTCGGCGATCTCCTGCAGCGTGAGACTGCTACGCTCGGGGGTGAAGCTTTCGAATATCGCGAGTATTCGCTGGACGGCGCGCATCACGGCCGAGGCTATAGCAGCGCGCGGAGCATTCCGCCTTCGACGTTGAGGGTCGAGCCGGTGATGAAGCCCGCCTGCATCGATGCGAGGAACGCCACGGCGCCGCACACTTCTTCCTGCGTGCCCATGCGGCCCAGCGGCGTGAGCTTCCTGCGCGCTTCGGTCTGTGCTTCGCTGTATGCCGCGCTGCCGGCGCGATGCGAGGTGTCGATCAGCGCCGGGGCGACTCAATTCACGGTGATCCCGCGCGGGCCGAGCTCGTTCGCGAGATGCTTCATGTACGCAGTGACGCCCGCTCGAAACACCGTGGACAGGCTGTGGTGCGGCATCGGCTCCTTCACCGACGCCGAAGTGATCGCGATGATCCGACCCCATCCGCGCCCGGCCATGAGCGGCACGAGCGTCGTCGCGACCTGGATCGCGCCCCACAACTGGTTCTGGTAGGCCTCGTGCCACCGGCTCTCGACCGACTCCTCGAGCGTGGCGCGGATGGGATTCGGCGCGCGGCCGGTATTGAGCACGAGGATGTCGGGCCCGCCGAATTCGCTCTGCACCGTCGAGGCGAGGCGTTCGACGTCCGCGCGAACGAGCATGTCTCCGGGAACCGCGAGCGCCTTCACGCCGTGCTGCTCCCGGATCTCGCTCGCAGCGGCGGAGAGCTTCTCGGCGGTCCGGGCGAAGAGCACGAGGTTCGCGCTTTCCGCCGCGAGCGCATGCGCGATGTTCCTGCCCATGCCCGCGCTGGAAGCGGTCACGAGCGCGGTCTTGCCGGCGATTCCGAGATTCACGGGCGCTCTTGCATCGCGAGCGGTTCCGATAGACGGAACCCATGCTGGAGAATAGAACACGGATGGTAGCATGCCCGGCTGCATGAAAGGTCGACGGACATGCCGTTCAAGGTGTGGCAGTGCGTGTTGTGCGGATTCACTTACGACGAGGCGGCGGGCTTGCCGAACGAAGGCATTCCCGCCGGCACCCGCTGGGCCGACGTGCCCGCGGACTGGATCTGCCCGGACTGTTCCGCGACCAAAGCGGATTTCGAGATGATCGAGATCTGACCCGTCTATCACAAGGAGAGTCTCGATGATTTACACGCGAAGTGGAGCCGACGCGCTGGCGCAGCGGGACGTCGTGATATCGCCCGGTACCGGCAACCAGCACTGGGGGACGGTGTTCTTCGGCCCGCGCAGCTCGAGCGCCCAGGCGCCGGGGCCGCAGGCGACGATGTCGGAGCTCAACGCGCACGAGGCGATCGTGCCGCACTTTCACGGCGTGACGATGTTCCAGCTCTTCGTCGCGGGCTCCGGAACCATCGGCAGCCGCGGCCAGGTCCTCGAGCCGCTCACGGTCCAGTTCAAGGATCACCACACCGCTTATGGTCCGGTCACCGCCGGGCCGCAGGGACTCTCGTTCGTCGCGCTGCGCATGTACACGGGCAATTCGGAGCCGACCTATCTGAAGGATCCGGGCTCGCGCGAGAAGCTCCGGCCGAGCCGGCGGCGCAATCTCACCGCGGGTCCGGTGAAATTCTCGGTCGAGCCGGTGATGCAGTCGCGAACCGAAACGGTCTGGGAAACGCTGTTCGAAGAGAGCGACGACGGCATGGCGGCGCACGTCGTGCGGCTCGGCGCCGGCAGGACGGCGAACGGGCCCGACCCGCGACGCGCAGGCGGCTACTACGTCTTCGTGGGCAACGGCAGCATCGTGCACGGCGAGGAGGAGCTCCCGCTCTGGTCGATGGTGGTCGTCGAGCCGAAAGAAGAGCAGTTCGAGCTTCGCGCAGGTCCCAAAGGTCTCGAGGCGCTGGTGCTGCAATATCCGCGCGAAGAGGGGCAGGCGCACTGACAGCGCCCGCGCCCGTCCAATAACAAGTGGAGGAGAGCATGAGGAGGTGTAGTTCACGTTACTCGGGTTTCGCCGGCTTCCTGCTGCCGCTCGCGTTCATCGGCAGTGCGCTTGCGGCGGAAAGCTATCCGAGCCGGCCGGTGCGCATGATCGTTCCGTTCGCCGCGGGCGGCGGCGCGGACCTCGTCGCGCGCGTGATCGGGAAGGGTTTGTCGGAACGGCTGGGGCAGCAGGTGGTGATCGACAACCGCGCGGGCGCCGGCGGTGTGATCGGCGTCGATCTGGCCGCGCGGTCGGCGCCCGACGGCTACACGCTGGCCTTCGTGCCGGCGTCGTTCACGATGCAGCCGGCCTTGCGCAGCCTGCCTTACGATCCGATCAAGTCGTTTGCGCCGATCTCCCGCGTGGGGAAAGGCGACTACGTGCTCGCGATCAATCCGGTGGTTCCGGCCAGGACGGTCAAAGAGCTCATCGCCTACGCCAAAGCGAACCCGGGAAAGCTCTTCTTCGGCACCGCCGGAGCGGGGTCGACCGCCCATATGTTCACCGAGCTTTTCAAGCTGAGAGCCGGCGTCGACATCAACGTGGTGCACTTCAAAGGCGGCAACCAGCAGGTGATCGACCTGCTGGGCGGGCACACCCAGGGCGTCCTGCTGTCGCTGCCGGCCATACGTCCGCACATCCTGGCGGGCAAGCTCAGAGGGCTGGCCACCACCTCCAGGCAGCGCAGCAGCTTCTTCTCGGGCGTGCCCACGCTCGACGAATCCGGTCTGCCCGGATTCGACGCGATCGTCTGGTGGGGCGTGCTCGCACCGGCCGGCACACCCGCGCCCATCGTGAGCAGAGTGGACCGCGACATCAAGGCCTTGCTGGCGGTTCCGGAAATCCGGAAAGCGTTTTCGGATGAGGGCGTCGAGCCGGACTACCAGGATTCCGCCGGATTCCGTGCGTTCATGATCAACGAGATCGCGAGCTGGAAGCAGGTGGTGCAGAAGGCGAACATCAAGCTGGAGTAATGGGTGGAGCGAGGGATGATGACTGATTGCCCTGCCAGAACTGTCCTCCGTGCCGCGCTGTTGATGTCCTCGATCGGCACCGCTGTCCCGTGCCTCGCGCAAACCTACCCGCAGCGTCCGGTGCGCATCGTCGTGCCCGTGAGCGCGGGCGGCGGCGTCGACATGACGGCGCGCGCGGTCGCCCAGCACCTGAGCACGGTGTTCAAACAAACGTTCGTCGTCGACAACCGCACGGGAGCAGGGGGCAGCATCGGCATCGAGCTGGTCGCCAAGGCGCCGCCGGACGGCCACACGCTGCTCGTCTCGAGCAGCGGCTTTGTCACCAACGCCGCTTTTGGCCGCGAGAAGTACGATCCGTCCCGCGACTTTCAGCCGGTGAGCAATCTGGTGTCTCTGCCTTATGTCATGGTGGTCACGCCATCGCTGCCGGTGAAATCTGTTCAGGACGTGGTCGCGCTTGCGAAGGCCCAACCGGGCACCTTGCGGTATGCGACCTCCGGCGCGGGCGGGATCATCCATCTCAGCTCTGAGCTGCTGACCATGCTCTCGAATACGAAGATGACCGGCGTGCACTACAAAGGCGTCAACGAGGCCTATCCCGCCATCGCCAACGGAGACGTGCACTGGATCATCAGCGCTCCCATTTCCGCGATGCCGCTCGTGAAGGCGGGTCGCTTGCGGGCGATTGCGGTCACCTCGGCCAGGCGCGCGAAGGCCCTGCCGGATCTGCCGACGATCGCCGAAAGCGGCGTGCCGGGTTACGACATGGTCGGCTGGTTCGGCATGTTCGCGCCGGCGGGAACGCCGAAGGCGGTCGTCGACAAGCTCAGCGCCGAAGCGAAGCGCGCCCTGCAACAGCCGGAGTTCGCCGCGCGTGCGGAAGCCCAGGGGACCGAGATCGTCGGCAGCTCGCCGGGCGAGCTCGCGAAGGTCGTGAAAGCGGAGCTGGACACATGGCGCAAGGTCGTGGCGAACGCGGGCCTGAGGCCGTGACGTTGGCGACAAGGTAGATCGAGATGACAGAAGAGCTGCTGGACAAGGATTCCGAGGACACGATCCGTCTGAGCGTGAAGGAAGCGCAGGCGCTGGGGGAAAAAGCGCTGCGCGGGCTGGGCCTCACGCCGGAAGAAGCGACGATCGTGACCACGCACCTGGTGGATGCGTCGACGTGGGGCTACGAATTCGCGGGCCTGCCCCGCATACTCGTGATCGCGGGACGGCCGGAGCTGAAGAAGCCGCGCACGCCGATCTCGATCGTCAGGGAGACGCCGAGCTCGGCGCAGCTCGATGCCGGCAACAACATGGGCTACGTCGCGCTCCTGCGCGCGGTCGAAGTCGCGATCGAAAAGGTGCGCGACACCGGCATCGCCATCATCGGCCTGAGGAATACCTGGTTCAGCGGCCGCAACGCCTACTACATGGAGAAGATCGCCCGCGCGGGCTTTGCCGCCATCTCGATCGGCAGCAGCACGCCGACGGTCGTGCCGCCGGGCGCCGCCCGCAAGGTGCTGGGCACCAATCCGATGACGATCGCGCTGCCGGGCAAGGTCGATCCGTTCATCTTCGACACCGGCACCGCCGCGGTGATGTCGGGTGAAGTCCTGATGAAGGCTTTCCTCGGCGAGGAGTTTCACGAAGTCGTCGGCATCGACAGGAACGGCACGCCGACGCGCGCCGCGCGCGACATCGCCGAAGGCGGTGTTTTCCCGTTCGGCGGGCACCGCGGCTACGGCCTGTCGATCGCGATCCAGGCGCTCGGCCTGATCGCCGGCGCGCGCGTGCGCAACGGCGACGTCTGCGACTTCGCGCATCTGTTCATCGCCTTCGATCCCGCGCTCTTCATGCCGGTCGAGCAGTTCACGGCCGAGCTGGAGGAGTTGCTGAGCAGGATCAGACAGCTTCCCCGGCAGCCCGGCGTGTCCGAAATCCGCATCCCCTCGGAGCGCGGCTTCCGCGAGCGCGAGATCCGGCGCAGGCAGGGGATCGTGGTCAAGAAAGCGGTCGTGGAGCGCTTGCAGGCGCTCTGACGAAGCGGCGCGTCCTACTTCGGCTCGTGCCGGGGAAACTCGACCACGCCGAGCACGCGGCTGACGACGAGGACGCGCTTGCAGACGGGACAGCGCGCCTTCATATGGCCGCTGGGGGAGGTTTTGAGCTGGTGCCGCGCGCCCCGTACAGGACGGCGGCTGCCGTCGCAGAGCGTCTTCACCCCGCGATTGTACCCCGCGGATGCCCTGCGCGCTGTTCTGTCTGCCGGCGATCGTCGGTAGACTCGTCGTCATGGCCCACCGCGTCGTGCCGGCGCTTGCCGCCTCATGCGTACTCCTGTGCGTGTCGTGCGCGTCGGCCTACGCGCAAGCGTGGCCCGCCAGGCCGGTGCGGGTGATCGCGCCGTTCGCGCCGGGCGGCACCGCGGACACGCTGGGCCGCGTGGTATCGGCGAAGCTCGCCGAGAGCCTCGGCCAGAGCTTCATCGTCGAGAACCGCACCGGCGCGGGCGGGGTCGTGGGCTCGGAGGTCGCGGCGAAGAGCGCGCCCGACGGCTATACGCTGGTCGTGTCCGGCGTCGCCTCGCACGTCATCGCGGCCGCGCTCACCAAGGTGCCGTTCGATCCGCTGCGCGACTTCACGCACATCGCCCTGTTCGGCGGCCCGCCCGCAGCGCTCGCCGTCCACCCGTCACTGCCTGCGAAGGACCTCAAGACGTTTATCGCGCTCGCGCGCTCGCGGCCGGGGCAGCTCACCTACGGCTCGCCGGGTAACGGCACGCAGGGACACCTCGTCGCCCACTTACTGCAGGGTAGCGCGGGCGTCGACATCCGTCACGTGCCGTACCGCGGCGCGAGCCTCGCGGTCGCGGACGCGATCGCGGGCAACATCCATGCGATCTCGACGACCTTGAGCACCGCGAGCGGACAGATACGCAGCGGACGGCTGCGCGCGCTCGCGCTGTCGTCGGAGGAGAGGCTGCCGGACTATCGCGACATCCCGACGTTTCGCGAGCTCGGGTTTGCCCAGCTCGTGGCGACCGTCTGGTTCGGGCTGTCGGGGCCGGCAGGCATCCCGGCCGACATCGTGAGCAAGCTCAACGCCGAAGTCGCCCGCATCCTCGCGCTGCGCGAGGTGCGCGATCGCCTGCGCGCCGAAGGCATGGAGCTCGCGGGCGCCAATGCCAAACCGTATGCCGCTTTCGTCGCGTCGGAGATCGAGCGCTGGACGCCGATCGTGCGCGCGTCGGGCGCCAAGGCTGATTAAGACGAGGCTCGAATGGCCGATCCCTCACCGTACCGGCGTCCGTTCCGGCAATGCCAGCCGGAACGTCGTGCTGCAGGGGAGGGACGAGACGGTCTTCTTCGATTACTGACTCGGTTCGTTCTTCCCGCTGCCGCTACGGTGGTATGCGCGCCTCCTTGAAGCAGAACCGCCTGAACGCTCCGCGTGCTCACTGGACTCCGCGCCGCATCCCCCACACCCTTCCCGCCCTCCTCGCGCCGCTGCCTGCGCTGCCGCTGCGGCATCGGAACCCTGCGACGCCCGACAAGGACGGCGCTGCGAACTCGCGCACCAGCTCGACTTCGATCTACCGCCCGTCAACGCGGGGACAGCATCGCGCGTGGCACCACCGGAGAAGCTCGACAGTCCTACTATGAGGACTCGTTTGTCAACTCACCTCGTTGAGCCTTTCAATCCTCTTCGCGTTCGTCGATCGCAGTGCATGTTCTAAGGCGGTGTTGGCTGGCGCCGGGCCACAAGCCCGGTCCACCTACTATCCGTGTTGAGGCAGTGCCTTCAACACCCGATGCAACATGCGCCTGAATTTCAGGCTGTGGTGCCCACCTTTAATCAACAGCGCCCCATCTCGCAGGACGGTAAACCGCTTCGCTTTACCCAGGACTGTCCCGGGCGCCGGAACCTCGAACACACAACCGATCGAATCTCGAACCGAATCCTTTCGGTAAGTGGGTCGCCGCTACGCCGCCTTGAGCTGCGCCCCGGCCGGTATCACACCGTGCTGCACGTAACGCCACAGCGCCACTAACAGCCGCCGCGCCATCGCCACGATGCCGATGCGACGCATGCGTTTGCCGCCACCGGCGAAGCGCTCGCCGAACCATAAACTCAGAGCGCTCTGCGGCTGATGCCGTAGCCACAGCCAGGCGAGCTCGACCAACAGCGCGCGCAGCCGCCGGTTGCCAGCCTTGCTGATGCCTTGTTCGCGTGTGCTGCCGCCACTGTCGTATGGCGTGGGCGTCAGGCCCACGCACCCGGCAACCTCACGCCGATTATTGAAGCGGCGCCAGCCGAATAACTCGTTAACCAGAATCCACGCGCTCTTGATCCCGATCGAGCGCACCTTCATCAGTGCTGCCAGCGGCCCCTGCTGCTCGAGCAGCGATTCCGCTTGCGCGTCGATCGCGGCAGCGAGCTCGCGCATCTGTCGCTCGATCAGCTGCAAGCGTTCGCATTCGCGCCGCAGTTCGTTCAGCAAGGCCGTCGGCACCCGCCCTTCGAGCGCCGCGACCTGCACCTGCATGCCTCGCTGCCGCTGCAGCCGCACGTTGTGCAGCAGCGCCAGGCTACAGATGCGATTCAGGTGTGCGTTGCGCTCCCGCTGCAGGCGCTCGCGTTCGCGGTGAGGCCGTCGCGCATCCTCTTCTTGTACCGTCGGCACCCGCACCACTTGCCACACCCGCCTCTCCCCGCCGAAGTAACGAACCAGCATCTCGTAGAGCTTGAGCGCATCCAGCCGATCGCTCTTCGCCCGCCGCTGCCGCCGATTCACTTCGATACTCGAAGAATCCACCACCACGTTCGCCACGCCGTGCTCCACCAGCCAACGATGTAACCAGAAGCCGTCGCGCCCTGCCTCGTAACAACTCACCACCGGCGTTGCACCATCGAGACCACAGCGCTTCTTCGCCTTCTCGATCAGCGCGAGCAGCGCCAGCGCCTCGCCCGCGCCCACACTGTGCTGACTGGGCGCGCGGCTGTTATCGCCGACGACGACCTTCCACTTGCCGTCCGACAGCTCGAGTGCCATATACAGCCGCACCGCGGCATCCGTATCATTCACCTCCAGGGCTTGCCTTGTCATTGCCATTTCCTTTCTTCCTCGACAGTTGATCGGATGGACTTCTCAACTTGGGAAGTTTGACCTGGCAAGCCCTACATAGCATCTCGCGAAACCCCGTCCTTGCCGTGCGTCGCAGGGCGCTCGTCTTGATTGGGCGGGAAGGGTATGGGGGATACGGCGGTGCGCTGATAGGGAGAGGAAGTGACCTGCCCAGGTTTTTCGGACCACTCGGAAGTTGAGAGAATGGCTCCCGTATCAGCAGGGGAGTTTCATGAAGAAGGTCCGTTTTACCGAAGAGCAGATGGTCGCGATTCTGCGGGAAGCCGACAAAACGCCGGTCGCTGAAGTCGCGAAGAAGCACAAGATCAGCGAGCAGACGATCTACAACTGGCGGCGTCATTTCGGCAATCTCGAGCCGGTGGACGTTAAGCGGCTCCGCGGCTTGGAATCCGAGAACGCAAAGCTAAAGCGGCTGCTCGCCGAGCGTGATCTGGAAATCGACACGCTCAAGGAGATCAACCGCCGAAAGTGGTGAGCTCGCAGGCGCGTCGGGAACAGGTGGCGTTCGCATGCGAGCGCGGCCTGTCGCAACGACGTGCTTGCGAGCTGCTCGAAGTGGCGCGCTCGGCGCTGTCGTATCGGTCGGTACGTGCAGAGCGCGATGCGCCGGCGCTGGAGGCGATGAAACGGCTGGCCGCGCAGTACCCGCGCTACGGCTATCGTCGAATTCGGATCTTCCTGCGGCGTGAAGGCTTGCACATGAGCAGGCATCGTGCGCATCGGCTGTGGCAGCTCGCCGCGCTTCAGTTGCCCGCGAAGCGCAGACGGCGGCGTGTCGCGAACTCCCGGCCGCGGCCTATTCCGCCGAACGCTGCAAATCACGTGTGGGCGTACGACTTCGTGTTCGACGCCTGCGCTAACGGACAGAGCCTCAAATGCCTCACCATCATCGACGAGTTCACGCGCGAATGCCTGGCGATCGACGTCGCCGGCAGCATCCGCTCCGGACGCGTCATCGACGTCCTGACCCGCCTGATCAGCGAGCACGGTGCACCGCGCTATCTGCGCTCCGACAACGGCCCGGAATTCGTCAGCAACGCCGTTCTCGAGTGGTTGGAGGGCGCTGGCGTCGAGACCGCGCTGATCGATCCCGGCAAACCGTGGCAGAACGGCATGGATGAGAGCTTCAATGGCCGATTCCGCGACGAATGCCTGAGTGTCGAGTGGTTCCGCAGTCGACGCGAAGCGAAGGTCATCGTTGAAACGTGGCGTCGGCACTACAAT
>DATAJS010000007.1 GCA_036262035.1 Burkholderiales bacterium | reverse complement strand
CGCGGCCGTCGCGCCTGCCGCGGGCGCGAGCCCCGCGCGCAAGCCCGCCGCCGCCCTCGGCGGCGATGCCGCGGCCGCGCGCCGCACCCAGCAGACGGCGGTCTCGCTCGAGGACATCGACGCACAGCAGCAGCGTGCGCGCGCGGCGACCGTGATGCAGGCGAGCGGCGGCGCCGCGAGCAACGCGCTCACGTACCTGCGCAGCAATCCGGTCGCGATGGTCGGCGCTCTCGCGCTGCTCTGCGGCCTGGGTTACGGCGTGTACGTGTACCTGCAGATCAGCAATCCCGGCCTGTTCATCCGGCAGGCCGCCAAGCAATCCGACCCGCCGCCTCCCCCGCCTGCTGCGGCGCCCGCGCCTGCGCCCACCGCGACCGCGCCGTCGCCCGATCCGATGGCCGGCATGGCGCCGCCGGCGGCGCCACCGGCACCGACAGCCGCTGCGGCGCCCACGCCCGAGGCCGCAGCGGCCGCCCCGAGCGGCGCGATCTCGGCGTCGTCGGTGATCAGCCCGCGGCCGGGCGAGAGCCCGCGGCCGGCCGAATCGCCGCGCGTGCCCGAATCGCCGCGCGTCGCGGAGCGGCCGGCCGAAGCGCCGAGCAACCGCGGCAGCATCGGAGCCGGCGAGTCGAGGCCCGCCCCCGCCGCCCCGCCGGCGCGCGTCGCCACCGCACCGGCCGCGCAGGGCCCCGCCGCCGACGCGGCCGCGTCGCGCGAGCGCATCGCCGTAACCCCGGTCGCCGCGCAGCCGCGCCTCAATCCCGCGCTGTCCGAAGGCTATTCGGCGCTGCAGACCGGCGACCTCGAGGCCGCGCGCAGCGCGTACGGCCGCGCGCTGCAGAGCGAGCCGCAGAACGTCGACGCGATGCTCGGCCTCGCCTACCTCGCCGCCCAGGAAAACCGCACCGACGACGCGATGCGCTTCTACACGCGCATCCTCCAGCTGAACCCGCGTCACCCGCAGGCGCAGGCCGCGATGATCGGCCTGGTCGGACGCGCCGACCCGATCGCTTCGGAGACGCGCCTGAAGACGCTGCTCGCGCGCGAGCCCTCGCCGTTCCTGCACTTCGTGCTCGGCAATCTCTACGCCGACCAGTCGCTGTGGGCACAGGCGCAAGCTTCGTACTTCCAGGCGCACCACCTCGAACCGTCGAACCCCGACTACGCGTACAACCTGGCGGTCGGTCTCGATCACCTCGGCCAGGGCAAGCTCGCCCTCAACTTCTATCGTCTCGCCGACAAGCTCGCCTCCGCGGGGCGCGCGAACTTCAGCGTGGCGCACGCGCGGGAGCGCATCAGCTCGCTGTCCTCCCAGCTCGACTGACGAGCGGGCATCCTGCGTGGCTGAACAAAGGAAGAAACTCAGGCTCGGCGAGCTGCTGGTCCAGCAGGGCCTCATCACGACCGACCAGCTCGCGATCGCGCTCGCCGAGCAGCGTCACAACCACATTCCCCTCGGGCGCCTGCTGGTGCGTCTCGGCTTCGTCACCGAGATCGCGATCCGCGACATCATGGCGCGCACGATCGGCCAGGAGTCGATCGACCTGTCGCAGGTCGTCGCCGACGGCGAAGCGCTGCGCCTGGTGCCGCAGGAGTTCGCGCGCCGCAACCGCATCCTGCCGATCGCCTATCACGGGGGCAACCAGGTGCTCACCGTCGCCACGACCGAGATCTTCAACGTCGTCGCGATGGACCAGCTGCGCGCGATGCTGGGCGCGGACATCGAGATCAAGACCCAGCTCGCGGCCGAAGCTCAGCTCGAAGACTTCATCGACCAGTTCTACGGCTACGAGCTGTCGGTCGACGGCATCCTGCGCGAGATCGAGACCGGCGAGATCGACTGGGAGAGCCTGCAGGCGGGCGGCGACGAGTACACCCAGCCGATGGTGCGCCTGGTCAACGCGCTGCTCGTCGACGCGGTGAAGCGCGGCGCCTCCGACATCCACTTCGAGCCGGAGTACGCGTTCCTGCGCGTGCGCTTCCGCATCGACGGGGTGCTCGAGACCGTGCGCAGCCTGCACAAGACCTACATGCCGGGCATCACGGTGCGGGTGAAAGTCGTCTCGGACATGAACATCGCCGAGACGCGCGCGCCGCAGGACGGGCGCCTGTCGCTCACGCTGAACGGCCGTCCGGTCGACTTCCGGGTCTCCACCCAGCCGACGATCTACGGCGAGAACATCGTGCTGCGCGTGCTCGACCGCGAGAAGTCGATCATCAGCCTCGACAAGATGGATCTGCCCAAGGACGTCAACGACCGCCTCGCGCTCATGCTGGCGCGGCCCGAAGGCATCCTCATCGTCACCGGCCCCACCGGCAGCGGCAAGACGACGACCCTGTACTCGCTGCTCGCGCAGGTGAACGACGAGACCGTCAACATCATGACGCTCGAGGACCCGGTCGAATATCCGCTGACGCTCATGCGCCAGACCTCGGTGAACGAGGTCGCACGCATGGACTTCGCGAACGGCATCCGCTCGATCATGCGCCAGGACCCGGACATCATCCTGGTCGGCGAAGTGCGCGACAAGGAAACCGCCGAGATGGCGTTCCGCGCGGCGATGACCGGCCACCAGGTGTTCACCACGCTGCACACCAACTCCGCGCTCGGCGCGTTCCCGCGGCTGCTCGACATCGGCATCCAGCCCGACATCATGTCGGGCAACATCATCGGCGTCATCGCCCAGCGTCTGGTGCGCACGCTGTGCGCCCACTGCAAGGAGCCGTACGCGCCCAGCCGCGAGGAGCGCATGCTGCTGGGCGCGTATGCCGAGCAGGAGCCGACGCTGTACCGCCCGCTAGGCTGCCGCCACTGCGACGAGAAAGGCTATCGCGGCCGCACGCCGATCATGGAGATCCTCGTCATGGACGCCGACATGGACGAGCTCGTCGCGCGGCGCTCCACGTCGAAGGAGCTGCGCACGGCCGCCATGGCCAAGGGGTTCAGGCCGCTCGCCGAAGCCGGCATGCAGCGCGTGCTCGACGGCGTGACGACGCTCTCGGAGCTGTCGCGCGCGGTCGACCTCACCGGCCGCTACGCGTAAGCCGCGATGTCGTCATTCCAATACAAGGCGGTCGACAAGACGGGCCGCACGGTGCGCGGCGGCCTCGACGCGGTGAACGAGGCCGACCTCGAGCTGCGCCTGCGGCGCATGAACCTCGACCTCGTCACGTGCAAGCAGGTCGACCGCAAGGCGTCGCGGCTCTCGGGCGGCGGGCGCATCGTGCGCCGCGACCTCATCAACTTCTGCTTCGACGTCGAGCAGATGAGCCGCTCGGGCATACCGATCCTCGAGGGGCTGCGCGACCTTCGCAACTCGCTCGAGAACCCGCGCTTCCGCGAGATCCTCACGATCATGATCGAGGACATGGAAGGCGGCAAAGTATTGTCCCAATGCATGGCCGCGCACCCCGAGGTGTTCGACAAGGTGTTCGTGAGCCTCGTCGGCGCGGGCGAGCAGACCGGCCGCCTGCCCGAAGTGTTCGCGCAGCTCGCCGAATCGCTCAAGTGGCAGGACGAGCTCGCCTCGCAGACCAAGCGGCTGCTGATCTATCCGGTGATGGTGATGATCGTGGTCACCGGCGTGGTGCTGTTCCTGCTCATCTATCTCGTGCCGCAGGTGACCGGGCTGCTGAAGACCATGGGAGTTGCGCTGCCGATACAGACGCGCGTGCTGATCGCGATGTCCAACTTCGTCGTCGCCTGGTGGCCGCTCGTGTTCGGCGTGCCCATCGCGGCCGCGATCTTTTTCGCGCTCTCGTTCTCCAAGAACTCGCGCATGCAGTACTTCTGGGACCGCATGAAGCTCAAGCTCCCGGTCGTCGGCGCCATCCTGCAGAAGATCATCCTGGCGCGCTTCGCGACCTTCTTCGCCCTCATGTACGAGTCGGGCATCACGGTGCTCGACGCGATGCGCACGTCCGAGGACATCGTCGGCAACAAGGTGATCGCCGACGGATTGATGCGCGCCGGCCAGCAGGTCTCGGCGGGCGCGAGCATCACCGAGTGCTTCCACAACCTCGGCATCTTCCCGCCTCTGGTGATCCGCATGCTGCGCGTCGGGGAGAACACCGGCGCGCTCGACGTGGCGCTGCGCAACGTCAACTACTTCTACACGCGCGACGTGCGCGAATCGGTGGACAAGGCGCTGAAGATGCTCGAGCCCGCGCTCACGCTGGGCTTGGGGCTCGTGCTCGCGCTGATCATGTGGTCTGTGTTGTCGCCCGTGTATGATGTGCTGGGCAAGCTGAAATTCTAGGTGGCCGTGAGAGAGAAACTGCTCATCTGCGTCTCCTCGCTGCAGGCTTCCGCCGCGTACTGGCGCGGCGGCAGGATCGTGAAGCTCGAGCAGTTCGCGCACGACGAGAAAGGGCTCGCCGACTTCCGGCAGTTCCTCACGCCGCACGCCAACGTGCCGGTGTTCATCATGGTCGACGCGGTGGAAGAGGATTACCGCTTCGAAACGCTGCCGCACAGCTTCGGTCCCGACCGCGTGCAGATGGTGCAGAGAAAGCTGCGCCAGCACTATCGCAACACGCCGTACATCGGCGCCTGGCTGCAGGGGCGCGAAAGCGACAAGCGCCGCGACGACCGCTATCTGTTCGCCGCGCTCACCAATCCGGACATTCCGGTCGACTGGCTGAAGATCGTCGCCGCGCAGGAGCTTCCGGTCGGCGCGATGTACCTGCTGCCGATGGTCAGCGGCGCGCTCGTCGACAAGCTGCAGGTGAAGGCGCCCAACATCCTGCTCGCCGCGCAGCACACCGGGGGCTTAAGGCTCACCTTTTTCCGCGACCGCCAGTTCCGACTGTCGCGCCTCACGCGCGGCGACGCGTCGAAGAGCACCGATCCGGTCCGTCTCTATGCGGGCGAGATCTCGAACACGCGCCTGTACCTGCACGCGCTGCGCACCGCGACGCTCGACGAGCACCTCACGGTGCTGCTCATCGATCGCGACGACGAGCTCGAATCGGTCGCCGAGACGATCGCACGCGACAACCCGAGCCTCGACTGCCTGCGTATCGGCCGCGCGGAGCTCGCGTCCCGGCTGGGCATGGACGCGAGCGTCGTCGCGGCCTCGCCCGACGCGATCTATCTCCAGCTCCTGGGCCTGCAGACCATCGTCGGCAACATCGCCCCGGCGCCGGTCACGGTCGGTTACAAGCGCTACCGCGCGCGCCGCGC
This sequence comes from Burkholderiales bacterium, assembly GCA_036262035.1. Taxonomy (NCBI): domain Bacteria; kingdom Pseudomonadati; phylum Pseudomonadota; class Betaproteobacteria; order Burkholderiales; species Burkholderiales bacterium. The sequence continues at coordinate 41,611 of DATAJS010000007.1, read as the reverse complement.
GATCTTCGCCGCGTGCGCGAGCGTCGGCGCGGTCGCCGCCCTGTGGAGCGGCGTGAACGGCTGGCGCGCGTACAGCGTCAACTCGCAGGCCGACGATATCGCGATGCAGATCCGCTCGCACGAGCTGCAGTACCAGCAGATCACCCGCGAGTTTCCGCCTTCGCCGACGAGCGGCGACAACCTCAGGCGCGCGGTGGAGACCGCGAAGGCGCTGCGCGACAGCGCGCGCGACCCGGTGCCGATGATGGCGGCGATCTCGAGCGCGCTCGCACCGGCGCCGAACGTCGTGCTGCGCGAGCTCGGCTGGAAATACGGCACGACCAACGTCGAGCGCGGCGGCGACAACGTCGCGGCGAGCCCCGCGAGCGCGCGCAGCGGCCAGACGGGCGGATCGAACCCGCCGCCGGGACGTCATCAGAGCGCCTACATCACCGGCGAGATCAGGCCTTTCCGCGGCGACTATCGCGCGGCGATCAACACCATCAACAGTCTCGCCGACCGGCTGCGGCAGAACCCCGCGGTCGCCGAGGTGCGCGCGACCAAGATGCCTCTCAACGTGAGCCCCACCGCCGCGCTCTCCGGTAACACGCAGAGCGCTTCGCGCGCCGAGGCGAACGTCGCCGATTTCGAGCTCGTCGTCGTGTTCAAGCCGCGCATATGATCACCCGCCAGGACATCGACGCGCTGCGCACTCCGCTCATCGCCTTCCTGGTGACGATCGTCGCGGCGGTCGCGATCATCTTCGTCTCCGGCGCGGTGCTCGACAGCGCGCGCGCCGACCTGACCAAGCGCGAGAACGACCTGCGGCAGGCGCGGCTGAAGATCTCGAACGCGGGCGAGGAGAAAGAGCTGATCTCGAAGTACCTCGGCGCCTACCAGCAGCTCGCGCGCGCGGGGTTCGTCGGCGAAGAACAACGCATCACGTGGCTCGACTCCTTGCGCGCGGCCAACGAGGAAGCGCGCATCTTCGGCGTCGACTACGACCTCTCGGCGCAACGTCCGTACGTGTACGCGAGCGAGTTCAACGCCGGCCAGCTCCTGCTGCAGGAGTCGGTCATGCACCTGCGATTCGGCATGCTGCACGAAGAAGACCTGCCGCGATTCCTCGAGGCGCTCGCGCGCCGCGGCGGCGGTTATTTCACCGTCGACGACTGCGTGGTGCGACGGCTCAAGAACCTGGACGAGGTCAATCTCACGCAGGTCGAGGCGAAGCTCTCCGCCGAATGCAACCTGCGCTGGCTGACGGTGCGCCCGCCCGGACCCGGAGACAAGAAGGGATGATGCGCGGCCTCGCTTTCGTCGCGCTCGCGCTCGTGCTCGTCCTCGACACAGCCGGCGCTGCACAACCGATCGGCCGGCTCTTCTTCACGCCCGCCGAGCGTGCGCAGCTCGACGTCGCGCGCGCCACCAAGCGCACGGCCGAGCCTGCGGGATCGCAGAAGTCCGCCGAGCCCCCGCCGCCCGAGACGCGGATCATCACCTACAACGGCATCGTGAGGCGCAGCGACGGCAAGTCGACGCTGTGGCTCAACAACCGCGTCGCGCCCGAGAAGGAAGCGCTGTCGAACCTGCCCGTGACCGGCCGCGTGCGGCCGGACGGCCGGGTCACCCTGCAGGCGCCCGACGGCGGCGGCACGATCGATCTCAAGGTCGGACAGCGCGCCGAGCTGACGACCGGCCGCGTCAGCGAGGCGCCACCGCCGGAGAAGGCGCGCGCGCCGGACAAGGGCGCGAAAGACGCCAGGGACGAGAAGGGCGAAGCGGCCAAGGCCGCCGACAAGGACTCGGGGAAATCCGACGCCAAGGCGCCGCCGAAAGCCGGAGAGCCCGAGAAGAGAGCCGAGCCTTCCAAAGCTCCCGAAGCCGAGCAGCGTAGCGCGCGCGTTCCGGCGAAATAGGCCTAAGGTCCCATCGCCCGCGCGACGCCCGCGGCGCGACCCTCGGGTAAGATCGTCCGACCACGCCTGAACGCGGGACCACGCAGCCCGCGCGCCCCAACCCGGGGGACTCGGCTCTTGCACGATGCAAACGACAGCGGCATGACCCGCTCGGCTTTGCTTCCGGCCGGCCGCTTCGCGTACCGGCCGCGACGACGCGCCGCACGTGCGATCGGCGGTGAATCCGGCCAGGCACTCCTCATCCTCATCGTCATGCTGTCGATCGCGACGATGCTGCTCGTCTACGGTTCGACGACCGAAGTCGAGCGCGCGATCAAGGCCGACAACCGCGCCCGGCTCGCGCTCGAGCAGGCGCGGCAGGCGCTGATCGGCCGCGCGATCGCGGACGCGAGCCGTCCGGGCAGCCTGCCCTGTCCCGACACCGGCGACGACGGCAGCGCCGATCTCTTCAATGGCTCGGCGTGCCCGAGCTACATCGGGCGCCTGCCGTGGCGCACGCTCGGCGTGGGCGACCTGCGCGACCAGCACGGCGAGCGCCTGTGGTACGCGCTCTCGCCCGCTTTTCGCGATCATCCCGGCGCGCCGCCGCTCAACACCGATACGCGCGGCTCGCTCACCGTCTTCAGCAACAGCGCAGCGACGGTGATCGCATCCGATGCGATCGCGGTGGTGTTCGCGCCGGGCTTCGCGATGAAGGGCCAGGTCCGCGACGACACCGTCGAGCTCTGCGCGGCGACGGGCAAGGCGGTCTCGCGCAAGCGCTGCGCATCGAACTATCTCGACGCCGCAGCGGGCGTGAACAACGCCAAAGCCGACGGGCCTTTCGTGGCCGGATCGACCGCCGACGGCTACAACGACCGGCTCGCGGTGATCGTCGCCGCCGACCTGATGCCGCTCGTCGAGCGCCGCGTCGCGATCGAGCTGCGCAACGCGCTGATCGCGTACCGCGCGCAAGGCGCGTGCGCGTGTTACCCGTGGGCCGACGCCGCCGGGAGCGGCGACAGCGCCGCCGGCGCGAGCCGCGGCCGGGTGCCGGTGCGCAACGTCCTGCCGCACGCGTGGCCGGCGGGCGCACTCCCGCAGTACTTCGTCACCAACGACTGGGCGCGCGCCGTTTATTACGCCGCCGCGCGCGAGGCGCTCGAAGCGCGCGGCGCGGCGTGCACCACGTGCGCGGCCGATACGCTCGCGCTCGACGGCGCTGACGGCTACGACGTCATGCTGATCTCCACCGGCTATGCGACCGCGGCGCGCAAGGGTGCTGCGCCGCTCGCCTACATCGAGGATGCGGAGAACGCGAACGAAGACGACCGCTACGTCACGCCGCGCGCGACCGGCGCGGACCGCGACCGCGTCTGGCCGATCCTCGGCCAGGCGTCGAGCTGCGCGGCGCACGCGCGCGTGCTGCTCGACAACGCGCCGTGCGCCGCCGCTCCGTCGGGCGTCACGGCGGCCTGCCTGTCGGCGAGCGCCGCGCTCGCGCGCTGCTCGTGCGCGCCCGCCGCGGGCGCGATGGTGCGCGCCCCGTGCGCGGCCGCGCCGAATACGGCCGCATGCGAAACGGCGATGGCTCTATTGAGGGGGTGCACGTCATGATCACACGCGCTCGCGGTTTCACGATCCTCGAACAGGCGGTCTCGCTCTCGGTGATCGCGCTCGTGCTCGGCAGCATCATGGTCCCGCTGCAGACGCAGATCGAGAACCGCAAGGTCGACGAGACGCGGCGCACGGTCGAGCTCGCGCAGGAGCTGCTGCTGGGCTTCGCCGCGGCGAACGGCTACTTCCCGTGTCCCGCGGACAACGCGAGCAACGGCCAGGAGCCGGCCGGCACCAACCACGCGACGGGGGCGTGCCCGACCTATTACGGCTTCCTGCCGGCGGCGCTGCTCGGTTTCAAGCCGACCGACGCCGACGGCTATGCGGTCGACGCGTGGGAGGGCAAGGCGAACCGGCTGCGCTATGCCGTTTCGGACCGCACGATCGCCGGAGTCGCCAACGTGCTCACGCGCGCCAACGGCATGCGCAGCGCACCGCTCGCGAGCTTAGGGCAAGGCACGCACTTCCACGTCTGCCAGAGCGGAACCGGCGCGACCGCTGACGATTGCGGCACGTCGGTGACCCTCGCCTCCAACGCGGTCGTCGTGGTGTGGTCGAGCGGGCCCAACGCGGCGACGACCGGCGGCACCAGCGTGCACGAAGCACAGAACCCGAGCGCGCGCGGCGGCAGCGCCGACCGGGTGTTCGTCAGCCGCACCGCGTCCAACACACCCGGACACGAGTTCGACGACATCGTTACGTGGCTGCCCGTCACCGCCCTGCTCTCCCGCCTCGTGGTCGCCGGCCAGTTCACGCCCGCGGCGCAGGGCGCGGTGTCGCCGCCGCCGGCGGGCGCCGCGAAATAGCGCATGCCGCGACCGCGCGAGCCCGGCTTCACGCTGCTCGAGCTCGCGGTCGCGCTCTTTCTCATGGCATTGCTGTTCGGCAGCCTGTTCCTGCCGCTGCAGGCGCAGCTCGAAGCGCGCAAGACCGACGAGACCGAGCGCATCCTCGAGCGCGCGCGCGAAGCGCTGCTCGGCTACGCGGCGGCCAACGGCCATTTCCCGTGTCCGGCGGACACCGCCAAAGGCGGGGTCGAGGCGGCCGAGGCCGATCACGCGACCGGGAGCTGCCCTGCGTACTTCGGCTTCCTGCCGGCGGCCGCGCTGGGCCTGCAGCCGACCGATTCCCAGGGCTACGCCATCGACGCGTGGGGCGGTGCCGCAAGCCGCATCCGCTACGCGGTCGCGCCGTATACCGTCGGCAAGATCGCCAATCCGTTCACGCGCGTGAACGGCCTGCGCGCCGCGACCATCGCGAGCCTCGGCGATCCGGCGCTGTCGCTGTTTCACGTGTGCAGCACCGGCGTCGGCGCCGTCGAAGGCACGAGCTGCGGCGCGGGGGCGACGCTGGTGTCCACTGCGCCGGTCGTGGTGTGGTCCACCGGCGCCAACGGTGCGAGCGGCGGCGCCGGCCGCGACGAAGCACAGAACCCCAATCCGAACGGCGGCAGCGCCGACCGGCTCTTCGTGAGCCGCACGCGCGGCTTTGGTCCGGGCGGAGAGTTCGACGATCAGGTGGCGTGGATCGCGATGCCCACGCTCATCGCGCGCATGGTCGCGGCGGGCCAGCTTCCGTGACGAGGGGCTATGCCGCGTGCTGCCGGCCTGCGCCTTCGTCCGCGGCGGCGGGCGCGAGCGCGAAGCACACCCGGCCGGCCTCGTTGCTCTTGAGGAAGATGCGATAGCCCGCTTCGCTCGCGAGCCTGCCCGCCTGATACAGCCCGACGCCGAAACCGGTCTGCGACGACACCGGTCCGGAGAAGAGCTGCTGTGCGATGGTGCGCGGTATCGGGGCGCCGCTGTCGGATACCCTGAGCGTCCCGCCGCCCGCCGCGCTCAGCGTCACCTGCACGTGAACGGCGTCGTCCTGCGCCGCCTTGGTGAGCGCGTTCTCGACGAGATTGTCGGCGACGCTGTCGAAGACTTCGCCCGGCACGGTCAGCCCTTCGAGGTCGCCCTCGATCACCGCGCTGATGTTGCGGCCGCTGTAGCGCATGACGAGGTTCTCCCACCACGCGCGCGCGTCGACGCGGTTGAGCTCCGCTGCGCTCGGCGCACGCAGCTTGTCGAGCGTCGTGTTGAGCTTTTGAGTGATCAGCGGCAGCTGGCGCTGCATCAGGCTCTGCAGCGCCTGCGCCTGCTCGGGCGTCGTGCTCGCGGCGGCGGCGCACAGCGCTTTCAGCGACTGCAGCAGGTTCTTCACGTCGTGGGTGAGACGGGCGCCGGTCTCGTAGATCGCGTGGGTGTACGCGTTCTGCCGCTGGATCTGCGCGCGCTGCTTCGCCTCGTAGAAATGGCCGACCATCTGCGCGAGCAGCTTCAGGTGCAGCAGGATCGCGGGCGACACCGCCCACCGCGTATGGATGACGAGCTTGAGCTCGCCCGATTGGAGCGGGGTCGCATGCGAGGTGCGGCTGCCGAAATCGCCTTCGCCGCCGGGCGTGCGCCATTCGACGCCGCGCACCCACGGCATCGTCAGCATGTGCTGCAGCCCGAGCGCGAGGAAGCGCTGCGGATCGCTCTCGTCCTGGGCGAGCTCGGCGAGGCGCTGCACCCAGCGCTCGAAAGGCAGGCCCAGGCTCATGAGATAGCTCGAGAGCAGGTATCCCATGCCGGCGAAACCGCTGTGCGGGTACCACAGCCATGAAAGGCCGAAGAGCACGAGCGAGATGCCGACGAGCGTCTGCGCGAGCGCGATGACGTAGTTGCCGTGCGAGAGCTCGCGCACGACGAAGCTGCCGAGCACGAGCGCGACCACGAGCAGGAAGAGCAGCACGCTGTAGAAGAGATCGACGCCGACCGGGTTCTCCGGCAGCCGCGGCGGCGCGCGCACCAGCATGATCGCGATCGGAAAGAGCGGCAGCGCGTAGCGCACCAGCGGCTCGATCGCGGGCTCGATGACCTGGTTGCTGAAGAGCTGCGGCACGACCCACATCAGCAACATCGACAGCAGGTACAGCGCCGCGAGCACCGAGATGATGCGCTGTCGCCGCTCGCCGATGCGCGGCACGCTGCCGCCGATCACGCCGACGAGGAGCGCGAGCCACGCCGCCAGCACCCACCAGTTGTACCAGCCGACGAGCAGGCACGCGACCGCGACGACGGAGAATGCCTGCGCGGGCTCGATGTCGCGCTCGCCGCGCCACACCGGCTGCCACAGCAGGAACAATCCGAGATGGGCGAGCAGGAACGCGCGCGCCCACCACTCGTCGATGCCCCAGGCGATCGACGCGTGCAGAGCGAGCAGCATGAGCCCCAGCGAGAGCTGCGGGTTCGCCATCGCGATGCGCTCGGGGGCACTCAACGTCCTGGCGCTCATCGGGCTCCCATCGTCATCTATACTCGGCGCTTCGAACGAAATCGCACCGCGTCCGTGACTCCGAGGATCGCAACCATCGCGCGCTACACCGTCCTCGAAGCGGTGCGCACGCGTCTCCCGCTGCTCACGCTCGCGTGCATCGCGCTGCTCTTCGGCGCGAGCTTCTTCGTGCGCGAGATCGCGATCGCCGAAAGCGCGCGCTTCCAGACCGCTTTCTACGCCTCGACCGCGCGTTTCGCGATCGTGTTCGTGGCCGCGCTCTACTGCGTCGCCAGCATCGCGCGCGAGTTCCAGGACAAGGGACTCGACGTGATGCTCGCGCTCGATCTGCCGCGCTCGCATTATATCGTCGGCAAGCTCGCGGGCTTCGTCGCGATCGCCGTCGCGCTCGCGCTCGCGGTCGCGCTGCCGCTCGCGCCGCTCGCCGGCGTGCCCGCGACTGCCGCGTGGTGCGCGTCCCTCGCGATCGAAGTCTCGATCGTGGTCGCCTTCAGCGTCTTCTGCGCGGTCACGTTCAACCAGCTCATGCCGGCGATGAGCGTCGTCATGGCGTTCTATCTCTTCGCGCGAGCGCTCACCGCGATGCGTCTCATCGGCGCCCATCCGATCGCCGGCGCGAACGAGCTCTCGCACCGGGTCATGACGTGGCTCGTGGAGGGGCTTGCACTCGTCATACCTGCGCTCGACGAATGGACGCGCACCGCGTGGCTCGTCGACGGCGCCGCCGCGTGGAGCGCGCTGCCCGGGATCGCCGCGCACGGCGCGCTCTTCGTCGCCATCGTGGCGGCGGCGGCGGTGTTCGACATGCATCGCAAGAACTTCTGATGCGGTTCGTGCGACGCGACGAGCGGCCGGTCTCCGCGGTGCCGCGCGCCGTGAAGGCCGTGCTCGTCGCGGCGCTGGCCGCCCAGGTCGCGTGGCAGGCGGCGGCGCCGAAACCGGTCGCTGCCGCAGCAGCCCTCGGCATGCCGCCCCCGGCGCAGTGGCTCGAGGTCGCGAGCGTCGGCGAGCCGATCGGCCTCTCCGAGCTCCTGGTGCTCTATCTCCAGGCGTTCGACAACCAGCCGGGCGTCAGCGTCCCGTTCAGGGACCTCGACTACGGCGCGGTCGAGGCGTGGCTCGGGCGCGCGCTCGATCTCGATCCGGCCGGGCAATACCCCCTCCTCATGGCGTCCCACCTGTACACCCAGGTCCCGGACGAGGCGAAGCGCAGGCGGATGCTCGAATTCGTCCACCGCGAGTTCCTGCGCGATCCCAACCGGCGCTGGCGCTGGCTGGCCCACGCCGCGCTCATCGCCAAGCACCAGCTCAGGGACATGCCTCTCGCGCTGCGCTATGCCGATGACATCGCCCGCCACGCCCCCGCCGCCAGCGGCTGGGCGAAGCAGATGCGGATTTTCATCCGCGAGGACATGGGCGAGCTCGAGTCGGCGACCGTGCTGCTGGGGGGACTCCTGGCAGGCGGGGAAGTCACCGACGCGGCCGAGATCCGCTTCCTCACCGAGCGCCTCGAAAAGATGAAAAGTGCCGAGAAATCGTCGGCACCGTCCAAATCTCGTTAATTAAATCTCTGAAACAACGCTGAAGTTCGACATTCGGGTGCCGTTATAGGGGGCTCAGCGGTGGTACGCATATTGCGGAAACCGCGGCATTTTTCACGATACGACCCCCGGGGGCGTTCGACATGGGCAACAGACAAACGGGCTTCACCCTCATCGAGATCGCGATCGTCCTGGTCATCATCGGGCTGCTGCTCGGCGGCGTCCTGAAAGGCCAGGAGCTGATCACCGGTGCGCGAGTGCGCAACCTCATCCAGCAGCAGGACGGCGTCAAGGCGGCCTACTTCGGCTTCCTCGACCGCTACAAGGCGCTGCCGGGGGACTACTCGGGCGCCGCGGCCAACATCACGGGCGCGACCGGCAGCGGCGACGGCGACGGTCAGATCGAAGCCGGCGCGGAATCGATCCTGGCGTGGGAGCATCTCGCCAAGTCGGGCTTCATCAACGGCTCCTACGTCGCCAACGGCGCGACTACGCCGACCGACGCGAACAATCCCAAGAATCCGTACGCCGGTTACATGCAGCTCATCTACGACGGGGTCTACGGGACCGGCACCTCGACGACGCCGGCAGGATCGCGGCACAACCTGAAGACCGGCCCGAACATCCCGGTCGAAATCGTCGGCGAGCTCGACCGCAAGGTCGACGACGGCTCGCCCTACACGGGGGCCTTCCAGTTTTCGCCGTATGCCGGCGGCGGCACCGCACCGACCGGCGAAGGCACCGGCGGGTGCGTCACGGCCGCGGTCGCGGGCACGGCGCCGGTTCCGGCGGGCTGGAATGTCGCCGGCGGCAGCGCCAACTGCGGCGGTGCGAGCCTCTACTAACTCATTGAAAGCGCTCTAGAGCCTCAGGGGGAATGGTCATGAAAAAACGCGAATCGGGCTTCACGCTGATCGAGATCGCGATCGTGCTGGTCATCATCGGACTGCTGCTGGGCGGCGTTCTGAAAGGTCAGGAGCTGATCACCGGCGCACGCGTGCGCAACCTCATCCAGCAGCAGGACGGGGTGAAAGCGGCCTACTTCGGCTTCCTCGACCGCTATCGGGCGCTCCCCGGCGACTATGGCGCCGCGACCACCAACATCAGCGGGACGACCGCGGACGGCAACGCCAACGGTCAGATCGGCGGCGGCACGACCGCGCCCGTCGAATCGATCCTCGCGTGGGAGCACCTCGCCAAGTCGGGCTTCATCAACGGCTCGTATGTCTACAACGGGGTGACCGCACCTTCGGACGCCTCGAACCCGAAGAACCCGTACGCGGGCTTCATGCAGCTCATCTTCGACGGCGTGTACGGCGCCGGCGGCGCGGTGAGCCGCCACAATCTGAAGACCGGCGCCAACATTCCGGTCGAGATCGTCGCCGAGCTCGATCGCAAAGTCGACGACGGCGCGCCGTATACCGGGGCCTTCCAGTTCTCGACCTACGCGCCGACCGGCGGCACCGCGCCGACCGCGGCGGACTGTGTCGCGGCCAACACGACCACGCCGACCCTGACGACCTGGAACGTCTCCGGCGGCAAATCGAACTGCGGCGGGACGAGCCTGTACTGACGCAGCGAAGCACGAGCGTTCACAAGGGCCGCCTCGCGCGGCCCTTCTCATTTGCACGCTACGGTTCGCGCGGCACCGTCGTGGCCAGCGCGGCGAGCTGCAGGTGGCGCCGCCGCCAATCGTTCAGAAGTACGGCGGGTATGCCGTCGATCGCGTCCTCCGATTCGAGCGTGCCGCGACCCAGCTTCGCGATGTGCTCGCGGCCGCTTTTTCCGTCCACCCAGTATTGCCAGAGGTTGCGCGGGTCTCGCTGATCGATGAGGCCGATCGCATCGAACTCGCGCAGATAGATGAAGTCGTGCCTGCGGCCGTCCTGCAGCGCGTAGCCCGACCACGTCGCTGGCTGCGGGATGCCCAGCTCGCGCAGTACCGTCGGCGCGACGTCGACCTGGGAGGCGATCGCAGAGGCGTCGAGCGCCAGACGCCCGGGCTCGTACCCTTCGCCGATGAGCAGGAGCGGAATGCGCAGCGCCTCGTCGTCGAGGCCGCGCGCGTGCATGTAGCGGCCGCGCTCCCCGAGCGCCTCGCCGTGATCGCCCGTGATCGCGATGAGCGTGTGACCGAGATAGCCCTTGGCGCGCAGCGTCGCGAGCAGTGACTCGATGACGGCGTCGACTTGCCGAACGCCGTTGTCGTAGTAGTTGCGCGCCAGGGCCGCGGAGCGCGCGCCGGGCACCACGTAGCTCGCCGCCGGAGCGTACGTCGCGTATCGGTCCTGCCGCGCGCCGAGCGGATGCGCCGACATCAGGTGGAACTGCAGCATCACCGGCGCCCCGTCCCAGCGCGGCAGCGCGGCGGCGCGTGCGAGCACGAGCCGGTCGTCGTTCATGTAAGCGACGGGCTCGCGCGAGGTGTCGTAGTAGCTGTCGACCGCGCCGTACATGCGGTTCAGCCCGTAGAAGTTGGTGTGATCGCTGCCGATCACCAGGTGCAGCCGGTATCCGTGGCGCTTGAGCACCTCGTGCAGCGTGATCGGCCGCTCCGAAAATTGGTGCGCGAATTTGGAGCTGATCAGGCTCAGCATCCCGCAGGCCGACGAGCCGCAGGTCGAGCGCACCTGCGGCACCGCGCGCACCGGCCGCGAGCGCGCGACCGCGCTGAGATAGGGCGTGGTATCGCGCTCGTAGCCGTACACGCCCATGTGGTCGGGCCGCAGCGCATCCACGACGATGAGCACCAGGTTTTTACGATCCGGACTCGCGTCCGGTTTGTACGCCGCACGCGCTTCATCCTCGCGCGCGTCGAGCTGCCGCGCCCGCCGGTGATCGATGCCGTGGCCCTGCAGGTGCCACGACGTGCGGCCCGGATAGAACGTGAGGCTCAACGGCTCGTCGAAATCGGCGCCCCGGCCGGTGCGAAATACGGTCAGTCCGGCCGTGCTCGCGACCGCGACCGCGATGACGATCCCGACGTAAGTCCGGCTCGGCACCGCGCGCGCGAGGTGCGCCACCCAGTCGAAACGGCCGAGCGAGCGCCATACGACGGCATAGGCTGCGACGAGCACGCCGCCTGCCGCGAGAGCCGGCGCATACAGTTGAACGCCGAACATCTGCGCCAGCGCAGGCGCCTGCAGCGCGTAGGCGCGCATGAGCTCCCACGAGACGACGCCGCCCCACAGGTGCATGCCGGCGATGACGAGGATGTCGTAGGCAACGACGATCACCACGCCCGCGGCGACCGCCAGCGCGCACATCGCGCGCGCGAGGCTGCGGTCGGAGACGATCATCACCAGCACCATGCGCACGAGCGTGAGCCCGAGCCACACCAGCGACACGACCGCGAGATGCGCCGCGGCGCCGATCGCGGCGACCTGGGGCTCGCTCACGTAGGCGATCACGAAGATCGCCGCGGCGAAGAGCCAGAGCGCCAGCTCCGACAGCAATGCCCTGGTCAGCGGGACACGCGGCAAATGGACTCCCCGATTGCGCGGCCGCGCTGCATCCGGGCGCGGCTCGCGCGGACGTTATCACAGCCGTGCGCCCTTCGCGGTGCGGCAAGTCTTTTTTCTTTGAACACAAGGGCTTGTGACATGGATCAGGGCGTCTATGACGACCCCTCTGCTATACTTCCGACCGACCATGCAACCCCTTCCCAAGCCCGCCGAAGCGGCCTCCATCGCGATCGCGCGCGACGTGCTCGAGATCGAGGCGAAAGCGATCACCGACCTCGTCTCCAGGCTCGACGAGAGCTTCGAGCGCGCCGTGCAGATCGTGCTCGCGTGCAAGGGCCGCATCGTGGTGTCCGGCATCGGCAAATCGGGCCACGTCGCGCGCAAGATCGCCTCGACCCTGGCGAGCACGGGGACCCCCGCGTTCTTCGTGCATCCGGCCGAGGCGAGCCACGGCGATCTCGGCATGATCACGCGCGACGACGCCCTGATCGGCCTTTCGAACTCCGGCGAGAGCGGCGAGCTGCTCGCGATCGTGCCGCTGCTCAAGCGCCAGGGCGCGAAGCTCATCGCGATGACGGGCAACGAGCGATCGAGCCTGGCGAAAGAGGCCGACGTGCATCTCTACGCCGGCGCGGAAAAGGAAGCCTGCCCGCTCGATCTCGCGCCGACCGCGAGCACGACCGCGGCGCTGGCGCTCGGCGACGCGCTCGCCGTCGCGCTGATGCGCGAAAAAGGCTTCACCCGCGACGATTTCGCGCGCTCGCATCCGGGCGGGGCGCTCGGCCGCAGGTTGCTCACGCACGTGCGCGACGTGATGCGCACAGGCACCGGCGCGCCGCGCGTGGGTCCGCGCGCGACGGTGATGGACGCGGTGGTCGAGATGTCGCGCGGCCTCATGGGCATGACCGCGGTGGTCGACGACGCCGGGCGCGTCATCGGCATCTACACCGACGGCGATCTGCGCCGCTCGCTCGAGCGCGGTGTCGATCTGAACGCGACGCGTATCGCCGACGCGATGGGCGCCGGTCCGCGCACGATCGCGCCGGAACGTCTGGCCGCCGAAGCGGCCGAGCTCATGGAGCGCCACAAGGTGCACCAGATCCTCGTCGTCGACGAAGAGAAAAAACTCGTCGGCGCGGTCAACATACACGACCTTTTGCGCGCGAAAGTGGTCTGATGGAAGACGTCTACGCTCGCGCCCGCGGCATACGGCTTGCGATCTTCGACGTCGACGGCATCCTGACCGACGGCGGCCTGCACTACCACGACAGCGGTGAAGAAACCAAGATATTCGACGTGCGCGACGGGCTCGGCATGAAATCGCTGCAGCAAAGCGGCGTCGAGCTCGCCATCATCACGAGCCGGCGCTCGGCATGTGTCGCGCGCCGTGCGGAGAACCTCGGCATCGAGCTCCTGTTCCAGGGTATCGAGCACAAGCTCGGCGCTTTCCAGGAACTCGCGGCCTCGCTCGGACTCGAAGCGAGGCATTGCGCTTACATGGGAGACGACTGGGTCGATCTGCCGGTGCTGACGCGCTGCGGGCTCGCGCTGTCGGTGCCCGAAGCGCCCGCGACCGTGCGCAGCCGCGTGCACTACGTGACGCAGGCCGGCGGCGGCCGCGGCGCGGTGCGCGAGGCGTGCGAGCTCATCATGCAGGCGCAGGGCACGTTCGACGCACAGCTCGCGGCCTATCTCTCCTGACGCGGACCGATGATCGAGCGCTTCGGGGGCTGGTTCCCCCTTGCACTGCTGGCGTGCCTCGCCGCGTTCAGCTTCTGGCTGGAACGCGTGCTGCGCCCGCCCAGCACTCCGGGCGCGGCCGTGGTGAGGCACGATCCCGACTACATCGTCGACGGCCTCGCCGCGGTGCGCATGGACGAGCAGGGCCGCGTCAAGCACACGCTGCGCGCGGTGAAGATGACGCACTACCCCGATGACGACGTCACCGTGCTCGAGAAGCCGCGCTTCGTCACGTATGCCGAAGGAAAAGCGCCGGTCACCGTCACGTCCCTCGACGCGCGCGTGTCGGCCAACGGCGACGACGTGTACTTCGAGAACGAGGTGCGCGTCGTGCGCGCCGCCGCCGGCAATCAGAGCGAGCTCACCCTCGAGACGAATTACCTGCACGTGATTCCCGACGACAACATCGCGAAGACCGACCGCCCTGTAACGATTCGTAACGCCGCAGGGGTGGTCAACGCATCGGGCTTAGAATTCAATAGTGAGACACGGGTGCTCAACCTCCAGGGGCGGGTCAAGGCGGTCTACAACCGGGCGGCCGATGCGCGCTAGGCTCTCTCGCGCGCTCGTGCCGCTGTGTGCGTCGCTGGCGCTGGTCGCAGCGCCGGCCGCGCACGCGGAGAAAGCCGACCGCAACAAGCCGATCCACGTCGAAGCCGACCGCGCGACCGTGGACGACGCGAAGCAGATCATGACCCTGACCGGCAACGTGGTGATCACGCAGGGCACGACGGTGCTGCGCGGAGACAAGGTCCAGGTGCGTCAGGACAAGGACGGCTTCAAGAGCGGCACGGTGTGGGGGAACCTCGCGTACTTCAAGCAGAAGCGCGAAGGCACCGAGGAGCTGATCGAAGGCTGGTCCGAGCGCATCGAGTACGACAGCCGCGCCGACAAGGTCGAGATGTTCAACCGCGCGCTGATGAAGCGCGGTCCGGACGAAGTGCGCGGCAGCTACATCTCCTACGACGTCAACACCGAGTTCTACCAGGTTCAGGGCGGCGGAACGAAGGCCGCGAGCGCGCGGCCCGCCGAGGGCCGCGTGAAAATGGTGCTGAACCCCAAGCCCAAGGAAGGCGCGACACCTCCGGCGCCCGCGGCCGTGCCGCTCAAGCCGGACGCGGGTGCCGACGTGCCGCGCGGAGAAACCGGTGCCGGGAAGTAGCCCGCGCGACGCCGCGGAGCTCGCACCCGCGCACGTCGTCGAGAACCCCAGCGAGCTCAAGGCGCAGAGCCTGCGCAAGCGCTACCGCTCGCGCGTCGTGGTTCACGACGTGTCGCTCGAAGTGCGCAGCGGCGAGGTCATCGGTCTGCTCGGCCCCAACGGCGCCGGCAAGACGACGTGCTTCTACATGATGGTGGGGCTGGTGCCGATGGACGGCGGCGAGCTCTACCTCGACGGCGAGCGCCTCACGCACATGCCGATACACTCGCGCGCGCTGCGCGGGCTCTCGTACCTGCCGCAGGAAGCTTCGATCTTCAGGCGGCTGTCGGTCGCCGACAACGTGCGCGCGGTGCTGGAGCTGCACGAGAACGACGACAGCATGCTCGAGCTCAAGCTCGACGACCTGCTGCGCGAGCTGCACATCGCGCACCTGCGCAACAGCCCGGCGATCAGCCTGTCGGGCGGCGAGCGCCGGCGGGTGGAGATCGCGCGGGCGCTCGCGACCGAGCCGCGCTTCATCCTGCTCGACGAGCCGTTCGCCGGCGTCGATCCGATCGCGGTGATCGAAATCCAGAAAATCATCGGTTTCCTGAGAGAGCGCGGCATCGGCGTGATCATCACCGATCATAATGTGAGAGAAACTCTCGGCATCTGCGACCGCGCTTACATCATCAACGAAGGATCGGTCCTCGCCAGCGGCAAGCCGGAAGAAATCGTTTATAATGAGAGCGTAAGAAAGGTCTACCTCGGGGAGCACTTCCGTCTCTAGCGCTCTCGAAGAGACGCCTCCCCCCGCAACAAAGCAGCGCCCGGACCCTCCCTTCAGAGCGCATGAAGCATTCCCTCCAACTCCGGCTTTCGCAGCACCTTACGCTCACGCCGCAACTGCAGCAGTCGATCCGGCTGCTCCAGCTGTCGACTCTGGAGTTGAACCAGGAGCTGGAACGCTTCCTCCAGGAAAACCCGCTGCTCGAGCGTGACGAAGGCGTCGCCGACACGCCGCCGCCGCCCGTCAACGGCTCGTCGGTAAGCGAAGCCCCGGTCGAGGCGGGGGCCGCGGCCGCCGAAGAGCCGCAGACCGCCGCGTCCGACGGCGAGATGATGTTCTCGGGCGGCGAACAGTACGGCAACGGCTCGCGCGAGGACGGCGACGACGACGATTACCCGCAGGTCGCAGCCGAACGCCCGACGTTGCGCGATCACCTCATCGGCCAGCTCTCGCTCACCAAGCTCTCCGAGCGCGACCGCACGCTGGTGACTCTGCTGATCGAGACGCTCGACGACGACGGCTACATGACGCAGGAGCTGGAAGAGGTCCGCGCCATGCTGCCGGAGGAGCTCGACGTCGAGCCGGAAGAGCTGCAGATCGCGTTGAAGCACCTCCAGCACTTCGAGCCGAGCGGCGTCGGCGCACGCAATCTGGGCGAATGCCTCGCGCTCCAGCTCACGGCCCTGGCCGAAGACACGCCTTTTCGCACCGAAGCCCTCGAAGTGGTGAACAATCACCTCGACGCGCTGGCCTCGCGCGATTTCAATCGGCTGAAGAAAGTGCTTCGCTGCGACGATTCGACGCTCCGGGACACGCAGAAGCTCATCACGAGCCTCAACCCGCGTCCCGGCCGCGAGTACGGGTCGGACGATACGCGCTACGTCGTCCCCGACGTCGTGGTGCGCAAGGTGAAAGGCGTGTGGATGGCCGCGCTCAACCCGGAAGCGATGCCCAAGCTCAGGATCAACCGGCTCTACGCCGACATCCTCTCCCGGGCGCGCAGCTCGGGATCGCAGCAGCTCGCGAGCCAGCTCCAGGAAGCGAAATGGCTGATCAAGAACGTGCAGCAGCGCTTCGACACCATCCTTCGCGTCGCGCAGTCGATCGTCGACCGCCAGCGCCATTTCTTCGAGCACGGCGAGGTGGCGATGCGCCCGCTGGTGCTGCGCGAGATCGCGGAGACGCTCGACCTGCACGAATCGACCGTCTCGCGCGTGACGACGCAGAAGTTCATGCACACCCCGCGCGGCATCTTCGAGCTGAAGTACTTCTTCGGCAGCCACGTCACGACCGAAAGCGGCGGCTCGGCGTCCAGCACCGCGATACGCGCGCTCATCAAGCAGCTCGTTTCGTCGGAGAACTCGAAGAAGCCGCTCTCCGACAGCCAGATCTCCGAGATCCTCGGCCAGCAGGGAATCGTGGTCGCCCGCCGCACCGTGGCGAAGTACCGCGAATCGATGCAGATACTGCCCGTCAATCTGCGCAAGACTCTGTAAGCGTCCATCCGAGAAGGAGCGCCGCATGAACCTTCATGTCACCGGTCACCAGCTCGACGTCACTCCCGCCATCCGGGAGTACGTCGGAGCCAAGCTCCAGCGCATCACGCATCACTTCGACCAGGTCATAGACGTGAACGTCATCATGTCCGTCGACAAGCTCGACCACCAGATCGAGGCGACGGTGCACGTGCGCGGCAAGGACATCTTCTGCGAGAGCACCGCCGAAGACATGTATGCAGCCATCGACGGTCTGGTGGACAAGCTCGACCGCACGATCCTCAAGCACAAGGAAAAGAACCTCTCGCAGCGCCATGGCGCGACCGTGAGGCACTCCGCAGAAGAGGAGTAGCCGGCTCGACGCCGCTCCTCGCGCAATCTCAGAGTCTCTTGATGAATTTGATAGCCAAGCTGCTGCCCGAGTCGAACGTCATCATCGACCTCGACGTGTCCAGCAAGAAACGGGTATTCGAGCAGGTCGGGCTGCTCTTCGAGAACAACAACAGCATCGCGCGCGCGCAAGTGTTCGACAGCCTGTTCGCGCGCGAGAAGCTCGGCTCGACCGGACTGGGCCAGGGCATCGCGATCCCTCACGGGCGCATCAAGGGCCTGAAGGAGGCGGTCGGCGGGCTGGTGCGCACGCGCCAGCCCATCCCCTTCGACGCGCCGGACTCGCAGAACGTGAGCCTGATCTTCGTGCTGCTCGTCCCCGACCGCGCGACCGACCAGCACCTGCAGATCCTCTCCGAGCTCGCGCAGATGTTCAGCGACAAGGCTTTCCGCGAAAAGCTGCTCGCCGCCCCCACCGCGCAGGAGCTCCATACGCTGATCACCCAATGGCAACCGCATGCCACGACTCAGCATAGCTCGGTTATTTGAGGATAACCGGGAGAAGCTGAAGCTCGCCTGGGCGGGCGGCCGCTCGGGCGGTGAGAAGGATCTGGACAGCGAGCTCATCAAGGGCTCGTCCAAGGGACTCATCGGGCACCTGAACTTCATCCATCCCAACTGGATACAGGTGCTCGGCCCCACCGAGATACAGTACCTCGAACGGCTGGACGCGCACTCGCGCAAGGCGACGCTGACCGACATCGCGTCGCGCGGCCTCGCGTGCTTCATCGCCGCCGAAGTCGACCGCCTGCCGCCGGATCTCTGCGCGGTGGCGGATGCGACGGCGACCGCGCTTTTCACGACTTCGCTGCCCAGCGTCGAGCTCATGTGGATGCTGCGGCCGTACCTCGCGCGCGCGCTCGCCGACTCGACGACGACCCACGGCGTGTTCCTCGACGTGCTCGGCGTGGGCGTGCTCATCACCGGTCAGTCGGGCGTGGGCAAGAGCGAGCTCGCGCTGGAGCTCATCAGCCGCGGCAGCGGTCTCATCGCCGACGACGTGATCGAGTTCTATCGCATCGGCCCCGAGACGGTCGAAGGACGCTGTCCGTCGCTGCTCAAGGACTTCCTCGAAGTGCGCGGTCTGGGCGTGCTGAACATCCGCACCGTGTTCGGCGAAGCGGCGCTGCGCCCGCGCAAGAACCTGAAGCTCATCGTGCACCTGGAGAAGCCCGGTCCCGACCACGCGCCGATCGAGCGCCTGCCGCTCAGACCCGGCGCCGAGGACCTCATGGGTGTGAGCGTCTGCAAGGTGACGATACCGGTCGTCGCGGGACGCAACCTCGCGGTGCTCACCGAGGCCGCGGTGCGCAATTACGTGCTGCAGATGCGCGGCGTCGACAGCACCTCCGAGTTCGTCGCGCGCCAGGCGCACGAGCTCCGCAACGGCGATCCCTGATGCAGCTCGTCCTGATCACCGGGCTTTCGGGTTCGGGCAAGAGCGTCGCGCTGAACGCGCTCGAGGACGCCGGCTATTACTGCGTAGACAACCTGCCCGTCAACCTCCTGCCGGAGCTCGTGGTGTCGCTCGCGCAGACCGGCTATTCGCGCGTCGCGCTGTCGATGGACGTGAGGAGCGGGCTCGCGCTCGACGCGCTGCCGCAGCAGCTCGCAGCGCTGCGCCGCGCCGGCAGCGAGATCAGGATCCTCTTCCTCGACGCCAAGGACGACACGCTGATCCAGCGCTTCTCCGAAACGCGCCGCCGCCATCCGCTGGGCGACGGGCATCGCACGCTGCCCGAGGCGATCGCCCGCGAGCGCGAGCTGCTCGAGGAGATCGCCGCCCTCGCGCAGCACATCGATACCAGCGAGCTCTCGCCGCACGTGCTGAGAAACTGGGTGCGCGAGTTCGTCGAGGTGCCCAGCGCCGGCGTCACGCTGCTCTTCCAGTCGTTCGCGTACAAACGCGGCATTCCGCTGGACACCGACATGGCTTTCGACGTGCGCTGCCTGCCGAATCCGCACTACGACGCGAAGCTGCGGCCTTTTACCGGACGCGACGAGCCGGTGATCGCGTTCCTCGACGCCGATCCTTCGGTGCAGAAGATGCTCGCCGACATCACGCGCTTCGTCGCCGACTGGCTGCCGTGCTTCGACCGTGACAGCCGCAGCTATCTCACCGTCGCGATCGGCTGTACCGGCGGCAAGCATCGCTCGGTGTATCTCACCGAGCAACTCGCGCAGCACTTCCGCGGCCAGCATGCGCGGGTGCTGGTCCGCCACCGGGAGCTCTCCCTGTGAGCGAACGGCATTTCATCTTCCCGCTCGGCACCGTGCTCTTCCCCGGCGGCGCGCTGCCGCTCAAGATCTTCGAGCAGCGTTACCTGGAGATGACCAAGGTCTGCATCCGCGATTCCAGGCCCTTCGGCGTGTGTCTCATCCGCGAGGGCGCCGAAGTCGGCGCACCCGCGGTGCCCGAGACGATCGGCTGCCTCGCGACGATCGAAGAGTGGGAGATGCGCGACCTCGGCATGTTCCAGCTCGTCGCGCGCGGCGGCGAGCGCTTTCGCCTTCTCGACACCGAGGTCGCGGCGAACGGCCTCATGTCCGGGACGATAGAGCGCATCGGGGAGGAGGCACCGCCGCCGGTCGATCCGGCGTGCCGCGAGGTGATGGAGCTCATCGTGAAGCAGGTCGGGGACAACTTCCCCGGGCCTGTCCGGCTCGACGACGCGCTGTGGGTGAGCTGCCGGCTGGCCGAAGGACTGCCGCTCGACAGCGCGATCAAGCAATCGCTGCTCGAAGCCGACACCGCGACGCGCATGCAGCGGCTGCGCGACATTCTCGCCGCCGCGGGTCTGGTGAAGGGCTAGGCCGCTCGCGCAGCCCGGTGCGCTCGCGCGCACCCTACGTAGGTCGCGTGCTAACGCGACGCGCCGTTCACGCTTTTCCGAAGTAATCGGGGAACTGGTCGGCGTAGCACACCGGGGAGGATAGGCCGGTGTCGGGAAACGCTGCGCGCGGCAGGCGCTTCGCCAGCAGCAGCCGCTCGTATCGCTTCTTCGCTTCCGCCGCATCGACCGCTTCGAGCGGCTCGCCCGACGCCGCATAGATCGCGCTTTCGGTCACGACGAAATCCATCGGTATGTCGTGCGGCTGCGGGTGGATGGTCTCCATCCGCAGCGCATCGAACGCGATGCCGATCGCGACGATGCGGCGCTCGAGCGCGGCGAGCGTGCGATCGAAGAAGCCGCCGCCGTAACCGAGGCGGTAGCCGCGCCCGTCGAAGCCGTTCATCGGCACGATCGCGATGTCGGGCAGCACGACCGGAGTGCCGTCGGGCACCGGAATGTCGTAGACGCCCGCGCGCATCGGCACGCCCGGTTTCCACAGGCGGAAAGTCAGCGGCGTTCTGGGCGCCGTGACTTCGGGAAGCGCTCCGTGTGCGCCCGCCTCGCGCCAGTGCCGCACCGCGAAGCGCGCGTCGAGCTCGTTCTTGAACGGCCAGCAGAAACCGACGACCGTTTCCGCCGGCGGCGTGAAGGCGTCGACGAGCGCCGCCGTCATGCGCGCGTTGGCCGCATTGCGCTCGGCCTCGGGAATCGCCACACGGCGCGCGATCAGCGCTTCGCGCCGGGCCTTGCGCCACTTCTTCAGGTCTTCCGGAATGCTCACTGCTCTCTCTTCTCCAGTTGCTCGACGATCGTCCTCACCGGCGCGGGTATCGCCGCCTGCTTCACGTCCGACAGCGCCAGCCACTGAGTGTCGCCTTCGGCCGCTCGCGTCTCCAGCGCCTGCACTTCCAGCCGCCGCGGTGCGATCGTGAGCTTGTAGTGCGTGAAACCGTGCTCGACGCGCGGAAGCTGCTCGACCGCGCCGACCGCCGCGCCGTAGCGCTGCGCGCAGAGCGAGGCGTGGTCGTCGTCCATCGCGGCTTCCGGAAAGCTCCAGAGGCCGCCCCAGATGCCCGGCGCCGGCCGCTTCTCGAGCAGGACCTCGCCTCCTCGCGCCAGCACCAGCATCACGGTGTGACGATGCGGCAGCGCTTTGCGCGGGCGCGGCGCCGGAATGACCTCGGTCAGGCGCTTGCGCCGTGCGATGCAGTCGGCGGCGACCGGACAGGCCTCGCAACGCGGCTTGTGCCGGCTGCACACCGTGGCGCCGAGGTCCATCAAACCTTGCGTATAGGCTTCGACCTCGACGAACGGCAGCACATCGGAGGCAGCGCGCCAGAGCTCGCGCGCCACCGCGCTCTCGCCGGCATAACCCTGTATGCCGCGATGCCGCGCGAGCAGCCGCTTCACGTTGCCGTCGAGGATCGCGTGCCGCGAACCATAGGCGAAGACCACGATCGCCGCCGCGGTCGAGCGGCCGATGCCGGGGAGCGCTTCGACCTCCTCGATCGTCCGCGGAAAGCATCCGCCGCGCTCGTCGCGAACGACGATCGCCGCGCGATGCAGGTTGCGCCCGCGCGAGTAGTAACCGAGCCCCGCCCAATGCGCGAGCACGTCGTCGAGCTCTGCATCGCCAAGCGCCGCCACCGTCGGGAAGCGCGCCATGAAGCGCTCGTAATAGGGGATCACGGTCGAGACCTGGGTCTGCTGCAGCATGATCTCGGAGACCCAGATGCGGTACGGGTCGCGCGTGTTCTGCCACGGCAGCGCGTGCCGGCCGTGCTGGTGCTGCCACGCGACCACGCGCGCAGCGAAATCCCCGCCGGTCTGCGAGCGGCGCGTCACGGCTTCAACGCGAGCTGGACGTTCTTCGCGACCACGCTCGCGCGCCTCAGAGTGCCGATGCGCAGCGTGCCTGCCGCAGGCGAGCCGGAGAGCTCGGCGAGATCGAAGTCGACGCCGGTGTCTTTGCCCGCCGCGAGACCGAGGCGATCGAGATCGAGCGTGTCGAGATCGAGCGCAAAGGTGTACGACGACGGCGAGACACCGTGGAACGCCGCCTTGACGCGCGTGTCGAGCACCGTTCCCGCGAGCTTCGCTTCGACCCGCAGGCTGCGCGTATCGAAAGTCGCGTTCCCCGCGACCGCGCCTTCGACGCCGCGCTTCGGCAGCCCCGCGCCTCTCGCCGAGAATTTGGTGCGCGCGTCGCTCAGCTCGAACACGCGCGCCCCCTCGGTCGCCCGCAATGCGCCGGCGACTGTCGCGTGGACCTTGCGCGCATCGCGCACGAGGTCGAGCTCGACTGTCGATTCCCGCGCGGCGAGCACGCCCTGGCGCCACTCGACGCGTGGGGAGTTGAAGCGCGCCTGCAAGCGGTCGTCACCGGTGCTCGAGCGAAGGGCGGCCGCGACCGATTCGGCCGTCGTTCCCTCCGTGGAGGTCTCGAGCAGCGTCGACGCCGCATCCAGCTCGAACGGCCGGCCGGCGGCTTTGAACCGCCCCTCGATGGCCGAAGCGTTCACGCGAAAGACGCCGGGCGTCCATGCGGCGCCGCCCTTGATCGTCGCATCGACGTCGCTCAGCGTGGCGAGCTTGCCGCGCAAGCGCGCGGACGCGGCGTCGAAGGCGTAGGTGCGCTGTCTCGAGTCGAACGTGAGGCGCCCCTGCGCCTCGATCGCCACCGCGTACGCGCCGGCGCCGTCGCGGGCGTCGAAAGCGACCGTGACCGGACTCGTCGCGGCGTTCACGAGACGCCCCGTGACGATCTCGATGCCCGAAACCTGGTGGCGCGTGCCGAGCGCGAGATCCTCGTAGACGATGCGCGACTTCGTCACGCGCGCGCGTGCGATGTCGAAATCGAGCGCTCCGCCTTCGCCCGCGAGCAGATCGTCGATGTTGAGCCGGCCGTCCTTGTCGCGCGTGATGCGGACGCTCGCGCCTTCGAGGAAGAGCTCGTCGGCGACGAGCGCTTTGTCGAAGAGCGGCCTCAGCTTCGCGCTCAGCCTCGCGTTCGCCACCTCGGCGAAGACCGCATCGCTGCCGCGCTCGCTCAGCGCGACCGGACCGAGCGTCAGGCCGAGATCGGGCCACAGCGAGAGCGCGGTCTCGCCGCGTATCGTCAGCGTACGTCCGGTCTTCTCTTTCACGAG
Source organism: Burkholderiales bacterium (assembly GCA_036262035.1). Classification (NCBI taxonomy): domain Bacteria; kingdom Pseudomonadati; phylum Pseudomonadota; class Betaproteobacteria; order Burkholderiales; species Burkholderiales bacterium. The sequence goes on along the minus strand of DATAJS010000007.1, from coordinate 18,251 downwards.
CGCGACGATGCGCGGCTCGTAATCGCGCACGTCGAAGGTGAGGACGAGATAGCCGAGGACCAGCCCCGCACAGAGGAGAAAAGCGCCCGCGGCGGCGAGCGCGTACTTCGCGACCTTCTTCACCCCGCCATTCTAGCGCGCACGCCCTCCCCCCCCTCAGGGAGAGGCGCTTTACCGCTGCACGCCGCGCACCGGCTGCGACACCTCTCCCAGCACCTCCGCCACTGCGCGCCCCTCGTCCGCAACGGCGTTCTGGCGTGCGTGCCGCGCGAGATCGCCCTGCGCGAGTATCCCGATCAGGCGTCCGCGCTCGTCGACGATGGGCATCCTGCGCACGCGGTGGTGCGCCATCTGCCGCATGCATTCGCCGACGGTCTCGTTCGCGTAGCACGCGAAGACGTGCTCGGTCATGCAGTCCGCGACGATCGCGCTGCGCACCTCGCGTCCGCGCGCGACGATGCGCGTGACGATGTCGCGGTCGGTCACCATGCCGACGAGCACGCCGTTGTCGCTGACCACCGGGAGCGACCCGCAATCGCACTCCTCGAGCAGGCGCGCGGCGCGCTCGACCGACGACGCCGGATGGACGGTCGCGACGCGCCGCGTCATCAGGTCGTGAGCGCGCAGGTCGGCGAGGCTGCCGGTGAGAGGCCGCGAGCGGTCGATCTGCGGCTCCTGCGGGCCTTGCGGCCACGCGCCGCGCGGGTCGGCGCGGAAGCGGGCGCCCTGCTGCGGCGAATACGTCCAGTCCGCTCGCGCGTAATTCGTGCCCTGGTTCTGCTGCGGAGGGCTGCCGTGGTGCTGAGGGGGCGCGCCGTAGAGCGGCCGCTCGTACTCGTCACGTGACAGGCGCTGGGTCTCGCGCTCGCGGGTCTGGGGATCGTCGGGCCGGTCGCGGTTGTTTCTCCACATGGTGCGCACTCCGGAATTTTTGCGGGGATCGACGCAATAGCGGGAATTCCGCAGCAACGCCCATGCCCGGCGATGCTAAGCTGCCCGGAAACCATCACGTTCGGTCGCGAAGGGAGGCGCAATGCCGGTCGTCGCAATGACACGCGAAATGGGATCTCTGGGCAAGGACGTCGCCGCCCGCCTGTGCGAGCGCATGGGCAGACCGCTCGTCAACCACGAGATGATCGGGCTGCTCGCCGACAAGATGCGCATCCGCAAGAGCCACGTGGTGCGCTTTCTCGAAGGCAAGGCGGGGATCTGGGAGCGCCTGACGACCGACGTGACGAGCCTCTCGATCTACACCGCGGACGAGACGCTGAAGCTCGTCGAGAACGGCGGCGTCGGCGTGCTGCGCGGCTGGGGCGCGACACATCTGCTGCGCGAGGTGCCGCACGTCATCAGCGTGCGCGTCTGCGCGCCGTTCCCGGTGCGGGTCGAGCGCATGATGGAGCGCCTGCAGACCGAGGACCGCGCTTTCGTCGAAGGCGAGATCAAGCTGTCCGAGGAAGCGCACGCGGCGATCACCAAGCGCCATTTCGGCGTCGACTGGCACGCTGCGGAGAACTACGACCTCGTGCTCAACACCGAGCGGCTCACGATCGACGAATGCGTCGACGAGATCGCCGCGCTGCTCGGCGAGCCCAACTTCCAGGAGAGCGTCGAGTCGATGCGCATCTTCGCCAATCTCGCGCTGCAGATGCATGTGCGCGCGGCGCTGCGCCACGACCCGCGCACCGCGCGGATGAGCATCGCCATCGACGCTCACGACGGACGCGTCACACTGCGCGGAGTGCTGGAGCCCGGACTGCTGGAAGAAGATGCGCTCGAAATCGCCCGGGACGTGCCGGGCGTGAGCGGCATCGAGAGCAAGCTCAAGATGTCGTCTCTGCCGAGGTACAAGCTCGACAGCTAGCGGCGTAAGCGCCGCAACCGCCGCCTTAACTTATCGCGCGAGCGGGCGGCGGGGCGCTAGCGACGGTCGTCGCCTGGAAAGTCAAAATGGATTCCCGATCCCTTACGCTGTCGCGGGTCGGGAATGACGGTGCAACGGCCGCGGTGCGTTACGCCGGCGCTACCAGGCGATCGCATAAGCTTCGCGCCGCGGGTCGGCGCCGGCATGCAGCCAGCCCGTCGCCGGGTCTTTCATCACCGCGCACACTGCTCCCGCGGCAGGCGCCAGGTCCGCCCAGCGTTCCACCGGATGCCCCAGCGCGGCGATCGCGTCCATCGTCGCCTGCGGGAAACGGCTCTCCATGTTGAAGTTGCCGATGGAGAACGGCGAGAACGAGTTCGGGAACGTGAAGGTGCCGAAGCGCGGCTGCTCGATCGCTTCCTGCACCGCCATGCCGAAGGTGTTCACGTTGAGGAACACCTGCAGCATCGCCTGCATCTGTACGTCGCCGCCGGGCGTGCCGAAGCCCATGTAGAGCTCGCCGTCGCGCACCGCCAGCGCGGGCGAAGGCGTGAGGCGCGGGCGCTTGCCGGGCTTGATCTCCGCGGGGTGTCCGGGCTCGAGCCGCCCTTGCGCGCCGCGCGAGGAAACGGTGCCGCCCAGCCCCGGGATCACCACCGTATCGCGGGCGTTGTCCGACAGCGTCGCCGAATAGCAGTTGCCGTCGCCGTCGACGACACAGCAATAGATCGTGTCGAGCGCGGCGCCCGGCTCGAGCTTGGCGTAGCGCGAGAGATCGGAGAGGTAAGGATCGTGCGTGGCGCCCGGCGGTTTGCCCGGCTGCGGCATCGTGCCGAACGCGCGGTCGCTGCGTATGCGCGCGCGCTGCGCCCTGGCGTATTCGTCAGACAGGAGCCCGGCGACCGGCACTTCCACGAAGCGCGGATCGCCGCAGTAACCCTCGCGGTCGGCGAACGCGAGATTGAGCGCTTCGGCGACGTGATGGATGTACTCGGGCGAGTTGTGTCCCATCGCCGCGAGATCGACGCCCTCGAGGATCTTCATCGCTTCCAGCAGCGAGATGCCCTGGCACCACGTATCGCAGCTGTGGACTTCATAGCCCTTGTAGCTGCAACGGATACTGGGCTCGAGCTGCGCTTCGAATCCGGCGAGGTCGGCCTTGGTGACGAAGCCGCCGTTCTCGGCGTGGAAGCCCGCGATCGCGTCGGCGATCGGACCCTTGTAGTAGTAGTCGTGCGCGGCGCGGAGCTTGGCGAGTCGATCGCCGGTCGAGCGGCGCTCCGCTTCCATCATGCCCGCGATCGATTCGGCGAGCTTCTCCTGCTTGAAGATCTGGCCCACGCGCGCGGGCTCGCCGCCGGGCAGGTACAGCGCCGCGCTCGACGGCCAGCGGGCGTATTTCTCGCGATACTTCTCGAAGTGACGCACGAACACCGGATACGCCGCGAAGCCGTCGCGCGCGAGCTCGTACGCGGGTGTGGCGGCTTCTTCGAACGAGATCGTACCGAAGCGCGACAACGCGAGAATGTGCGTGGCAGGCGCGGCCGGCATCACGGTGCGCAGCAGGCCTTCGGGGATCGCGCCCTGTCCTTCACGGCGCAGGCGCTCGACGTCCACGCCCGCCGGCCAATAGCCCAGACCGTTGATCGCCTGCACCTTGCGCTCCTTGCGGCGATAGACGAGCGTCGGCGCGACGCCCGAGAAGCTCACGATGTCCGGCTGCACGATGGCGAGCGCCATCGCCGCGGCGACACCGGCGTCGACCGCATTGCCTCCGCGCTCGAGGATACGGACCGCAGCCGCCGCGGCGAGATAGTGGCCGCACGCGACCGCGTAGCGTTTGCCGATGACGGTCGGGCGCCAGCTCGGGCGCGGTGGTGTGGGCTTGCGTTCCATGCGAGGCTCCTTACTCAGGCGGCGCGATGGTGTAGCGATATTCCGCGCTCGCGTGCGCGATCCAGTGCCAGAACGAACCGGCGTAGCTGCGCGAACAATAGACGTCGATCACGTCGGGCTCGACGTGGTCGAGTATGACAGAGATGCGACCGATCGCCGTCTGCGCACAGCGGCCTGCGGGAAAGACCCGCGGATCGAGGTCGAGCGCGCAGCCTTTGACGAGCGCATCGCGGACGTGCGCCCCGCGCAGCCGCAGCGCCGCGCGGCCGTGGCTTACATCGGTCGCCGTAATGTGACTCTGACCCGGATTTCTGGGAATCCGGGTCGGAGTCACATTTTCGACGACGAGCCACTCATCGGGGCCGAGCCACAGAACGCGCGTCGAAGAACCGACGGCGGTGTTGGGCTCCGGCGAGAGCTGGAGGCCGCAGCGCGCTTGCAGCTCCGCGGCGACCGCATCCGCCGGTCCGCGCACGTTCAGCATCGCAACCGGGCGTCGCGGCGCGATGGTGATGCCGGCGCCCGCAGCATTGCCGCTCGCGCGAGCCGCATAAGGCTCGAACGCGTAAATCCGCTCAGCCACGCAGGCGCTCTCCCTTGGGATCGTGGAAGACGTGGTGCGTCACCTCGACTTCGACGCGCTGGTTCGTGACCGGCGAAACGGCGTGGAGCTTCTCGCCGTAGCGCGCGCGCCCGCGCTTGACCAGCCCCAGCGCGATCGGCTTGCCGAGCGTCGCGCTGAAGCACGTCGACGTGACGTGACCGTCGATCGGCACCGGCGCCGCGTGCGACGGATCGGCGACGATCTGCGAGCCCCGCGGGATCGGCGTCCTGCCGTCGACCGGGACGAATCCGACGAGCTGTTTGCGGTCCTCGGCGCGCAGCGCCGGACGCGCGAGCAGCGGCTTGCCGATACACGTCTTGTCCGCCGTGACCATGCCGCCCAGGCCCACGTCGTCGGGCGTCGTGCGCCCGTCGATCTCCATGCCGGCGATGTGGCCCTTCTCGATGCGCAGCACGCCCATCGCTTCGGTGCCGTACACGGTCAGATCGTGAGCCTTGCCTGCGTCGATCAGCGCATCCCACACCGCCGCGCCGAAATCCGCGGGCACGTTGATCTCGTACGCGAGCTCGCCGGAGAAGCTGATGCGGAACACGCGCGCGGGTATGCCCGCGATCTCGGTCTCGAGATAACCCATGTACGGGAGCGCCGCGTTGCTCACGTCGCCCGACGCGAGCGCCGCCAGCACGTCGCGCGACTTCGGCCCCGCCAGCGCGACCGCGGCCCAGTGGTCCGACACCGACGTGAGCCTCACATCGAGCTCCGGCCACTGCACCTGGAGGTAGTACTCGAGATTCGACATGACGCGTCCCGCGTTGGCGGTCGTCGTCGTCATGTGAAAGCGCTCTTCGCCGATGCGCGTGGTCGTGCCGTCGTCGTAGATGAAACCGTCCTCGCGCAGCATCAGCCCGTAACGCGCCTTGCCCACGGTGAGATTGCGCCAGCGGTTGACGTAGACGCGCTCGAGAAACGCCGCGGCGTCGCGGCCCTGCACGTCGATCTTGCCGAGCGTCGAGACGTCGACGATGCCCACGCGGTTGCGCACCGCCAGCACTTCGCGATTCGTCGTCTCCAGCATCGACTCGCTGCCGCGCGGATACAGCATCGGCCGGCGCCACAAGCCCGCATTGACGAACACCGCGCCCGCCGCTTCGTGACGCGCGTGGATCGGCGACAACCGTACCGGATCGAAGTGCGGGCCGATCTCGGGTCCGGCGATCGCGCCCAGCGTGACCGGCGTGTACGGCGGACGAAACGTCGTGGCGCCCACGTCCGGGATCTGCGCGTCGATGAGGGCCGCGAGTATGGCGAGACCGTTCACGTTCGAGGTCTTGCCCTGGTCGGTGCCCATGCCGAGCGTGGTGTAGCGCTTCAGATGCTCGACCGAGTGGTAGCCCTCGCGCACCGCGAGCGCCACGTCGCGTGCGGTGACGTCGTTCTGAAAGTCGACGAAGCGCTTCGCCTTCTCGGTGTCGCTGCCGACGACGTCCCACAACGGCATCAGCGGCGCTTGCGCTTCGTCCGCAACGGCAGGAACGCTGACGCTCACGCGTGCGCAGCCCGCAGCTTCCGCCGCGGCGGCGCCGGCGCGCGCGCCGTCTTCGAGGCAGCGGCCCAGCGCGAGCTCGCCGCGCGCCGCGCCGGCCGAGCGTTCGGCCTGCGCCGATGCGTCCGGCACGAACGCGGTGAGACGCTCGTCGTAGCGCAGCCGGCCTTTCGACTGCGAAAAGAGATGCACCGCGGGACTCCAGCCGCCGGAGACGCAGACGAGGTCGCACGCGATCTCGCGCTCGCGCGCGGCGGTGCCGTTCACCAGCCGTCCGACCGTCACGCCGTCGACGTGCTTCCCGCCGGTCGCGCGTATCACCGCGGCGCCGGAGATCACCTCGATCCCCGCGCGCGCGACGCGGTCGCGCACGGCGCCAAGCTCGGTGCGGGGATCGACGACGGCGGCGACCCGTACACCGGCGCGCTGCAGATCGAGCGCGGCGCGATAACCCGAATCGTTGTTGGTGAACACCACCGCGCGGCTTCCCGGCGCGACGGCGTAGCGGTTGACGTAGATGCTCGCCGCCGACGCGAGCATCACCCCAGGCTTGTCGTTGTCGGCGAAGACGAGCGGCCGTTCGATCGCCCCGGTCGCGAGCACGACCTCTTTCGCACGCACTTTCCACAGGCGCTGCCGCGGCGCGTGCTCGGCGCCCGGGTGGACCGACTGCGCGATGCCGAGCAGGTTGTGATCGAAGTAGCCGAAGACGGTCGAGCGCGAAAGCAGCGTCACGTCGCGACACACCGCGAGCTCGGCGACGGCGCTGCGCGCCCATTCGAGCGCCGGGCCGCCGTCGATCTCGCACGATTCGCCGAGCAGCGCCCCGCCCCACTCGAAATCGTCGTTGGCGACGATGACCCGGGCGCCGGAGCGCGCGGCCGCGAGCGCCGCCGCCAATCCCGCCGGGCCGCCTCCGGCGACCAGCACGTCGCAATGCGCGTGGCGATGCGCGTAGCTGTCGGGATCGGGATCGCGCGGCGATACGCCCATGCCGGCCGCCTTGCGGATCCAGTGCTCGTACTTGAGCCACCACGACTGCGGCCACATGAACGTCTTGTAATAGAACCCCGCGGGCAGGAAGCGCGAGAAGACGTCGTTCAGGCTCTGCAGGTCGAACGCAAGCGACGGCCAGCGGTTCTGGCTCGCGGCGACCAGACCTTCGTGCAGCTCCACCTGGGTCGCGCGCAGGTTCGGCTCGGTGCGCGCGCCGCGCCCGACCTGCACCATCGCGTTGGGCTCCTCCGCGCCGGCGCCGAAGATGCCGCGCGGCCGGTGGTACTTGAAGCTGCGGCCGACGAGGCGCACGCCGTTCGCGAGCAGCGCGGAAGCGAGCGTGTCGCCGGCGCAGCCTTCGAGCGTGACGCCGTCGAAGCTGAAGCGCAGCGGCCTGTGCCGGTCGACGATCCCGCCGGTGGCGAGCCTGTAGGGCTGGTTCTTCACGCGCGTCCCCCGCTCGCGGGCGCCGAGCCCAGCACTGCGTGAGTGAGCGTGTTGCGTTGCACGCGTATCCAGCGGCGGCAGCCGGCGGTGTGCTGCCACAGTTCGTCGTGAGGGCCGCGCGGGTTGTCGCGCAGGAATACGTACGCGTTCCACTCTTCGAGCGAGGCGCCGTCGGCCGGCTGGCGTGCGTTCGCGTCGCCGCCATAGGTGAACTCGGTGACGTCGCGAGGCCCGCAGTGCGGGCAGGTGAGCAGCATCATGTCAGTGCACCCACGGGTACGGTCCGCCGCCCTTCTCGTCGATCGTGCGGCCCAGGCCGTAGCGATCGAGCGTGAACGCGGCGTTGAGCGCGTGCGGCTCGCCGGTCGCGAGGGTGTGCGCGAAGCACCAGCCCGACGCCGGCGTCGCCTTGAAGCCCCCGTAGCACCACCCGCAGTCGACGTAGAGGTTGTCGATCGGCGTCTTGCCGATGATCGGGCTGCCGTCCATGCTCATGTCCATCACGCCGCCCCAAGTGCGCAGCATGCGCAGCCGGCTGAAGCACGGGAACAGCGCGATCAGCGACTGCACCGCGTGCTCGACCGGCGGCAGGTTGCTGCGCTGGCCGTACGAGTTGTACATGTCGAGGTCGCCGCCGAGCACGAGCTCGCCCTTGTCCGACTGGCTGACGTAGAAGTGCACCGCGCCCGACGTGACGACGGTGTCGAGGACGGGCTTGACCGGCTCGGACACGAGCGCCTGCAAGACGTGCGTCTCGATCGGCAGGCGAAAGCCCGCCATCGCGGCGACGTGACCCGAGTGCCCGGCGACCGCGAGCCCGATCTTCTTCGCCCTGATCGTGCCGCGCGTGGTGTGGATCTCGTCGATACGGCTGCCGTTGCGGGTGAATCCGGTGACCTCGCACTGCTGGATGAGATCGACGCCGCGCATGTCGGCGCCGCGCGCATAGCCCCACGCCACGGCATCGTGGCGCGCCGTCCCGCCGCGCCGCTGCAGCAGCCCGCCCATTACGGGATAGCGCGCGTTCGGCGAGCAGTCGAGCAGCGGCACCATGCGCTCGACGTCGTCGCGCAGCAGGAGCTCGGCGTCGATGCCGTTCAGGCGCATCGCGTTGCCACGGCGCGAGTAGGTGTCGAGGTCGGCGTAGCTGTGCGCGAGGTTGAGCACCCCGCGCTGGCTGAACATCACGTTGTAGTTGAGATCGGCCGACAGGCCTTCCCACAGCTTGAGCGAGTGCTCGTAGAAGTGGGCGTTGGGCTCGAGGTAGTAGTTGGAGCGGACGATCGTGGTGTTGCGCCCGGTGTTGCCGCCCCCGAGGTAGCCCTTCTCGAGCACCGCGACGTTGGTGATGCCGTGGTTGCGCGCGAGGTAGTACGCCGCGGCGAGACCGTGTCCGCCGCCGCCGATGATGACTACGTCGTACTCACGCCTGGGCGGCGGACTGCGCCACGCCTGCGTCCAGTTCTCGTGGTAGGTGAGCGCGTTGCGCGCGAGGCTGAATATCGAATATTTCAAGGCGTGGGTATCAGATCAACTTACGGGGGGCGCCGTCAATGGCGCCCGCGGCTCTATTAAGCAGCCTGCGCAACGGCATTAGGCGTCCTAATGGTGTCACGCAGGGCGCACGCGCCTCGGTAGACTCGCATTGCATCCGAGGAGACGCGATGAAGATCACCGATGTACGCGCGACGCCGCTGGCGGTGCCGTTCAGGGAGGCTCATGTCACCTGGACCGGCGCCTATTCGGCCAAATCGACGCTGCTCATCGAAGTCGATACCGACGAAGGCATCACCGGGCTCGGCGAAGCGCCGGGCATCCCGCTGCCCGAGATCAACCAGCTCGTCGTGGAAGAGTTTCGCGAGGGCCTCGTCGGCCAGGATCCGTTCGCGATCAACGCGTTCCAGGAACGCGCGCTCAACTCGCAGTCCAAGGCGGGTCTCACCGCGCTCACCTGGAAAGCGTTCCGCAACATCGCGAACAACGCCCTCGGCGGCATCGACATCGCGCTGTGGGACATCGTCGGCAAAGCCACGGGGCGCCCGCTGCACGCGCTCCTCGGCGGCGCTTTGCGCGACCGCGTCGACATGTTCGCCTGGATCCATCGCAAGGAGCAGGGCGCGATGCTCGACGACGCGCTCGAGTTCAGGCAGCGCGGCTTCCGGGCGTTCTATCTCAAGATCGGTCTCGGGACGGCGCGGGACCTCGCCGATCTTTCCGCCCTGCGCGAAGCGCTCGGGCCGGACGCGCTGATTCGCGGCGACGCCAACGGCGCGTGGACGGCGACTCAGGCGATGAAGGAGATTCGCGCGCTCGAGAGGATCGGACTCGACTGGATCGAGCAGCCGGTCACCGAGGACGATTTCGACGGCTTCGAGCGCGTCGCGCGGCTCTCCCCCGTGCCGCTGTGCATCGATCAGGGCGTCAACACCAATCAGCTCGCCTACGACGCGATCCGCCGGCGCCTCGCGGACGTGATCTGCTCTGACATCCACCGCGTCGGCGGTCTCATGGCGTTCCGCGAGATGGCGGCGATGGCCGATCTCGCCAACATCCAGGTGTGCCGACACGCAGGACCCGAGTTCGGGATCTCGGCGATGGCTCACGTGCATCTCATGGCGACGATCCCGAACGCCACGCTCGGCAACCAGACCTACGCCACCACGAACGCGGACGACATCGTCGTTGAAAAGACCGACGACTTTCACCAGGGCGCGCTCGCGGTGCCGGACGCGCCGGGCCTCGGCGTCACGCTGGATCGCGACAAGGTCGCTAAGTACGCCGCGATGTACCGGAAGATGCGCGGCCGAGGCTGACCGGGCCGGGGCTGCTCTCGAGCGCGCGCAGCGTTCGCAGCAGCCGCTCCGCGGTGGCTGAACCGAGAGACGCGCCGGCACACGCCAGGAATTTGGCATCGAGCGCCGCGTCCGGCATCGGCTTCTGCGGCATGCCCGTCGCCGCGCCGTTGTAACGCTCGAAGCTGCGTCCGTCCTTCAGATGGATGGTGACGTGCGCGCCTTCCGGATTGCGGCGGCGGCCCTCCTCGGTCGCTTCGAGCGTCTCGCTCTGCGTCATCCGCACTTTGGCCATCGTCGCGAGCATCCGGGGCTCGCCGAACGTGGGCGAGCTCAGGTGCTCGACGCCGAACGCGCGGTAGCGCAGCGCACAGGCGATCGCATACGTCAGGCTGAACTGCGCTTCGGTCACGCTCGCCGGCCGGTCATAAGTGAGGCTGATGAAGACGAGCTTGGTCACGCGGCAGTCGACGCGCTCGACGTCGGCCGCGTCGATGTGATGGTCCCGCGCGAGATCGAGCACCGCTTCGGTGGCCGCCTGCGTCGCCGAGCACGCCGGAAACAGCTTGAACGCGACGCCGGGCTCGACCAGCGAGTAGCGCTCGCCGAGCGCGAGGCGGCTCTGATCGAAGCGCCCGTCCGCGAGCACCGGGATGAAGCCGCGATGGCTCTCGAACGCGTCCGCGGGCGCCTCCAATCCGGCTGCGGCATAGCGCGCCGCCTGCACGCCCGCTGCTGCGGCGCGCCCGATCATGAACGGTTTCGCATCGCTGCCGATGACCGCGCGCACGCCGCCGCCGTGGCACGCGGCAAGCGCGATGGCCGAACGCGTGCGCACCGCGTCCAGCCCCAGGACTTTCGCCGCGCCCGCGGCCGCGCCGATCGAGCCGAGCAGGCCGCTCGTCCACCATCCCTTGAAATAGAGCTCGTCGCCGAACGCGCGGCCGAGCGCGTACTCGCACTCGACGCCTGCGACGAACGCTTCGAGCAGGCGGGCGCCGCTCGCACCGGTTGCCTCGCCGCACGCCAGCACCGCAGGCCACACCGCCGCCGACCCATGCACGATGCCGTCGTAGCACGTGTCGTCGAAGTCGAGGGCGTGCGCGGCGACGGCGTTGCAGTGCGCGGCCGCCTCGGGCGCCAGCGCCTGCTCGTCTGTCCCCCACAGCGAAGCCGCACCGGTGGCGCCGGCTTCGCGCACGAGCTTGCGGACTGCGCGGGCCACCGGGTAATTCGCGCCCGCGATGCCGACGCCGCTCGCGTCGACGATGCAGCGCTTCGCGGAAGCGACGACTTCGCCCGGGAGTCGCTCGAGCGACACGCCGCTCGACCACGTTGCCAGGCGCTCCGCGATGGTTTCCGCCATCAGATCTGCTCGATCTTCGCGTCGCGTATGACCTTGGTCCAGCGTTCGACGTCCCGCCGCACGAAGTCGTGGAATTCCTCCGGCGTGCCGGTCGCGAGCTCGCCGCCGTTCGCGAGCAGCTTCGCCTTGACGTCGGGCAAATTGAAAATGCGGACCAGCTCGTGGTTGAGCTTGGTCACGATGTCCTTCGGCGTCCCCGCGGGCGCCATCACCCCGTACCACACGTACACCTCGTAGCCCGGCAGCCCCGATTCGATCATCGTCGGGATGTCCGGAAGCTCCGTCATGCGCGTGCGCCCGGTCGAGGCGAGCACGCGGAGCCGCCCGCTGCGATACAGCGGCAGGGTCGAAACCACGCTCGTGATCGACATCTCGACGCGGCCGGTGAGCAGATCGGTCATCGCTTCGACCGGCCCCTTGTAAGGAACGTGCACCGTCTTCACGCCCGCCATCGTGTTGAACAGCTCGGTCGCGAGGTGGCTCGGCGAGCCGACGCCCGAGGTCGAATAGTTGAGCTGGCCCGGACGCGCCCGCGCGATCGCGATGAGCTGCTTCACGCTGGTGACGGGCAGCGACGGATGCACCGAGAACACGCTCGCGGCGCGCACGCCGAGCGTGATCGGCGCGAAATCCTTCAACGGATCGTAGGGCGCGTTCTTTCTCAGCGCGATCGTGCCCATGCTGCCGACCGAGGCCATGAGCAGCGTATAGCCGTCGGGCGGCGATTTCGCGACGTACGACGCGCCGATCACGCCGCCCGCGCCGGCGCGGTTCTCGACGACCGCCGGCTGGCCCCAGCTTTCGCCGAGCTTGACGGCGAGCAGCCGTCCGACGATGTCGGTGCTCGCGCCCGGCGAGAACGGCGCGACGATGCGTATGGGTTTCGACGGATACGACTGTGCGTACGCGTGCGCGGCGACCCACATCGCCGCAGCCGCTAACGCCGCCATGCGCTTGCTCATCTCGGTTCTCCCCGGAGACCTTTTGCATGCATGTCATCCGCGCGCTGCGTGCGTGTCAACGATCCACGGTCTGCATTAACAAGTTTACGGAACATCATTAGGTCTGCTAATTTGCAAGATCCGCTCGCGCGACATGGTCTAGCATGAAAAAGGTGATCGAGTACAACCTTACATCGCTCAAAGCGTTTCTCGCCGTCGGCTCGACGGGGAGCATGACCGCTGCGGCGGCGAAGCTCGGTCTGACTCAATCCGCGATATCGCAGGCGATACGCCAGCTCGAAGACGTGCTCGGTACCGTGATCATCGATCGTTCGCATCGGCCGCTGGCGCTCACGCCGGCGGGCCAGGTATTGCAGCGCCACGCGCAGCCGATCGTCGAGGACGCCGAAGCGCTGCCGACCATCGTGCGCCAGGCAGGCTCGGCCAAGCTGCCGGAGCTGAAGATCGGCGTGGTCGATTCGTTCGCCAGCACTGCCGGGCCCGAGCTCATCAAGGCGCTGCTCAAGACGACGTCGCGCCTGTCGTTCCGTTCGGGTCTCGCGCACGACCATGCGCAAGGCCTGCTCAATCGCGGTCTCGACGTGATCGTCACCAGCGATCCGATGGACGAGCTCGACGGGCTCCAGCGCTTTCAGGTCCTCTCGGAGCCTTATCTGCTGGTCATGCCGGAGAAGATTCCTTCTGCGGCGGCGGAGCTCGGCGTGCGCGAGCTCGCCGATCGCTATTCGCTCATCCGGTTCTCGGCGCGCTCGCAGGTGGGCGCGCAGATCGAGCGCCATCTCCGGCGGCTCGGCGTGAGGGCGGCGCACCTCCTCGAAGTCGACGCCACCGACGCGCTCGTCGCGATGGTGGCGGCGGGACTCGGCTGGGGCATCGCGACGCCGCTGTGCCTGCTCCAGGTGCGCACGCGTCTCACCGGCGTCAAGGCGGTGCCGTTTCCCGGCGCGGGCTTCAGCCGGCAGCTCCATCTCATCACGCGCGCGGGCGAGTACGGCGACCTGCCGCGGCGCGTCACCGAGCTCGCCTGCGCCGTGCTGCGCGAGCACTGCGTCCCCGAGATGCGCAAGCTCGTGCCGTGGCTGCGCAACCAGATCGTCATAGGGTAATCACATGCAGACAGCAGCAGCCCGAGCGGAAGTGCCGGCCATACACAAGGCGTCGATCGTCCTCGACGGGCTGACGCCGCTCTACGTGCTCGACGAGCCGTACACCAGCGCGCTCGCCGCCGGCGGCGTCAGCGCCGGCTTTCTCAGCATCGCTTCGCCGCAGTCGTGGGACGAGGTGTTGAGGCGCACCGAAACCGCGCTCACCAAGATCGAGAAGAACCCGCTGCTCACGCTCGCGACCACGGCGGCCGACCTGCGCCGCGCCAAACAGCAGGGCAAGATCGCGCTGGTGCTGATCACGCAGGCGATGGACATGCTGGAGAAGGACGCGCAGCGCGTGCGCGTGCTGCATCGGCTGGGCTTTCGCATCCTCGGCGTGTGCTACACCTTCGCCAACCTGCTCGGCTGCGGCTGCGGCGAGTTGAAGGACGGCGGTCTCACGTTCTACGGCAAGGACGTGATCGCCGCGATCGACGAGCTGCCGATGATGGTGGACGTGTCGCACTCGGGACATCAGACCTCGCTCGACACTGCACAGCTCGCGCGGGCCCCGGTGATCACCCACGCGAACGCCTACGCCGTGACGCCGAACGACCGCAACAAGAAGGACGAAGTGATCGACGCGGTCGTGCGCAAAGGCGGCGTCATCGGGCTGAACGCGCTGCCGCGCACGGTGTCGGCGGAGCACGCCACGCTCGAAGGCATGCTCGACCACGTCGACTACGTCACCAAAAAATTCGGCATGCAGGCGATGGGGCTGGGGCTGGACTACGTCGAAGGCTTCAAGAAAGCGGGGCATGTCCTGCCGCAGTCGGTCCGCAACCGCACGCTGCGGCCGGACATCTTCGGCTCGGTCGACGATTTCCTGAACCTCGATTACGCGACGAACCTGGAGAAGATCGAGAAGCTGCCGAACCTCACGAACGGATTGCTCGCGCGCGGCTACTCCGAAGAGAACGTGCGCCGCATCCTCGGCGAGAACTGGGTCAACGCATTCGAGCGGTTCGTCGGATGAGCGCCCGCCTCGCTCTCGCGGCCGCGCTCGCGCTCTCCGCAGCCGCAGCCCATGCCGCCGAAACCTCCCCGTCGCGCCCGGTGCGCATCGTCGTCGGCTTCACGCCGGGCACGACCACCGACATCACCGCGCGGCTGCTCGCGGACAAGCTCACCGAGCCGCTCGGACAGAACGTGGTCGTCGACAACCGCCCGGGCGCGAACAGCGGCCTCGCCAACCAGCTCGTCTCGCGCGCGACGCCGGACGGACACACGCTGCTCATGGGCACGCTGAGCCTCGTCACCGGCCCGCTCCTCTATCGCGACCTGCCGTTCGATCCGAAGGAGCTCGTGCCGGTGAGCCTGCTCGTGCTCGCGGCGAACGTGATCTGCATCTACCCGGGTCTGCCCCCCAAGACGCTCAAGGAGCTGGTCGACCTGGCGAAGTCGCAGCCGGGCAAGCTCAAGTACGGCTCGTCGGGACGCGGCAGCTCGGCGTTCCTCACGCTCGAGCTGTTCAAGTCGATGGCGGGCCTCGACATCCGCGAGATCCCGTACAAAGCGACCTCGCAGGCGGTGGCCGATACGATGGGCGGCCAGATCGACATCTATCCGCCCAACATCGTGTCCGCGTTCCCGATGCTCAAGACCGGCAGGCTGCGGCCGCTCGCGGTCACCAGCGCGAAGCGCTCGCCCGCCATGCCCGATGTCCCCGCGGTGAGCGAGGTGGTGCCGGGTTACGATGCGACGACCGGCGTGTACGGCATCCTCGTCCCGGCGAAGACGCCGCGCAGCGCGATCGAGCGGCTGGAGAAAGCGATCGCGGAAGTGTCGAAGCAGCCGGCGTATCGCGACCGCCTGCAGAGCGAAGGCGCGGAAGTCGTCGGCAGCACCGCCCGCGAGTACGCAACCTATCTCGACGCGCAGCAGCGGCGCTGGGCAGGGCTTTTCAGGAAGCTCGGCATCAAGCCGGAATGAGCGCGGCCGCAACGAAGCTCGTTTCGATCGAAGACATCCGGCGCGTGGCGCGCGCCGCGCTGGCGAACGCGGGATGCGACGCGGAGAACGCGGCTTCGGTCGCCGCGGTCATGGCCGCCGCGGACCGCGACGGCTGCGCTTCGCACGGGCTCTTCAGGCTGGCGGGCTATCTCGCGGCGCTGAAGAGCGGCAAGGTCGACGGTCGTGCGCGCCCTTCGCTCGAACGGCTCGCGCCTTCGGTCGTACGGATCGACGGCCACGGCGGTTTCGCGCCGCTCGCGATGGAAAGAGCGCGCGAGGCGCTCAGCTCCCTCGCTCCCGAGCAGGGCATCGCGGCAGCGGCGCTCGTCGACGTTCACCACTTCTCTGCCTTGTGGGTGGACATCGAGCCGCTCGTGCAAGCGGGCCTCGCGGCGATGTGCTTCACCGCGTACATGCCGGCGGTGGCGCCCTACGGCGGCCGCAAGCCCTTCTTCGGCACCAATCCGATGGCGTTCGGCTGGCCTCGAGCCGACGGACGCGCGATGATCTTCGACCAGGCCTCGGCCGCGATGGCGCGCGGCGACATCACGATCGCCGCGCGCGACGGTCGGGCGCTGCCGCCCGGGATCGGCATCGACGCGTCGGGCGAGCCGGCGACCGATCCCGCCGCGGTGCTCAAAGGCGCACAACTGCCGTTCGGCGGCTACAAGGGTACGTCGATCGCCCTGATGGTCGAGCTGCTCGCGGCAGGCCTGATCGGCCAGCCTTTCAGCGTCGAAGCGGGCGAGCAGGACAGCAAGGACGGCGGGCCGCCGCGCGGCGGCGTCTTCCTGCTGGCGCTCGACCCGGCGAAGTTCGGCGATGCGCAAGGGTGGCTCGCGCATTGCGAAGCATTCTTCGCGCGCTACGCGGCGCTCGACGGCGTGCGCCTGCCCGGCGATCGGCGCAGCGCGAATCGCGCTCGCATAGCGCGCGACGGCGCCCGGATGCCTGCTCGACTGTGGGATGACGCGCTGAAGGCGGCCGGCGAAGCGGCGTAGGGCTACGCTGCCCGGGGGCATCTTTCGGGGGCGGGCACGAGCACTGCCAGTGTCATAAGTAAACACACTCGGTACCGCGCGCCGACCATGAATGTCCCCGATGTGGACTGTCCGGAGCCGCTCAAGCTTGGCCGGATGACCGTGATCCTGCTTGCGATGGCCGCAGCGATCGTCGCGACAGCCACCGCGATCTATCTCAACTTCACGCGCCTGACGTGGGCCGAGCGCTGGATCATACATACGCTCGAAGTCAGCCTCTCGCTCGATCGATCGGTGATGGCCGTGGTCGGCGCGGAGCGCGCGGCGCGCGGCTTCGTGCTGACGGCCGACCGCCAGTTCCTCGATCACTACACCACGGCGGTGCGCGATGCTCAGGATGCGCTGTACAACCTTCAGAACCTGACGCTCGACAACGAGGCGCAACAGCTGCGCGTACAGTTGCTGGACAAGCACATGAAAGCGGTGCTCAGGTGGTCCTCGAACCTGATCGCGGCCGCTGATTCCGGCGAGGCGATGGACGCGGCAAATCGCAAAGTGAGCACCGCCCGCGGGTATGCGCTCACGACCGCCTATCGCGGCTACGTCCAGGAGATGCGGCGGGAGGAGGAAAGCCTGCTGGCTGAGCGCACGGCCATGGCGGAAAAGGCGCGAAACCGAAGCCTGCTCGCGCTCGGCCTCGTCACGGCGATCAGCCTGGCGGCGTTGCCGTTATTGGGCTTGGCCGTGCGACGCGAAGCTCAACGCATCGCGGACGCCAGGTTCGCGCGCATCGAAGCGTCGTTCGGGACGACGGAGAATTCGTTGCGTTGATCGCCGCGAGGCGGCGGCAGCTTGGCTTACTTCCAGTGCGAGCCCGCCACGCACATGCCGAAGGCCAGCGCGAAGCAGACACCGGCGCGGACGAAGTCGACCTGTGAAGGTGAGCCGCTCATGACGATCGCGACGCCGATCGCGCTCGGCAGCAGGGAGAAAACTGCGAATTTCATGTTACTCGCCGAGGGCGTCGGCGATGTTCAGAAAGACCAGGTCGCGGATTGCCAATCGGATCTCGGCGTCGGTCAGCACGTCGTCGAGCGTGCCGCCCGGCCTGCACACGACGTCCGCGTTACGCACCACCGCTTTCCAGTCGATTCCGCCCGAGCGGCGGGTCCAGATCCCCGAATAATCGAAGATGAGGCGGTCGCGGGTGATTTTGCCGTTGAAGATCGTGTTCATCGAGACACGGGAATGGGGTTCCCGTATCGGGGTTAACGGCGGCGGGCGGGAGATCTTGAGACGCGACTGCGCTTGGAGCGGGTGATGGGAATCGAACCCACGTTCTTAGCTTGGGAAGCTACTTTCCTACCATTGGAAGACACCCGCGTCGCCCCTGATTCTAGGGGATTTCCAGCTGTCGTGTCACACGACAGTTCCGACACTGGGGCGATTACTGGGTAGTTCACAAGTCGTGCCACACGACGGCTGATCCTGCGTTTGCGAATCCCCCGGGGTGTCACAGGTCGCGGCGCCCTCGACGGTGAGGGTCGTGAGACACGACGCGTTATTGTCATGCGGCCGCGAGGTCGTCTGGCGGACGGAGTGCGGCCAAATCTGCTCGCGAAACTGCCGGGGCCATGTCCGCGACTTCTTCTGCGATAGCGAGCGGGTGCGAAAAGAAGTGCTCGTTTAAAGTTTTCAGCAACGGCGAACCCTTGAGTGTCTGCGCGTATTGCTTCAATGCC
>DATAJS010000006.1 GCA_036262035.1 Burkholderiales bacterium | reverse complement strand
CCGGACGTGTCCGCGAGAGCGGACACGTACGGGACCCATTTTGACTTTTGAGGTCGTCGAAATGGATCCTGGCTTTCGCCAGGACGACGCTGCGCGTCGAATGGATTCCCGCCTTCGCGGGAATGACGTGGTTTTTTAATGCTTCCCGTGGCCGTGGTCGTCGTCGTGACCGTGTTTGCGCGGACGGCACTGCGGGATCTCGGTCTTCACTTCGCCCGGGTTGCTCGCTGCCGGTACGCCGGCGGCAAGTCCGGCCGTGATCAGGCGCGGAAGCTCGTTGACCGCGTCTTCACACAGCAGGAACCGGTCCTTCACCATGTCGTCGATCGCGCGGATCACCGCGTTCTGATACGCGACGAACGTCGGGTAACGCTCCTGCACCGACCGCCGCGGATCGCCTTTCGCTTCCCGATCGGCCTTGGTCTTCTGGAAGGCGATCGATTGCCCCGAGCCTTCGCAGCCGTCGTTCGCCCACGCGCCGCGGCGCAGCGCCCAGCCGGTGTAGGTCGCGAGCGGCACCGTCACGTCCGGTAAACGCACGCCCGCGATGTCGTTGCCGTCGCGGTCGGTCTTGGGCACGAAGCTGGGATAGACCGGACCGTTGTGCGACACGAACGGCACCGGCGTATCGACCTGGTACGGCGCGTCCATCTTCGGCGGCACGTTCGTCGGAATCCCGCTGGTGTAGAACGATTCGCCCATGAGATAGCGATAGCGCGTCGTCTTCAGGCCGGTGTAGGTCACCTTGCCGTTGGGCGTCTCACCGAAGGGATCGGGGATGTTGGTCGGGAACCCGGTGTGCGCGGGCAGCACGAGCGTGCCGTTGTCGAGCCGCGGCACGCGGCTGTCCGGCGGATCGTCGCCGTCGTCGGCCCACGCGTCGAGCGCGAGGAACAGCGCGCGCTGCACGGGCGACGAGCTCAACGGATTGTCGAACTGCTGGCATGCGCCGCGGTTCGTGGCGCTGCCGGTGCCGTGACGCATGCTCGACATGAAGTAGTTGCGCGCATATCGCGAGTCGCGCAGGTCGCGCCGACCGTCGGGCGTGGTGTGCAGCAGCGACGCCGACTTCACCCAGTACTCGTTCGCCGAGTAGATCTCCACCGCGAGCGGGCACGTATGGGTCGCTTCGCATTTCTCGAGGCGGCCGTCGCGGCGTCCGGTGAACGGATCGGTCGTCTCGACGTTCGCGAACGGGAAGAGATTCTCCGGATAACGGTGGTCCTGGCGATTGCGCTCGGTGCGGCCCGACTGCGAGAAGCGGTAGTTCAGGCCGATGCCGCTGCCCGCCGCGATCCACTGCATGTGGCCGTCGAACACCTTGCGGCCGCCGTGGCCCATGTCGGACTCGTTGAAGCCGAGATGGCGGAAGTCGTTGAACATCCGTCCCGGCTGCGACGAGATCTCGGTGTAGACGCGCTTGATGTAGTTCGCGAGCGGATTCGGCGTGCCGGCGTCGTCGCGATCGGCATAGCGCAGCCACGACATCCAGTCGCGCACCGCCGCAAAGCCGAGGCCGGCCACCCACGGGTCCTTCGCGGTGTAGCTGAACTCGTAGATGTCGTTCGCGGTGAACGCCACCGGCGCTCCGGCCGCGTCGACGAGACGGATCGCCGTGCCGCCGCCGGTGTACTGCCAGCCCGCGTTGCCGGGGGTGGCCGGCGGCACCGCAACCGGCGTGTCGTTGAGATGCACGCGATGCGTGAGCTTCGCGGTGCTCGTATCGGCCGCGTTCGCCGCCGGATACGACAGCGTGAACGAGCTCGCGCTGCTCACGATGTATTCGTACGAGGGACCGGTAATCGCGGAGCCGTTCGGATTGACCGCGATCGGCAATGCCGCGGACGCGGTGAGGCTCGTGGCGAGGCTCGCTGCCGGCACGAGCGGCTCCCAACCGCTCCAGACCAACGTGTAGCCGCGCGGCATCAGGAACGAGTTCTGGAGCACGACCGGATCGACGATCGTCGCCGGATCGTTGCCGCCTCCGCTGACGCGCCCCAGCGCGGTCCACGTCTTGCCGCCGCGGTTCGGCGGCTCGTACATCACCTTGCGATAGCCGTTGAGCTTGCGGTCGACCTGATCGACGTCCGCGGGCTTCAGGATGTAGAAGTTGAAGAGATAACCGACCTTGCCCTGCGCCGTCTTGCCGGGCTGCAGCGGTCCGGACTGAGGCTGCGCGCGCTTCAGATCGACGATGTCGTGGTTGCGGCGGTCGTTCGGATCGACCTCGGCATACGCGACGCCGGTGATCTTGTGGTACTGCCCGACACCCGGCCATGAATAGCCGCCGAACGCGACCGTGGGCGGGCTCATGCTCACGATGCGCACTACGCGCGCTTCAGTGGATATCGGGATGATCGACAGTGCAGCGAGCGTCGCGAGGACGCCCCTTTTGATGCAAGCGCTCGGAACCATGGTCTACCCCTCCATGTTGCCTGCGATCGGCGGCCGCGGCCGGATACTCGTCACGGCCTTCTTTTTTCGACGTATCCGATCGAATCTACACCTGCGTCCACGGCTTTGCCACGGACCAGCATGCGGAATCGGAGAGTATTATGACGCCGGGGCAATCGCCTGAATGCGCGATTCTTTTTGCGGAGGGGTGTTCAAGCCGATGTCCTCGGCGCGATACAACGCGACGCAGTCGGCTTCGCTGAGGACGTGGTTGTAGAAGCGCAGGTCGTCGATCCTGCCGATCCACGGCCAGCGCGCCGAGCCGTCGTAATCGCCGATCACCAGCTCGTGGTCCCAGTTGACGTGCCATCTCGGCACATCGGTATGGCGCGACACGAGCTTGCCGTCGACGAAGAACTGCACCTCCCGCTGAAGGTTGTCGACGGTGACGACGACGTGATGCCATTCGCGCAAAGGCACCTGATAGCCCGACTGCACGTGCGCGGTCCCGCCGGGCCATGCGACGCCGAGATCGAGGTAGCGATCGTCGGCCTGGATGCCGCGCGTGGTCGTCATCAGCCACCAGCCGTTGTGAGGCCACGCGCTCTTGCCGACGATCGTCGGCACGTTGCCGACCTCGTCCAGCCAGATCCACACCGCCACCGTGAAGCGCTCGGTGGTGAAGCAGTCGCTGTTGCCGGCGCCGAGCCATTGGCGGCCGCTGACCTCGACCGCCCGGCCGTCGATGCCCGCGGCTTGCGCCGGCGGCGAGTAGCGCAGCCGCGAAAGGGGCAGCCTGGCGACTTCGAGGCGCGCATGGTTCGAATAGCCGCTGTCGTCGATGGCCATGTCGCCGACCGCATCCGGCAGACTTTCGAAGCGCCAGTGGCCGACGAGCGACGGCGCGCTGCACTTGCCCGCGACGAAATCGGACCGCGCCGGGGTCGGCTCTGCGTTGACGCGCAGGTCCTGCACGATGACGACATTGAGCGCGAGCGAGCCCAGGAGCAGCAGCGCGAGCGCCGCCACGGCAATGCGGGCGAGATGCTTTCGGATGGCGGCGAGCATCGGGGGATGGTACCAAATGCCCGCGCCAGGGCGGTCCGCGTCGGCGTCCCGACCGTGATGAACGCCCGGATTTTTATCAGTTCACCTTCGCGCCCGACGCCTTCACCACGTTCGTCCACTTCACGATCTCGCTCTTCATGAAGCGCCCGAACTGATCGGGCGTGCTGCCGACGGCCACTGCTGGTCCTCGAGATGGATCGCGGCCACACCCGCGCGCTCGTACGCGCGCACCGTGCGGCGCACGTCGAGCGGCCCGTCGTAGCCGGTGTCGGCGTCCGCGATCAGCGGAATGCCCGCGGCCTCCGCGATGCGCCCGGCGTTGTCGACCATCTCGTCCATCGTGAGCAGCCCCACGTCCGGCATCCCCGAGCCGCGTCGCCGCCGTGCCGCTGCCGGTCATATACAGCGCCTCGAATCCCTCGTGCGCCACGATGCGGGCGTTCATCGCGTCCGCGACGCCCGGCGCGAGCAGGAGCTTGGACCGCGCGAGGAGCGTGCGCAGCGTGGTGGTGGGCTTGTCCATCGGGGAAATCCTTCGGTGGCGGGAATGGCTGCGATTATCGAGCAGCCACGCCGAGGGCGGCTATGATCGGGCGGCCGCAATGTCCAGTATCTGGTTATTCCACGAGCAGTCGGGGTCTGACCCCGGCTTCATCGGGGTCAGACCCTGGTTTTTTTGAGGGTCTGACCCCGGCCTTTTCGGGGTCAGACCCCGGTTTACTCTCATGTCATCCACCCCCCGCCCCCGAAGGCACCCAAAGCGTCCAACGCGCCGCCACCCTGCTGCGCATCATCGCTTCACACAACCACGCAGGCCTCCGCGTCGTCGACCTCTGCAACCTCACCGGTCTCCGCCGCCCCACCCTCCATCGCCTATTGCAATGCCTCGCCCACGAGAAACTCGTCGCTCGCAATCCGCGCACGCGTAACTACCACTTAGGCGCGATGCTTTACGAGTTGGGCTTGAGCGCCGCGCCGACAGTTCGTTTAGCCGACATCGCCCGCCCACACCTCCGCGCGCTCGCGGACGCAACCGGCGACATGGTCTTCCTCACCCAGCGCAGCGGCATGGACGCGGTCTGCATCGACCGACAGGAAGGCGACTTTCCGATCCGCACTTATACGCTGGAAGTGGGAACGCGACGGCCTTTGGGGATCGGAGCGGGGAGCCTTGCGATACTGAGTACGTTGCCTGAAGAAGAGATGCGCGCAGTCATCGCCGCCAACCGCGATCGGCTACACGCCTACAACGGGCTCACTGTCCGGAAGCTTATGAGGATGGTCCGACTGGCCCAGCAACGTGGCTTCGCCATCCACGACGGCTCGGTCTCCGGCGCCCGCGCGATCGGCGTCGCGATACGCGACGCGCAGGACGCGCCCATCGCGGGGGTCAGCGTATCTGCTGTCACGAGTCGTATGCAGGAAGCGCGATGGGAGGACCTGATTAAGTTGTTGTGCGCGGGAGCGAGGGCTTTAGAGCGGCTGCTTCCCTAGGCGCCTCCGTGGTCGCCGTGGTCGGATAGCAAATTTGCGAGCAATTGGCCACATTCGACCGAAGATACGCGGGCAAACAACCACAAGATCAACTTCGCATTTAAGCTAATATTTGAGTCTAATGCGTTTGTTTATCCTATTGTTTTTCTGGACGTTTATAAATTGCACTAACGATTTAGTATTTATACGAGTACCTTCTAGCCGACCAACGTTGCTTGTCGCGACCAACCGGAGTATCGTTAGTTCGTTTCATGGAAGTTTCGCCAACGATGCGGAGCTCGCGAATACATGAGTAGAGATACGGACAGGGTTGGCATACGGCAGATATCCACTGCCAGATTTCCTTATTATGCGCTTTCCGATTCGCTCGACGTCGCCAAGACGGTTCACTTTACTCTCGGAGGCACTACTACTCTTGATGAACTAGCGGCTGCGCTTGGGTACGCGGGCACAAACAATGGGGCGTTTAAGTCACGCGTGGCCGCAGCGCGAATTTTTGGACTGCTAGAGAAGTCAGGGAATCGTTTTTCTATTACAGACCTCGCGCGATCCATCCTGATGCCTGTATATGAGTGGAGCGCCAAGGAGTCGTTGGTCGAGGCGTTTTTCAACGTTGAACTGTTTCAACGGGTATTTGAAGAGTATCGCGGGAAGCAGTTGCCGACTGAGGCCGGCATGAAAAACGCGTTGAAGACGGCTTTTGGAATCACCCCCGGTGTAGTCGACCGCGCATATCGAGTTCTGATGGACTCCGCGGATACAGCGCGATTCTTCGACGCTCGCGGGGGAGCGCGTACCCATTTGATCGTCCCAAGTAGCGCGAGGGGGATTGGGAGCACGCCGGTCGTGCCTGCGGAGGAAATGTCCCGCAAAGACGCCGACGTCAAGGTCGATGAGGCCATTGATGCGACCTCATCCGAGAACACTACACCAGATGGTGGGGGCGGCTTACCCCACACCGCTCACCGCAATCAATTAAGCGAAATGAAAGCGCGATACATCGCGTCGCTCATCAAAATCTTCGAATCAAAGGCGGACAAAGGCGAGCTAGACGAAGCACTGATGAGTCGCATTGAGAATCTACTCGGGCACGAATAGTCGCCAACGAAGAAGGTTTTGATCCGCCATGCGGCAGCATGGTGGATAAAACCCGTTGAACTGAACCGCTGTGTCAGTGAGAGACTGCCTGGAATTTCTACGGCGCACGGCAGCGCGAGCCACACCGCGTTGACGCACAGACGA
>DATAJS010000005.1:300000-423497 GCA_036262035.1 Burkholderiales bacterium | reverse complement strand
ACCTGATCGCGAAGATTGATTGCTTCGTGCAGCAATACAACAAACACTGCAAGCCATTCATATGGACCGCCACCGCCGACTCGATCATCCAGAAACTGGAACGGCTTTGCAGGCGAATTAACGGGACGGCACACTAGAAGTGGTAGGCGTACGCGCCGCTTTACAAAGCGGCGTCCAACCTGTATAAATAACCAGTATCGGCTTCACAACCCCATCGTATCAAAGGAGTTGCGATGGCGGCTACTGCTTCCTGCACGCTCGAGCAAACGCGTCAGGACTACGGGCCTGCGCGCCCGCGTCTGGTGGACGAGTTGCGCGGCGTCATTCGCCGCAAGAACTACAGCATCCGGACCGAGATCGCTTACGTCGATTGGGTGCGGCGGTTCGTGCGCTTCTGCGATATGACTCACCCGCGCGAGTGCGGAGCGGCGCACGTCGAAGCGTTCCTCACGCACCTGGCGGTCGAGGGACGTGTTACCGCCTCAACGCAGAATCAGGCACGAAGCGCATTGCTGTTTCTGTACAAGGAAGTGCTCGGTATGGAGCTGCCGTGGCTGGACGATGTCGTCACGGCAAAGAGACCCGCGAAACTCCCGGTGGTCCTCACGGTCGACGAGGTGCGGCGGCTGCTCGATCGGACCGATGGGGTTCACGGTCTCGTGCTGACGCTGCTGTACGGAACCGGGATGCGCGTGCTGGAGGCGCTCAGGTTGCGCGTGAAGGATGTGGATTTCGAAAGCCGCGAGATCGTCGTGCGCGAAGGCAAAGGGCTGCGCGACCGCGTGACCATGCTGCCGGAGTCGCTGATCGCCGATCTTCGTCTGCAGCTCGAGCGCGCGCGGAGAATTCATGCGATCGATCTCGAGGACGGCTATGGCGAGGTCTATCTGCCGTTCGCCCTGGCGCGCAAGTATCCGCGCGCGGGACGTGAATGGCGCTGGCAGTATGTCTTCCCGGCGGACCGTCGGTCGAAGGATCCTCGCGGCGGAGCAATTCGCCGTCACCACGTTCTTCCTCAGGCGGTGCAGCGCGCTTTGCACGAGGCATTGCGACGCGCCGGCATCGCGAAACCGGCGACCCCGCACACGCTCAGACATTCGTTCGCCACGCATTTGCTCGACAGCGGTTACGACATACGCACGGTGCAGGAGCTGCTCGGCCACCAGGACGTTTCCACGACGATGATTTACACGCACGTATTGAACAAGGGCGGCCGCGCCGTGGTCAGCCCGCTCGATCGCAAGTAGAGCCGATGCCGCTCAAGACGCTCACCGGCAAGCACGCCGATCCTCGCAAAGGCCGCGGCTCCGGCATCAATCCCGAAGGCCGCTTCGAGACGATTCAACGCGAGGCGTTCGACGATGGCTGGGATACTCCTGAAGACGGCGATCCGCCGCCGCTCAAGACGCAGGTCACCGTGGAGCGCGTGAAGAGCATCATCTCGCGCAATCAGTCGCCGGATCTGTTTTTCTCGCAGTCGCTCAACCCCTATCAAGGCTGCGAGCACGGTTGTGGTTACTGCTATGCCCGTCCCTCGCACGCGTTCAAAAATCTCTCCCCCGGCATCGACTTCGAGACGCGCCTCTTCGCGAAAGCGAACGCGCCCGAAGTGCTGCGGCAGGAGCTTTCGGCGCCGAGCTACCAGTGCGACGAGATCATGATCGGCGCGAACACCGACCCATACCAGCCGATCGAGCGGCAGTGGAAGGTCACGCGCTCGGTGCTCGAGGTGTGCTCGGAGTTCAACCAGCCCGTGGGGATCATCACCAAGAACGCGGGGATCGAGCGCGACATCGACATCCTCGCGCCGATGGCGGCGAAAGGGCTCGCGGCGGTGACGATCTCGTGCAACAACCTCGATCACGAGATCGCGCGCAGGCTCGAGCCGCGTTGCTCGGCGCCGCGGCGCCGGCTGCAGGCGATCAGGGCGCTGTCCGACGCGGGTATCCCGGTGTGTGTGCTGGTCGCGCCCGTCGTTCCGTTTCTCACCGACGACCAGATCGAGCCGGTGCTCGAAGCCGCGTGGGAGCACGGCGCGCGCTCGGCGGGTTACGTGCTGCTGCGCCTGCCGTGGGAAGTGAAGGACATCTTCAAGGACTGGCTGGAGCGCCACTATCCGCTCAAGGCGAAGCATGTGATGAGCCGCGTGCACCAGATGCGCGGCGGTAAGGACAACGATCCGGGGTTCGGCTCGCGCATGGTCGGTGCGGGACTGCTGGCCGAGCTGCTGGAGAAGCGTTTCGACATCGCCGCGAAGCGCATCGGCTACAACACGCAGCGCGCGCGTGGCCTGGACAGGACGCTCTTCAGGGTGCCGGGGAAGCCGGACCAGATGGAGCTCTTCTGAGAAGGATGGGGCGGGTAACGTTTACACGCTGCCGTAAAAACAAGGGCGGTAGCGATGCCGGCGCGAGCGCTGAATGAGGGCGTCCGGACGAGCCCGCAGGCGCTGTCGTGGTGGCACGACACTTGCGACGGGACATTCGGCAACGAACCTTCACGCTTCTGATGAAAACCCGAAAAAGATCGGCGCTCAGCCCGCGCGCACGCAGCACCTCGAATCCCGGCATTACGAAACCGAATTTGTTCCGCCTCGACGGCGGCTATATCGTCCTCGATGAGGCCGCGGTGCGGCGCGGCGCCGAAGGCTTGAGCGCCATCGCAGCCGATTGGCGCGAGCATCACTTCATCGCGATCACCGGCGCGCCGGCGGGCGCGACCGCGGACGATCTCGCCGAGCTCGGCCGCGCGGCGCAGGCGTTCGACCGCGTCGTGATCTGCGAATCGTGCGACGCGGGCTGCGCGACGGGCAGCCACGCGGCCGCGATGTTCGCGCGCGCTGTGCGCAGCGCGGGCCGCGCCGAATGCCTCGTGGTCGGCGACCCTCACCGGGCGCTGCGCCATTGTGTGGAGAGCATGGTCCCGGGTGACGCGGTGGTCTACTGCTGCGGCGACATCGAGACCGCCGAGCGCATCCTCGGCGAGTACGGCGCGGTACCGGTGGACAAACCCGCCCGCACGCGCGCCGAGGTCAAGACCGGCACACGCGTTGCACCAGGCGGCACGACAGGGGAGCTCACAGCAGCACGCATTTAAGAAATCGTATCGAACATGAAAAAGATCTGGCAGTTTCGCAAAGAAGAGAGCCGCAAGTGGTACTGGCTCGAGCTCGACGACATGGGGCGTCTGCTCCGCAAGAGCGCGAATTACTTCAAGGAACGTATCGACTGCGTGGCGCACGCCATGCGGCACGGCTACGTGCATCCGCGACAGCGGGCGCTGGCGAGCAGGCTGCAGCCGGCGCGGATCCCGAGACCGCAGCGTTGAACGGCGCGCCGCGTTAGCACGCACCCTACGTAGGATGCGCGCTAGCGCGTCGCGCTTTACACCAGCACCGCCCCCGGGAACGACCTGAACGCATCCGCGAGCCGGATGCGCCCGTCCTTTACTTCCACCGTCTCGCCCGTCAGCAGGTTCGTCAGCGGCCGCGCGAGCGGGCCGGACTCGATCGCGGTATCGCCCCAGATCGCCTGGCCCAGCGGCAGCTTGCCTTCCTCGGTTCCGAGCTTGCGGAAGAGCCGGCCGGCGATCACCACCATCGAGCGCCCGCGGTGGCGGCGCAGGTACGCGATGACATGATCCGCGTGCTCGCCGTGCGCGTGCAGCGGCAGGTAATCGCCGTGACGGAACAGGTCGGCGTGATCGCGGCGATGTGACAGCACGCGCGAGACGATCCAGAGCTTCCCGCGGCCGTCGAGTCCCGACGCGGCGAGCGCCCTGGCGTCGCGGGCGACGTTCGCGCTCTGCGCGGAGCGCTCGATGCGATCGAGCATCTCCGCGCGCTTGCCGTAATCGACCGGCCTGCGGTTGTCCGGATCGACGAGCGAGAGATCGGCGATCTCGTTGCCCTGGTAGATGTCCGGGACGCCCGGCGAGGTGAGCTTGATGAGCGTCATCGACAGGCTGTTCAGCATGCCGAACCACGCGAGCGTGGCGCTCTTCCCGGCCAGGTCCTTGAGAAAGAGGTTCCGCCCGCCGGCCGCGAGCAGCGCCGCGACGAACGCCGACACCGCGCTCTCGTAGTCCTCGTTCGGGTTGATCCAGCTCGTGTGCACTTTCGCTTCACGCAGCGCTTTCTGCATGTAGGCCTGGATGCGCTCGCGGTAGGTTTCCAGCGCGTCGCCCGATTCCTGCGCGTAGCTCCCGAGCAGCACCTGATAGAGGAGGTACTCGTCGTTCGACGACGGCGCGGGCTTGTCCTCGACCGCCGTCTTCTTGCTGCGGTTCATGCGCTCCCAGCGCTTGAGCAGCGCGCGCCACTCGGCGGGCATCTCGGAGAGCACGTCGATGCGCGTGCGCACGTCCTCGCTGCGCTTGTTGTCGTGCGTCGAGGTGCCGAGCATGGTGTGCGGCCGGTGCGCGCCGCGCTCGGCGCTCGCGCCGTGGAAAGCGGACACCGGCATGCCGAACTGGCCGGGATCGCCGCCGACGTCGTTGAGCGAGACCAGGCGGTTGTAGCGATAGAACGCGGTGTCCTCGATGCCCTTGGCGGTCACCGGTGCGGTGAACTGCTGCACTTTCATCGCGAAGGCGCGGATGCGCTCGCGCAAGGCCGGCGGTGCGTCCTCGGGCGCCTCCGCGAGCAGCGTTCGGCGGAGGAACTCGAAGATCGCGGTGTCCGCCGCCCGGCTGCGACGCCGCGCCTGCGCGACTGCCCACTCGATGTAGCGGCGGTCCTGCGCCGAAGGCCCATCGACGATGTAGGTGCGATAGACCGGGAAGCACGCGACGACCTCGGCGAGCGCGCGCCGCAGGCTGTTGAGCGTGTAGTCGCGCGTGCGGCGGTCGGCCAGCGCGACGCGCGAGAGCTCGGTGGCGAGCATCATCAGCGGCGCCGACAGCGCGGCGCGCTGCACCGCACGCTTGCCGTCGTGCACCGATTCTTCGTAATCCTCGGCTTCAGGGGCGAAGGCGCGATAGACGCGCTCCATCTCGTCGGCCGCGGTGCAGTCGACGAGCACGTTGTTGACCACCGTCGCGAAGCGGTAGCCCGACGTGCCGTAGACCGCCCACGACTCGGGCATCTTCTCGTGCGAGGCCGCGATCTTCTCGATGACGACGTAGAGCGGGCGCGGCGGTCTGCCGTCTTCGCCCGGCTCGGCGACGATGTCCGCTGCCTGCGCGTAGCGCTCCTGCAATCGCCGGAAGTACTGCTCGGGATCGTACAGCCCGTCGGGATGGTCGATGCGCAGCCCGTCGACCTTGCCCTCGGCGCACAGCTTGAGCACGAAGCGGTGGGTCGCGTCGAACACGTGCTCGTGCTCCATGCGCAGCGCGGCGAGGTCGTTGATGTCGAAGAAGCGGCGATAGTTGATCTCGTCGGCCGCCACGCGCCACGACGAGAGGCGATACGCCTGCTGCTCGAGCATGCCGTGCAGCTTCTCGAAGCTCGCCGCGTCGCCGGGCCTGCCGTTCAGCGCCTGCACCGCGCGGTCGACCGCGTTCGCGACGCCTTCGTGCTCGGCGGCAAGGCGCGCGAGCTGGCGCTTGTGCACTTCCTTGTCGCGCTGGCGGCGAAGCTTCTTCTCGACGTCGGTCTCGCGCCGCGTCGGCAGGTTCTGGAAGCCTGACGCGATGCTCTCGAGCTCGGCCTTCGCGTCGGCGGGGACGTCGCCGTGCAGCGTCGCGGCGGCGGCTTCGAGGATGGTCCGGTACTGGCGCGGCGCGAGCGGGAAGCGGTGGTCGTAGTAGCACACGAAGAACTCGCCGCGCTTGGCGTGGAACGAGAGATTGAGCTCGCCGCGCTCGAGCACGTGGCCGTACTGGTCGCCGAGCACCGGCACCAGCACCTTGCCTTCAAGCGCCGGGTTCGCGGGGTGCCACTCGATGTCGAAGAAGTCGGCGTACGCGGACGCCGGCCCGTTCTCCAGCACGTCGAGCCACCACGCGTTGTCCGCGCCCATGACGCCCATGTGGTTGGGCACCATGTCGAGGATGTGGCCCATGCCGTGCTGGGACAGCGTCTCCACGAAGCGCTCGAAATCCTCCGCGGTGCCGATCTCGGGATTGAGCGCGTTGTGGTCGATGATGTCGTAGCCGTGCGTGCTGCCGGGCCGCGCCTTGAGGTACGGCGAGCAGTAGAGGTGCGATACCCCGAGCCGCGCGAGATAAGGGATCAGCGCGGTCGCGTCGTTCAGGGTGTATCCGGCGTTGAGCTGCAGGCGATACGTGCAGCGGGGAATCTTCGCCTGCAGCTCACCCGGCTTTGGGCGCGCGGTCTCCGGCGAAGGTCGGACGCGCTGGAGCATCGCGGTCATCTCGAGGCAGCGCGGGTCGCGGTCCATCTCCTCGAGCGAGATCGGCAGCTTGCGCCGCCAGTTCGGATGCTCGTCCACCGTGCCCGGCATGTTCGCCTGCTCGCGCACCAGCAGCACGTCCTCGGGCTGCACGCCCATCAGCCGCGACGGGCTGCGCGCGAGATACTCGTGCACCGCGCGCGAGAGCTCGGGCGTCATCGGCGACTCGTCGGGATCGATCGCGCCGGGCTCGACGAGCTTCTCGCGCTCGAGCGCCTTGACGAGGCGCGCACGCTCCTGCACCCGGCCCGCGACGAATTTCCTGCGGACTTCCTCGGACGGGAAGAGATCGAGCGCCTGCCGCACCTCCATGTCGCGGCCTTCCCACCAGCCGGTGAGCGTGCCGAGGTCGTGCGTCGACACCGCGACCAGCGCGTTGTCCGGATAGACGTCCGGCGGCAGATACTCGCCGTCCTTGTCGCGCTCGAACATCATCAGGCGATACGACATGACGTGTCCGCGCGAAAGACCTTCGCGCACTTCGTCGGGCACCGTGCCAAGGTCCTCGCCGATCACCATGCACTCGTTGCGACGGCTTTCGAGCGCGAGGATGGTGACGAGGTCCTTGAAGGGATAGCACACGTACGCGCCTTCGGCGGCCGAGGCGCCGGGCGGTATCCAGTACAGCCGATACAGGCCCATGACGTGATCGATGCGCAGCGCGCCGGCGTAGCGCATCGTCGCGCGCAGCGTGTCGATGAACGGGCCATAGCGCGCGTGCTTGAGCGCTTCCGGCCGCAGCGGCGGCAGGCCCCAGTTCTGGCCCTTGAGGTTCACTTCGTCCGGCGGCGCGCCCACGCTCGCGCCGACCGCGTAGACCTCCTGGTTCGCCCAGCTCTCGGCGCCGCCGCGGTCGATGGAGATCGCAAGATCCTGGTAGACGCCGACACCGTAGCCGAGCTCGTCCGCGCGCGCGTTCGCCCGGCTGAGCTGCAGCGCGGCCTGCCACTGCAGGTATTCGTAATGCTCGATGCGCTCGACGTTGTCTTGCGCGAACTGCGTGACTTCGGGCGCGTCGGGGCGGCGATACGCTTCGGGCCACACCGGCCAGCCCCACATCGACTGATCCTGCCGATGGAAATGCTCCTGCAGCGCTTCGAACAGCGCGTGGCGCCGCAGGCGCTCGCCGCCGTGCTTCTGAAAATCGCGGAACGCGCGGCCGCGCTCCGCGTCGGGCTCGAGGTGGTGTTGCCTGAAGTGACGGTAGGCGAGCTCGAGCAGCGGGAACTTGAGCGCCGAGATCGCCGCGTAATCGACGAGCTCGCTGCCGCGCGCGGCCTGGAGCTTGGTCTGGAACCCGGCGGTGCCCATCGCGGCCAGCACCTCGGCCGACTCGCGCGCGTCGGGCACCGCCTCGACGTCGATGTAGATCACGTTGAAGAAGAGCCGCGACGACGGGCTGTACGGGCTCATGTGCAGCGGGTTGTGCGGGTAGAGCGCGTGCAGCGGATTGGCGCCGACCACGCCCGCGCCGCGCTGGCCCCAGCGCTCGACCACCGATTTCAAGTCGGTGTAGTCGCCCATGCCCCAGTTGCGCTCGGAGCGCACGCTGTAGAGCTGCACGACCGGTCCCCAGACGCGCGCGCCGGCCTCGATCGCCGGCGGCAGATAGCAGCTTGCGGGGCCGACGATGAGCATCACCCAGTCGTCCGCGGAAAGGCCGGGCCCTTCGAGCGTGTAACGGTGATAGCCGTACGGCAGGCGGTCGTTCCAGTCGAACGCCACCTCGACGTAGCGCTCGCCGTCGATCTCGGCGCGGTCGACCGTCGCAAGGTCGCTCGGCCGGAACACACCGTCGCGCCGGCCTTCGCCTTCGATGTCGAACGTCCAGTTGTAGGTCGTGCCGGATTGCGTTTCGGGAAAGCGGAAGCGCATGCGATAGGGCGCTTCGTCGACGGCGAAGACCGCCGCGCGCGGCACGACTTCGCGCCATGCGAGCGCCTCGTGCCGCTGAACGGCGCCTTCGATGTCCGATTCGTCCTCGATCGCGCCCAGGGCTTTGAGCAGCGCGATGCGCGTCGCATCGGAAGCGCGCTGGCGGTTGCCCCAGATGTCGGCGTATTCGGAGACCACGCCGAAACGAGTGCAAAGGGCGTCGAGCGCGGATCGGGAATGGGCTTGCTGGGTCATCGGGGCGTTCATGTCGGACTCGGGCACACGGTGCTCGCGTCCGTAGAAGCATGACTCAGGCCGGGCCGCTTTCCTGAAGCAGGACCATGGACCGCGCATGCAGCGGGTAAGTCTCGCCCGTGCCGATGGCGTGGGCCGGCGAGAGCCGGTGCTCGTAGGCGGTGTCCATGACGACCAGCCAGCGCGATTCGGGCACGTAGGTCGGCAGTTGAAAGCGGATTTCGCGGTCTTCGGCGCTGAAAAGCACGAGAAAGCTCGCGTCGGCGAGCGGCTGGCCCTGCCGGTCGATCTCGGCCAGCCCCTTGCGCGAAATGTAGGCGCCCAGCACGCGGGCGTCCGAGCGCCATTCGGTGTGGGTCATCTCGCCGCCGTCGGGCCTCAGCCAGATGATGTCCTTCACGTCCGCGCCGGGCAGGGGACGGCCGTGAAAAAAATTCCTGCGCTGGAACATCGGGTGCTTGCGGCGCAGCCGGATCATGCGTGCGAAGAACTCGCACAGCCGCTCCCGCTCGGGCGTCGCGCGCCAGTCGTACCACGAGATCTCGTTGTCCTGGCAGTAGGGGTTGTTGTTGCCGCGCTGCGTACGGTCGAGCTCGTCGCCGCCGAGCATCATCGGCACGCCCTGCGAGAGCAGGAGCGTCGCGATGAAGTTGCGTTTCTGGCGCGCCCTCAGCTCGAGGATCCCGGGGTCGTCGGTCTCGCCTTCCACGCCGCAGTTCCACGAGCGGTTGTTGTCGAACCCGTCGCGGTTCTCCTCGCCGTTCACCTCGTTGTGCTTGCGGTCGTAGCTGACCAGATCGCGCAGGGTGAAGCCGTCGTGGCAGGTGACGTAGTTGATGCTCGCCTGCGGCCGGCGGCCGCCGTGCTGGTAGAGGTCGCTCGAGCCGGTGAGACGCGCCGCGAAGTCGCCGATGATGCCGCGGTCGCCTTTCCAGTAAGCGCGCATGGTGTCGCGGTACTTGTCGTTCCACTCGGTCCACCCCGCGGGGAAGTTGCCGACCTGGTAGCCGCCCTCGCCCAGGTCCCACGGCTCGGCGATGAGCTTCACCTGCGAGATCACCGGGTCCTGCCGGATGATGTCGAAGAACGCGCCGAGGCGGTCGACCTCGTACGACTCGCGCGCCAGCGCCGAGGCGAGGTCGAAGCGAAAGCCGTCGACGTGCATCTCGGTGACCCAGTAGCGCAGCGAGTCCATCACGAGCTGCAGCACGCACGGGCTCATGGTGTTGAGCGTGTTGCCGCAGCCGGTGTAGTCGACGTAGAAGCGGCGGTTCTCGGGCTTCAGCCGGTAGTAGGCGGCGTTGTCGATGCCGCGGAACGACAGCGTCGGACCGGTATGGTCGCCTTCGGCGGTGTGGTTGTAGACCACGTCGAGGATGACTTCGATGCCGGCGCGATGGAACGCCTTCACCATCGACTTGAACTCGGAGATGCTGCCGTTCGAGAGGTAACGGCATTCGGGCGCGCAGTACGCGATCGAGTTGTAGCCCCAGTAGTTGCGCAGGCCGCGACGGACGAGGAAGCGGTCGTCGACGAACGCGTGCGTCGGCAGCAGCTCGATGGCGGTGACGCCGAGGCGCTGCAGGTGCGCGATGATCGCCGGCGTGGCGAGCCCCGAGTAGGTGCCGCGCAGCGAAGGCGGCACGCCGGGGTGACGCATGGTCATGCCCTTGACGTGCGCCTCGTAGATGATCGTGTCGCGCCACGGCGTGCGCAGGCGGCGGTCGTCGCCCCACGTGAACGCCGGGTCGACGATACGGCACTTCGGCATGCCCGCGGCCGAATCGCGGCGGTCGAACGACAGGTCCTCGCGCGGGTGCCCGGCGCGAAAGCCGTAATGCGCGTCGCTCCAGTTGATCGAGCCGTGCAGCGACAGCGCGTAGGGATCGATCAGGAGCTTGTGGGGGTTGAAGCGGTGGCCTTCCTCGGGCTTGTAGGGGCCGTGGACGCGGTAGCCGTACAGCATGCCCGGCCGCGCTTCGGGCAGATAGCAGTGCCACACCTGGTCGCTCTGCTCGGTGAGCGTGATGCGTTTTACTTCCCTGCGGCCTTTCTCGTCGAAGAGGCAGAGCTCGACCTTCTCGGCGTGCTCGGAGAACAGCGCGAAGTTCACGCCTTCGCCGTCCCACGTCGCGCCGCGCGGATACGGGCGTCCAGGCCAGACGGTGGTGATCGAGGGGAGCATCGTTGTTGTTATGTCCCGTTACGGCTGACGCCGGACGGCGAATATTAACCGCCAAGGACGCAAAGGACGCAAAGGAAAAGCAAGAGTCGTCATTCCCGCGCAGGCGGGAATCCATCTTCAACCGTTCGAAGTCAGAATGGATTCCCGATCACATCGCGCTGCCGCGCGGTCGGGAATGACGATGTTTTCCCCGCGTCCTCTGCGTCCTCTGCGGTAAAGTTTTTGACTTTTCGAACTAGAAATCCTGGCGCCCGCCGGTCTGGCTGCGCTTGGTCACGTCCTCGATGCGCGGGCGGTCTTCGCGGCGGCGCGGCCACCAGCGCTCGAGCATCTCGGCAGCCCAGCCCTGGCCGCCCAGGCCGAAGGCGAGGGCGAGGGCGAGCACCGTGCCGCCGAGCAGGATGAGGAAGCTGTAGCGCACGATGTCGCCGCCGATCTGCATCTGCTCGAGCGCGATCAGGAACACGAACGCGAGCGTCGCGTACTGCGCGAGCCTTCCCAGGAGCTCGCCGTCCTGTATCCCCGCGTTACGGCAGTGCGCCATCACGACGCCCGCGACGAAGCGCGCGAAATACGCGCCGAGCGTGAGGATCAACAGCGCCAGCATGAGCCGCGGCACGAACAGCAGCACCTGGCGCAGGAGCTCGGTCACGTAGTTCATGCCCATCGCGTTGAACGCGGCGACGAGCGCGGCGAGGATCACCACCCAGTAGACCAGCACGCCGAAGATGTCGCTGGTATCGCGCTTGATCCCGCCCTGGCGCAGGAACTCGTCGAGGCCGGCGCGCTCGGTCAGCACGTTGAAGTTGATCGCGCGCAGCGCCTTCACCACCGCGAAGCGCGCCATCTTGGCGAGCAGCCACCCGGCGATGACGACGACGATCGCGAACGTGAGGCTCGGCAGGAACGCGCCGAAGCGCAGCCACGCGCCGCGCAGCGGGTCGAGGAGGGCGTCGAATTCCATTGTCGGTAGCTCCTTACGCCGCGCCTACAGGCGCGGTGTCACGAATCTCCCCTCGCCCCGCGTGCGGGGAGAGGGGGCGGGGGTGAGAGGACGAAAATGTCGTGTCATCCAACCCGGTCATCAACCCGCCGGCACCAATCGCATGATGCCCGCCAGCGGCGTCCTCACCCAGTCCGGACGGTTATTGATCTCGTAGCGCAGCTCGTAGAGCGCTTTCTCCAGCTCGAAGAACGCCAGCAGCGCGTCGAAGTCGCTCTTGTGCGCGTAGATGCCCGACGCGCGCGCGGTCTCGTCGTACGCGGTGAGAAAGGCGGAGCGCACCTGGCGCTCCCAGTCGTCCGCGAGCGGGGTGAGCTTCGCTTCGTCCTCGGGCGATTCCACCGCCTTCTGCAGCGCCGCGGCCGCGGCGTAGTCGAACGATCGCAGCATACCCGCCACGTCGCGCAGCGGGGTGTGCTTGCGGCGGCGCTCCTCCAGGCCGCGCGCGGGCTCGCCTTCGAAATCGGTGATGATGAAATCGTCCTTGTTGATGAGCACCTGGCCGAGGTGGTAGTCGCCGTGGTGGCGGGTCTTGAGCGCCACGTTCGTCGGCATGGATAGCGCGTTCACCCGCGCCATCACCTGCTCGCGACGGCCGAGGAAGGCGCGCGCCTCCGCGGCCGCGGGCTGGGGAAGCTGGTCGACGCGGCTGGCGAGCAGCTCGAACGTCGCCGCCGCTTCCTCCTGCAGCTTGCGCCGCCATTGCGCGAGGTCTTCCGGCAGCGCCGGCTCGGGATCGAACGCGGGATCCCCGGTGCGCTTCGCGAACGCGTTGTGCAGCTCGGCGGTGCGCATGCCCAGCGTCTGCACCAGCGCGAGATACGCGCCGTGGATGTCCGGCGGGACCTCGGCCGCGCCGCGCTGGGTGTCGAGAAAGCGCGCGACGTATTCGAGGGTGTAGGTCCAGGCATCGCCCTGGTTCTGCACGTACGCCTGCAGCACCGCGAGCGTCGTGCGCGTGCCGTCGTTGTCGGCCTGCTCTACCACGCCTGCGAGCGGCACGCAGTTCGGAAACTTCGCGACGTCGGTGAGGAAGCGGCCGATCTCGACTTCCGGGTTGACGCCGTGCCGCACGCGCCGATACGCCTTGAGGAAGAGCCGCTGGCCGATCGAGACGATCGAGTTGCTGCTCGCGCCGGCCGCTATCCGCACCGGCAGGTTCGCGAGGTCGGGACCGGCGAGCTGCGCGTACGCATGCGTCGGCGCGAGCTTGATGACGCCCCGCGCCGTCGGGATCTCGCCGCCGCGGCCGATCGCCATCACCAGCGCCCGCGCGAAGCGCTCGTCGCCGAACGCATCCGCGAGTATGCCGACGCTCGCCTGCTGCCGCACCCGCGCGATCGTCACCGGCGCCATCGCCCGGATGCGGTCCTCGTCGGTGTCCTCCCACGCCAGCGCGAGCGGCAGGAAATAGCACGCCGGTTGCGATCCCCCGTCGGTGTTGAAGAGCGCGATCATCCACGTCGACTTGCCGCTTTCCCACAGCGCATAGTCGTGGAGACGGATGCCCTTGATCGCTTCGCCTTTCGCGGCGAACCAGCGCTGCGTCTGCACGTATTTCGGCAGCACGGCTTCCTCGAGCTGCGTGCGGGTCTTCTCCGCCATCGCGATGCGCCACGGCATGACCTTGTCCCGGAAGAAGCTCATCCAGCCGTCGAAGAGGATGACGATGGGCAGGTCTTCGCGCGCGAGGCGTTCTTCGTGCCAGTGAGGCACAGGCGCGTCGGTGGTGAGCTTGAACCAGTAGAAGCTGTGCGCGGGCAGCGTGAGCATGTACGGCAGCTCGCCGATCGGCGGGAACGGCGTGCGGCCGAGGAGCTCGAGCGGCACGCGGCCCTTGAAGCGCGCGAGATCGAGCTCGACCGGCTGCGCGGAGCGCCCGAGGTTGGCGACGCACAGGATCGCTTCGTCCCCCAGCTCGCGTAAGTACGCGAGGATCTTGCGGTTGCCGGGACGCAGGAACGTGAGCTTGCCGCGGCCGAAAGCGCGGCTGGTTTTACGAACCGCGAGCAGCCGCTTCATCCAGTTCAGCAGCGATCCGGGCTCGCGCATTTGCGCCTCGACGTTCACCGCCTCGAAACCGTAGATCGGGTCCATGATCGGCGGCAGATAGAGCCGCTGCGGATCGGCGCGCGAGAAGCCGGCGTTGCGGTCGGGCGACCACTGCATCGGCGTGCGCACGCCGTTGCGGTCGCCGAGGAAGATGTTGTCGCCCATCCCGATCTCGTCGCCGTAATAGACGATCGGCGAGCCGGGCATCGACAGGAGCAGGCTGTTCATCAGCTTGATCGTGTCGACGTTGTTCTCCATCAGCGGCGCGAGACGCCGGCGGATGCCGAGGTTGATGCGCGCGCGCGGGTCCGCCGCATAGAAGCGGTACATGTAGTCCCGCTCCTTGTTGGTGACCATCTCGAGCGTGAGCTCGTCGTGGTTCCTGAGGAAGATCGCCCACTGGCAGTTGTCGGGGATTTCCGGCGTCTGCTGCATGATCTCGATCACCGGGTGGCGGTCTTCCTGCGCGATCGCCATGTACATGCGCGGCATCAGCGGGAAGTGATACGCCATGTGGCATTCGTCGCCGTTGCCGAAATACTCGCGCACGTCCTCGGGCCACATGTTGGCTTCGGCGAGCAGCAGCTTGTTCTTGTGCGAGACGTCGAGCGCTGCGCGGATCTTCTTCACGACGTCGTGCGTCTCCGGCACGTTCTCGTTGCTGGTGCCTTCGCGCTCGATCAGGTAGGGGATCGCGTCCAGGCGGAAACCGTCGACGCCCATGTCGAGCCAGAACCGCATGGTCTTGATGACCGCCTGCAGCACCTTGGGATTGTCGAAGTTGAGATCGGGCTGATGGCTGAAGAAGCGATGCCAGAAGTATTGCTTGGCGACGTCGTCCCAGGTCCAGTTCGACGGCTCGGTGTCGGTGAAGATGATGCGGGTGCCGGCGTATTTCTCCGGATCGTCGCTCCACACGTAGTAGTCGCGCTTGGGCGAGCCGATCGGGGCGCGGCGCGCGGCCTGGAACCACGGGTGCTGGTCGGACGTGTGATTGACGACGAGCTCGGTGATCACCTTGAGCCCGGCGCGGTGCGCTTCGCGCATGAACGTGCGGAAGTCGGCGCGCGTGCCGTACATCGGGTGGATGTTGTGGTAATCGGCGACGTCGTAGCCGTCGTCCTTCAGCGGCGACGGATAGAAGGGCAGGAGCCAGATCGCGTTGACCCCGAGCTCCTTGATGTAGTCGAGCTTGGAGGTGAGGCCGCGGAAGTCGCCGATGCCGTCGTCGTTCGAGTCGAAGAACGCCTTGACGTGCAGCTGGTAGATGACGACGTCCTGGTACCACAGCGGGTCGTCCGCGGTCATGACGTCGGTCGCAGCCATCGCTGCAACGGGGCGATCCATAGGCATTATCTTTATGCGAAGTTGTCGGTGTCGCGCTCGTCGCGCATGTGCCGCCCGACGGCGAAGACGTGGCCCATGCCGGGGCCCAGATCGACGTAGTTGCGGCGGCCGCGCCAGTGGAAGCAGGCGTCGGTCAGCAGATCGTGCACCTGGTACGGCGCGTCGTGGGCGAGCGCGAGCGCGTCGAGATCGACCTCGACCCAGCCGGTCTGCCGGTGGTGGGGATCGAGGTTGACGACGATCAGCAGCGCGTTCGAAAGGTCCGGCGTGACCTTGAGATAGGCGATGAGCTGGTCGTTGTCGGTGCCGACGAAGGTGAGCGTCCTGTCGTTCTGCAGCGCCGGGTTCTCGCGGCGGATCTGGTTCACGCGCGCGATGAGGTAACGCAGGCTGTCCTCGCGCTCGAGGTTCCAGCTGCGGATCTCGTATTTCTCCGAGTGGAGGTATTCCTCGCTGCCGTGCTCGCGCGGCACGCGCTCCGAAAGCTCGTAAGCGGGACCGTAGATGCCATAGCTGGCGGCGAGGGTGCCGGCGAGCAGCAGGCGCGACACGAACGCCGGGCGCCCGCCGTGCTGCAGATGCTCGGTGAGGATGTCGGGGGTGTTCGGCCACACGTTCGGCCTGAAGTATTCCGCGCCCGGGCCGTGTGCGAGCTCGTTGAAGTACTCGATCAGCTCCCGCTTGGTGTTGCGCCACGCGAAGTACGTGTAGGACTGCGTGTAGCCGAGCTTCGCGAGCCGGTGCATGATCTTCGGCCGCGTGAACGCCTCGGCCAAAAAGATCACGTCCGGATTCTGACGCTGGATCTCGCCGATGGCCCACTGCCAGAACGGGAAGGGCTTGGTATGCGGGTTGTCGACGCGGAAGACGCGCACGCCCTCGTCGATCCAGTAATCGAAGACGCTCTTGAGCTCGTCCCACAGACCCGTCCAGTCGTCCGATTCGAAGTTGAACGGGTAGATGTCCTGGTACTTCTTGGGCGGGTTCTCGGCGTACTGCACCGTACCGTCGGGGCGCCAGTTGAACCACGACGGATGCTCCTTGACATACGGATGGTCCGGCGCGGTCTGGAACGCGATGTCGAGCGCGACGTCGATTTCGAGCTCTTTCGCGCGCGCGACCAGGGCGCGGAAATCCTCGATGCCGCCGAGCTCCGGGTGTATGGCCTTGTGGCCGCCCTCGTCCGAGCCGATCGCCCACGGGCTGCCGTAATCGCCGGGTGCGGCTTCGAGCGCGTTGTTCCTGCCTTTGCGCTTCACCTTGCCGATCGGGTGGATCGGCGGCAGGTACACGACGTCGAAGCCGAGTCCCTTGACGTAGTCGAGGCGCGCCGCGGCGTCGCGCAACGTGCCGTGCTTGCCGTCCTTTCCGGTCGAGCGCGGGAAGAACTCGTACCAGCTCGAGAAGCGCGCGCGCTCGCGGTCGACGAAAACCCGCAGGCCCTTGTCGTATTCGGCGGCGAGGCTGCGGTCGGGATAGCGCCTGGCGATCTCCGCCAGCGAGTCGTCGAGCACGAGGCGCTTGATCTCCTCGGTGTCTTTCGCCGAGCCGAGCTTGCGTGCCCATTCGCCCAGCTTTTTCGCGTCGTCGCCGTCGGCACGCTCGGCCGCGTGCCGGACGAGCTTTTCGCCCACGCGCGCGGCGATGGCGATGTCCGCGGGATCGACGCGGCGCTTGAACTCGTTGCGCCACGACAGGAAGTGATCGACCCACGCGATCACCGAGTAGTGATAGTGCCCGAGGCGTTGCAGCGGAAAGCTCGCGAGCCATTCGTCGTTGTAGCGCAGCGCCATCGGCGTCTCGCGCCATTCGCTCTCGCTCTCGTGGCGATGGCGCAGCACGACCGCGAGCGTGTCGTGGCCGTCGGTGAAGACGTGCGCCTCGACGTTCATGGTGTCGCCGACCACGCGCTTCACCGCGAAGCGGCCGCAGTCGACTTCGGGGATGACGCGGTCGATGATCGCGCGGATGCGCCCGTCCTGCCCGCCGCGCCGGGCGGGCTTCGCAGCGCCGGGATCGCTCTGCGCGCCGGATTTGCTCTGCCGGGGCGCGCGCGGCCTCAAAGTCGTGCCTTCGAGCTTCTCGGCTGCGGTGCCCGGCGCGCCTTGCGCGGCCGCTCTTGCCGCGTCGTTACTTCCGGCGGCTACTTTGGGTTCTTTTCGTGTGGTCTTAGCGCTCATGCTTGAAATACACCACCGACAGCGGCGGCAGGGTTATGCGAATCGCATGATACCGGCCATGGGCCGGGACGGGCGAGGAGTGCGCGCCGCCCGAGTTGCCGACGCCGCTGCCGGCGTAGCATGCCGCGTCCGAATTGAGCATCTCGCGCCAGAAGCCCGGCTGCGGCACGCCGAGCAGGAAGTTCTCGCGCGGCACCGGCGTCAGGTTGCAGACCACGAGGATCATGTCCCGGCCGTCGCGCGATTTGCGCACGAACGACAGCGTCGACATCTCGCCGTTCTGCGCGTCGATCCACTCGAAGCCGCCGGGCTCGAAATCGACCTCGTGCAGCGCGGGCTCGGAGGCGTAGACCCTGTTGAGATCGGCGATCCAGTGCATGACGCCGCTGTGGTCGGGGTACTGGAGCACCCACCATTCGAGGCTTTCCTCGTGCTGCCATTCGCGGCGCTGGCCGAATTCGCCGCCCATGAAGAGGAGCTTCTTGCCGGGATGCGCCCACATGTAGCCGTACAGCGCACGCAGGTTGGCGAACTGCTGCCAGTTGTCGCCCGGCATCTTGCCGATGAGCGAGCCCTTGCCGTGCACCACCTCGTCGTGCGAGAGCGGCAGCGCGAAGTTCTCGTTGAACGCGTAGATCAGCGAGAACGTGAGCTCGCCGTGGTGATACTTGCGGTGAACCGGGTCTTCCCTGAAGTAATGCAGCGTGTCGTGCATCCATCCCATGTTCCACTTCAGGCCGAAACCCAGGCCGCCGATGTAGGTCGGGCGGGACACCATCGGCCACGCCGTCGACTCCTCCGCGATGACCTGGACGTCGGGATGGTCGCGGTACACCGCTTCGTTGAGGCTGCGCAGGAAGTGGATCGCTTCGAGGTTCTCGCGCCCGCCGTACTGGTTCGGTATCCACTCGCCGTGCTTGCGTGCGTAATCGAGGTAGAGCATCGAGGCGACCGCGTCCACGCGCAGGCCGTCGAGGTGATATTTCTCGAGCCAGAACAGCGCGCTCGACGTGAGGAAGCCCCGCACCTCGTGCCGGCCGTAGTTGAAGATCGCGCTGTTCCAGTCGGGGTGAAAGCCCTGGCGCGGATCGGCGTGCTCGTAGAGGTGGGTGCCGTCGAAGCGATAGAGCCCGTGCTCGTCGTTCGGGAAGTGCGAAGGCACCCAGTCGAGGATAACGCCGATGCCGTTCTGGTGCAGCGTGTCGACGAAGTACATGAAATCCTGCGGCGAGCCGTAGCGTGAGGTCGGCGCGAAGTAGCCCGTCGTCTGGTAGCCCCACGAGCCGTAGAACGGGTGCTCGGTGATGGGCATGATCTCAACGTGGGTGAAGCCGGTGCGCTTCACGTGCTCGACGAGCTCGTGGGCGATCGCGCGGTAGGTCAGCGACTTGCCGTCGGCGCCGCGCCGCCACGAGCCGAGGTGCACTTCGTAGATCGACATCGGCGCGGCGAGGCCGTTCATCAAAGCGCGGCTGCGCATCCAGTCGGTGTCGTTCCACTCGTAATCGAGCTTCCACACGCGCGACGCGGTGCGCGGGGGCTCTTCCCAGTACAGCGCGTACGGATCGCCCTTGTCGGTGGCGCTGCCGTACGGCGACACGATGCGGTACTTGTAAGCGGCGCCGACTTTGACGCCGGAGACGTCGCCTTCCCAGATGCCCGATCCGTCCCAGCGCGGCTTGAGCTCGTTGGCGGCCGCGGTCCAGCCGTTGAAGTCGCCGACGACGGCGACCGATCGCGCGCTGGGCGCCCATACCGCGAAATGCGCGGTATCGTCGGACACG
The DNA here is from genome assembly GCA_036262035.1 of Burkholderiales bacterium. Taxonomy (NCBI): domain Bacteria; kingdom Pseudomonadati; phylum Pseudomonadota; class Betaproteobacteria; order Burkholderiales; species Burkholderiales bacterium. Next base: position 404,460 of record DATAJS010000005.1, on the reverse strand, counting down.
AAGTGACAGCCCAGCTTTTCGTACAGCCGGGCGTGGCTACCTTCCCTGAAGAGGTAGATGTCGTGATCGGTGAGATTGGTCATGGCTTTCAGTCGCGGAAGCAATTCCTCGGCCTGCCGCTGTACTTGAGACCTTGCACCAGGCATGGGCCATAAGAGCGCACGCAAGCGCAACAATTACCACACGCGGGGCGGAGCTGCGCGCATCGTTCATAATTCCGCGACGGAGGTGCGCGATGAGTCAGGAAGTCGAGCTTTACGTGGGTGATGCGCTCGGGCGTTACGGGTTTCCGCACGGACACCCGTTCGGCCCCGACCGGCAGGACGCGTTCTGGAAAGAGGCGGCGAAACAAGGCTTGCCGAGCCGCGTCAGCTTGCGCGAGCCGCGCGAGGCGACGCGCGAGGAGATCGAGCGCTTTCACAAGCACGAGCACGTCGAGCGCGTGCGCGTGCTGTCGCACGAAGGCTACGGCTCGATCGACTACGGAGACACCCCGGCGTATCCCGGCGTGTACGATGCGTCCGCCAACGTGGTCGGCGCCGCGCTCAACGGCCTCGACCGCGTGATGAGCGGCGAGACGCTGCGCACCTTCCAACCGATCGGCGGCCTGCACCACGCGCGCCGCGCGGGCGCGGCCGGGTTTTGCGTGTTCAACGATTGCGGCGTCGTCATCGATACGTTGCGCAGCCAGTACGGCGTCAAGCGCGTCGCTTACGTCGACATCGACGTGCATCACGGCGACGGCCTCTACTATCCCTACGAAGAAGATCCGGACCTCGTCTACGCCGACATCCACGAGGACGGTCATTATCTCTATCCCGGCACCGGCCACGACTACGAGCAGGGCAAGGGAGCGGGCGCGGGCCTCAAGCTCAACATCCCGATGCAGCCCGGCTGGGGCGACACCGAGTTCTACGCGGCATGGGAGCGCGTCGTCGACCACGTGCGCGCGCACCAGCCGGAATTCATCATCTTCCAGTGCGGCGCCGACAGCATCGCGGGCGACCCGCTCGCGCACCTGCAGTACACCCCGAAAGCACACGCCCACGCGGCGCGCAGCCTCTGCGGCCTCGCGAACGAGCTGTGCGACGGCCGCATCATGGGTTTCGGCGGCGGCGGTTACAACCGAGGCAATCTCGCCGCGGCGTGGTGCGCCGTGCTCGACGAATTCATCAAGGGCTCGGAAAGATAGGCGCTGTCAGCGGAACGCCGCGCTGGCGCGTTAGGTGAGTGCCGGCAGCGGCCGGCGCCACTTCACGGGAGGAGATATGAAAGGTTTGATCGCGGCGGTGTGCTTCATGCTGGCGGCGGCGCCGGTGTTCGCCCAGGACAAGGCCAAGGACGCGGAAAAGAAGTCGCCGATGGCCGCCGAGAAGTCCGCCAAGGGCGACAAGAAGGAGCCGTCGGAGAAGCAGAAGGCCCAGCAGGAACGGATGAAGGACTGCTCGGCCAAGGCCGGCGACAAGAAAGGCGACGACCGCAAGAAATTCATGAGCTCGTGCCTCAAGGGCGGCGGGGAGATGGACAAGAAAGCCGAGGCCACGCCCAAACAGGCGGCCCAGCAGGACAAGATGAAAGCCTGCAACAAGGAAGCCGGCGAGAAGAAGATGAAAGGCGACGAGCGCAAAGCCTTCATGAAAGACTGCCTCTCCAAGTGACGAGGCGCGCGCAAGCGCGACTCGTCATCCCCGCGTAGGCGGGGATCCGTTTTCCGCTTGACGAGTCGCCAGCAGGCGCGCGTCGTCATCCCCGCGCAGGCGGGGATCCATTTTTTCCGCTGCGCGGGAAAGGGCATACTCTTATGGGTATGCCCTTTTTCTTTCGGCGCGCGCTCAAAGGTGCGCTGCTTGCTTCCGCGCTCGCCATGGACGCCGACGCCCAGGACCGCTACGCCGCCGAGAAGCGGGCGATGCTCGACGACATCGCGCGCACCACCCGCGAGACCGCGACGGAGACCGGCCGCGACGCCCTGAGCGATCGCGTGATGCAGGCGCTCGCGCGCGTGCCGCGGCATCGGCTCGTCGCCGCGGGCGACGAGCGCGTCGCCTACCGCAACCAGCCGCTGTCGATCGGACAGGGCCAGACGATCTCCCAGCCTTTCATCGTCGCGCTGATGACCGATCTGCTCGAGATCAAGCCCGGCGACAAGGTGCTCGAGATCGGGACCGGGTCGGGTTACCAGGCTGCCGTGCTCGCCGAGCTCGGCGCGAAAGTCTATTCGATCGAGATCGTCGAGCCGCTCGGGCGCGAGGCTTCGAGGCGGCTGAAGGAGCTCGGCTACGCGTCGGTCGAGACGCGCATCGGCGACGGGTATCAGGGCTGGCCCGAGCAGGCGCCTTTCGATTCGATCATCGTCACTGCCGCGCCGCCGGAGGTGCCCGACGAGCTCACGCGCCAGCTCAGGCCGGGCGGACGGCTGGTCATCCCGCTCGGCCCGCAACTGGGCGCGCAGACGCTGTACCTGATCCGGAAGGGCAGCGACGGCGGCGTGAGCCGCCGCCCGGTGCTCGCGGTGCGTTTCGTGCCGCTGACCGGCGGCGGGAAATGAGGCGAACGCCTAGAAGCTGCGGCTCACCCCGAGGCGCAGGCCCTGCCGGCTCTTGTTCCAGAGGCTCTGCTCCTGGGACACCACGTCGTACGTGAGCGCCCAGTTGGTGGAGAGCCAGTGGCGGCCGGAGAGCGTGACGTCGCGGCTGTCCGCGACGGGCAGGCCGACCGCCGAGATGTTCATGTTCTCGATGTCGCGGCCCGTGGTGTAGGCGAGACCGACGACGTTGCGCTCGCCGTAGAGGTAGTTGACCTGGAAGCGATGCGCGGCGCCGAAGCCGCCGCCGTTCGCGCCGTTCGAATACAGCGTGTACGCGCCGCGAACGTTGCCGAAGTAGCGCTCGGCCGACAGCGCCAGCAGGTTGCCCGTCGCGAAGCCGTAATCGGTCTGGCGCAGTCCGAAGCCGACGCCCCAGCCGCCGGGCAGGCTTTGCGTGACCTGGCTGGAGAGCGTGTAGCGGGGCGCGCCCGTGAAGCGCGGATCGAAAGGCGAATGCGGGATCGCGCTTGCCGGCAGTCCCGCGGCCTGATGCAGGCTCGTGGTGTAAGCGGCATGGCCCGCGGCAAAGTGGAGAGACTCGCGCGTGCCGGTGTACAGCGTCAGCCTCGGCGCGAGGTCGTCACGCAGCGCGGCAGCATGCAGGTCGAGTCCCTGTTCGGTGCGGTCCGCGGCCAAGGACAAGCCCACCGCCTCGACCGAGTCCCGCGGGGCTTTGAGCCCGCGCAGCGAAGACCCTTCACCCGCGTAGGAAATACCCTGACAGCAAACCAAACCGGCGATGAGCCACGCGTAAGTCGCTGTTCTCATGATCGCCCCTGTTTCTAGTTTTGGTTTGAACAATTCTAATACACCCACGGTTCGAGGGTATTCCGGAAGGCATATTTCGAGGGCTTTTGCCGCACCAAAAAGCGGCCGTTGCGCGCACGCAACGCACCGCTGGCGCGCGTCCGCCGGGCGAAATCGCCTGCAGCCAAGCGCTTATCTCATTGGCATAGGCGTTGCTTTTGACAGCCGCCATCGTGTTTAACGGTCGCGACAGGGCGGCCCGAAAGGCGGAGATGAGCCTGGCCGTGGCGTTGAAGACTCTCACTCGGCGCGAGCGCCTGTCCGAAGCCGTGGCGCGTCAGACGACCGCGGCCTTGCTCGACGGCGGCGTTCCCGAGCTCGAGCAGGGCGCATTGCTGGCGCTGCTCGACGCGCGCGCCGACGAGATCGCCGAGCTCGCGGGCTGCGAGTCCGCGCTGTCCGAGCGCTGCTTTCGCCTGCGTGCCCATCCGTCGGGGGTGCGCCCGGTCGTGCTGGCCGGCCACATCGGCAGCGCCGACGGTCCCAACCTCCTGCCGCTCCTCGCCCTCGCGCTGCAGCGGCTGACGCTGCAGGTCGTCGTCCACGGCGTGCTGGGCACGCCGGGGCGCGTCGTGTCGGCGCAGGTCTTTCGCGAGCTCGGCCTCCTGCCGAGCGTCACGCTGTCGCAGGCGCAAAAAGAGCTGGACGAGGCGGGCTTCGCCTTCGTGCCCACCGCCGTGCTGTCACCCGGCCTCGCCGATCTGCTCGCATTGAGAGGCCGCATCGGCTTCGGCGGTTTCGCCGAGCGCCTCGCGCGCTTCGTCGATCCCTTTCGCGGCGAAGGGCTGACCGTCGTCGCCGCGGCCGACGAGCGGGAACGGCGGCTGCTACGTGGTCTGTTACGCGAGCGCGCAGGCAACCATCTGCTGCTCGACGCGGGCCACGGAGACCCTTTTGCAGATCCGCGGCGCAGGCCCGTCCTGGAGCTCATACGCAACGGCAGAGGCGAATTACTCTTCGAAGCGGAAGCGGGCAGCGTACGCTGCGCGTCGAATGTTCCGCGCACGAACGATGCGCGGGGCACCGCGGAATGGACGCGCGCGATCATGCGCGGCGAGCTTCCGATGCCGCTGCCCCTCGTGAACCAGATCGCCTGCTGCCTCTACGGCGCCGGCTACACGGTCGACATGAATCAGGCGAAAGCCATCGCCGCCGTGCAGACCGGAAGTCTGCTCGCGGCCTGATATCATCGGCGGTCCCGTGCGTCGCGCCCCGCGATGCGCGCTGCGCTACACAGCAACTCGTAAGGAGACACGAAGTGCAACACGAACTGCCCCCGCTGCCTTATGCGATGAACGCTCTCGAGCCGCACATCTCGCGCGAGACGCTGGAGTTCCATTACGGCAAGCATCACCAGACGTACGTCACCAACCTGAACAAGCTCATCCAGGGCACCGAATTCGAAAACATGCCGCTCGAGGAGATCGTGCGCAAATCGCAGGGCGGCATCTTCAACAACTCCGCCCAGACGTGGAACCACACGTTCTTCTGGCACAGCATGTCGCCCAACGGCGGCGGCAAGCCCACCGGCCAGCTCGCGCGGAAGATCGATGAGGCGTTCGGATCGTTCGAGGAGTTCCGCGAGAAGTTCTCGGCCGCCGCGGTCGCGGTGTTCGGCTCGGGCTGGGCGTGGCTGGTCAGGCGTCCCGACGGCAGCGTCGGCATCGAGACCACCTCCAACGCGTTCACGCCCCTCACGACCGAGGCGAAGCCGCTGCTCACGCTCGACGTGTGGGAGCACGCGTACTACGTCGATTACCGCAACAAGCGGCCCGATTTCGTGGCCGCATACTGGAACGTGGTGAATTGGGACTTCGCCGCGAGGAACTTCGCGGCGTAAGACGCGCCTTCGCCGCGAGGAACCAGGCGGCGTACGCGCTACCACGTTGTCATGAACGCAAAGGGCGCCTCGAGCGCCCTTTTTTGCGCGCATACCGTCGGTATTGCCTCGGCCGTACGGTTTCCGGTACTCTAGCCGCCGCAGTCCGAGAAGAACTACTACACCAACTTGGAGGGCGCCATGAAGAATCCACTCGATTCACTGTGGGGCACGGTCATAAGCGGTGTCGTGCTCACGTTGATCCTCTACAACGTCGTTCGCTTCGCGCTGCAATAGGGGAGGGACCATGGGCGAATTCATACAGCTCGGGCTCGGCCGCTGGCTCCACATCCTTTCCGGCATCATGTGGATCGGCCTCCTCTATTACTTCAACTTCGTGCAGGTGCCCGCGCTCGCGGAAGCGGCGAAAGACGGCACCGGCGCCGGCATCACCAAGCACGTCGCACCGCGCGCGCTCTTCTGGTTCCGCTGGGGCGCGGTGGCCACGTGGGTCATGGGCGCCGCCGTCCTCGGCGCGCACTTCCTCGACGCGTTCCTGTTCCGTGCCGCGCCTTACTACGCGATCGGCGTCGGCGCGTGGCTGGGCACGATCATGATCTTCAACGTGTGGGTGCTGATCTGGCCCAACCAGCAGAAGATCCTCGGCATGAAGCCCGCGAGCGACGAAGAGAAGGCTAAAGCGCGCCGCGTCGCCTTCCTCGCATCGAGGACGAACACCATGCTCTCGATACCCATGGTCTTCTTCATGGTCGCGAGCGGCGGGGTGTTCAGGACTGCGGTCTTCGGATAAAAAACCGGCCGAAAGCAAAAACCTGCTTTCGGCCGCGTTGAATCAGCACCGAAAGCTTGAGGCGGCTCGGCGCTTCAAAGCCCGCGGCGACGCGGGCTTTTCGTTGTCTATCGGGCGGGGCCCGCTTTCTCCAGTCCTTCGACCTTGGTGCCCGCTTTGATGTTGCGCTTGGCGAACCAGCCGAGGTTCATCTCCAGCGCATATTTCGCCGGCTTCGCCGCGGTGTGCGAGTTCTGCGTCTGCGGCTGCATGTCCTCGATGTTGATGATGCGGCCCTCGCGGTCGAGGAAGGCGACCGACAGCGGCACGTAGGTGTTCATCATCCACATCCCGTGCATCGCGATGTCCGGAAAGACGAAGAGCATGCCGCGGTTCTCCGGCAGCATGCGGCGGTGCATCAGCCCCGTGGCGCGCTGCGGGTCGGTGCTGGCGACTTCCGCGGTCGCCTTGTGACCGGCGATGGTCAGCGGAATCTCGGGAAGCTCGGCGCCGCGCGCCAGAGCGCTGACTGCGACGAGCACCAATGCGGCGAAGAGCTGCTTCACTGTCGTCCTTTCATGTCTTCGAATCGACGTTGTCCGCGATCCACGCGGCGATGGCGCCCATGACCGTATCGGCTTCACCCGCCGCGGGAAGCGTTGCGAGCTCGACGCTCGCATGACGCGCACGCGCCTCCTCGACGATCTTCGCGAGATCGCGCTTCAGATGCGCGCCCTGTGCCATGAAGAGCGGCGCGATGGTGATGCGCGCGCAGCCTTGGGCGGCCAGGCGATCGATCGCCTCCGGCAGCGTAGGTTGCATGAGCTCCAGAAAAGCGAGCGCCACGGTCTTGTCGGCGTTCGCTTGCGCGACCTTGCGCTCGATCGCGCGGAACGGCCGCGCCCACTCGGGATCGCGCGAGCCGTGAGCGAACAGCACGACGCCCGTCTTCAAGCCTTGCCCGTGCTGCCGAAGCCGCCGGCGCCGCGGCTGCTCGCGTGGAATTCGTCCACGACCTCGAAGCCGACCTGTATCACCGGCACGACGACGAGCTGCGCGAGGCGCTCCATCGGCTCGATGGTGAAAGCTGCGCGGCCGCGGTTCCACGTCGAGACGAAGATCTGCCCCTGGTAATCGGAGTCGATCAGGCCGACGAGGTTGCCGAGCACGATGCCGTGCTTGTGGCCGAGGCCCGAGCGCGGCAGGATCATCGCGGCCAGGCCGGGATCGGCGAGATGGATGGCGATGCCCGAAGGCACGAGCTCGGTCTGGCCGGGCTCGAGCGTGAGCGGCGACTGCAGGCACGCGCGCAGGTCGAGGCCGGCGCTGCCCGCCGTCGCGTACGCGGGCATCTGCTCGCGCAGCCGCGCGTCGAGGATTTTGACTTCGATCGATTTCATCCGGAGCGTTCGTCATTCCCGCGCAGGCGGGAATCCATTCTGACTTTCCGGCAGAGCCTCTCAGCCCCGCCGCTTCTTCCCGTATAACTTCGCGATGTGCGCGACGAGCTGTCGCGCCACCGTCTCCTTCGCCGCGCGCGGCAGCGGATGCGCGCCGTCGTCGTCGAAGAGGATGACCTGATTGTCATCCGCGCCGATCGCTTCCTGCGCGAGGTTCGCCGCGAGGAGCGGCAGCTTCTTGCGCTTGCGCTTGGCTTCGGCGTATTCCTCGAGCTTCTCGCTCTCCGCCGCGAACCCGACGCAGAACGGTGCGTTCGGCAGCGCCGCGATGGTGCCGAGGATGTCGGTCGTCGGCACGAGCTCCAGCGTCATCGCGGCGTCGGTCTTCTTGATCTTCTGCTCGCTCGGCCTGGCGGGCCGGTAATCGGCGACCGCGGCGACGCTCACGAAGATGTCGGCGTTCGCGACTCTCGCTTTCACCGCGTTCAGCATCTCTTCCGCCGAGACGACGTCCACGCGCTCCGCCTGCGCCGGCGCGGCAAGGCTCGTCGGCCCCGACACCAGCGTGACCTTCGCACCCGCGTCGATCGCGGCGCGCGCGACCGAATAACCCATCTTGCCCGAGCTCTTGTTGGTGAGGCCGCGTACCGCGTCGACCGCTTCGAAGGTCGGGCCGGCGGTGATCAGCATGCGCACTCCGGATAACGCTTTGGGGGCGAGGAGCGCTGACACGGCGTCGGCGATTTCCACCGCTTCGAGCATGCGGCCCATGCCGATTTCGCCGCACGCCTGGCCGCCGCTCGCGGGGCCGAAGACCTCGACGCCGTCGGCGCGAAGCTGCGCGACATTGCGCTGCGTCGCCGGGTGCTCCCACATCTGGCGATTCATCGCGGGGGCGACCGCAAGCGGACAGTCGCGCGCGAGACACAGCGTGGACAGCAGATCGTCGGCGATGCCGTTCGCGGCCTTCGCCATGAAGTCGGCGGTCGCGGGCGCGACGACGATCAACGCCTTGTCGCGCGAGAGCTCGATGTGCGCCATGTTGTCGGGGATGCGCGCGTCCCACATGTCGGTGTAGACGGGATTTCCCGACAGCGCCTGCATCGTCACGGGCGTGATGAAGCGGCAGGCCGCTGCGGTCATCACGACGTGCACCTCGAAGCCGCGCTCGGAGAGGCGGCGCACGAGCTCGGCCGACTTGTACGCGGCGACGCCGCCGGTCACGCCGAGGAGGAGTTTTTTCTTAGCGGTTTCAGTCACGTAAGGACACTTTCGGGCGGCGCTCAGTGTAGCTTAGACCGCATGGCTTGGCGACGACGCACGCACATGCGACGTTAGTCACACAAGCGGTTGACAGGGGAGGGCGCGACATGAGAATCGTCGACTGGCCGCTGGAGGAAAGGCCGCGCGAGAAGCTGCTCGCGAAGGGACCCGAGTTCCTGTCGGACGCGGAGCTCATCGCGATCCTGCTGCGGACCGGGATCAAGGGGATGACCGCCGTCGACCTTGCACGCGAGGTGCTGAAGCGCTTCGGCTCGCTGCACGCGCTGCTCACCGCGGACAAGAGGAAGTTCGAAGGCATCGCGGGGCTCGGCGACGCCAAGTACGCTCAGCTCCATGCCGTGCTCGAGATGAGCCGCCGCGCGCTCCGCGAGACGCTCGCCCGCGGCGCGGCGCTCTCGTCGCCGCAGGCGGTGCGCGATTACCTGCGGCTGAGGCTGCAGGGCAAGGCGCACGAAGTCTTCGTCGGGGTCTTTCTCGACGCGCAGAACCGGGTGCTGGAGGTCGAAGAGCTCTTCCGCGGCACGCTGACCCAGACCAGCGTATTCCCCCGCGAGATCGTGAAGCAGGCGCTGCACTACAACGCCGCGGCGGTGATTTTCGCGCACAATCACCCGTCGGGCGTTGCGGAGCCGAGCCGGGCCGACGAGGCGCTCACTCAGACCCTCAAGCACACCCTGGCGCTGGTGGACGTGAAGGTGCTGGACCATTTCGTGGTCGGCGGGGACGCGGCGATGTCGTTTGCCGAGCGGGGCCTGCTTTAGCAGGCCCCGCTCGGCTTCGCCCGGTAACGCCAAGGAGGGAAACCGAGGTTTCCCTCCTTGCGGACCGCCCTTCCTGCCTCTGTCCCCAGGGTTGAGCGCACGGCAAAAAATCAGTAAAATCCGCTGTTTTGCGAATTCTGGAGCCATAGTCATGGCACGCGTCTGTCAAGTCACGGGAAAGAAGCCGATCGTCGGGAACAATGTTTCCCACGCGAACAACAAGACCAAGCGGCGCTTTCTGCCGAACCTGCAATCGCGCCGTTTCTGGGTCGAGAGCGAGAACCGCTGGGTGCGCCTGCGCGTGTCGAACGCGGGGCTGCGCACCATCGACAAGAAGGGCATCGACGTCGTCCTCGCCGATCTGCGCGAGCGCGGCGAGATCTAACTGCCGTCACTGGGAGCTAAGCGATGAGAGAAAAGATCAAGCTGGAGTCGACGGCCGGAACCGGCCACTTCTACACGACGACCAAGAACAAGCGCACCAAGCCGGACAAGATGGAGATCAAGAAATTCGATCCCGTCGCGCGCAAGCACGTGATCTACAAGGAAACCAAAATCAAGTAACCCTGGTTTTCGGTGCGACCAAAAACCCGCCTCGAGCGGGTTTTTTGTCGCCGTGAAAAACCGGGGGGCAATCCCAAGAGGCCGGGTCTGACCGGGCGCGATGCAATAAAAAAAGCCCGCGAATTCGCGGGCTTTTTCGTTTCTGCGTTTCGCTTATGCGTAGCAGCGCAGGCGCCGGGAGAACGTGCTCAGCGCTTCGATGCCGCTCGCCTCGGCGCGCTTGCACCAGTCTTCGAGCTTGTGCACCAGCTCCTCCTTCGACGCGGCGGAACGCTGCCACAGCGCCGCGAGCTCGTCGCGCATCGTGTAGACCGTCGCGAGCTTGCTGCTCGCCCGGATGATCTGGTCGCGCTGCTCGCGCTCCGGCGCGGGAAGGGCGTTGGTGTCGATGTGCAGCCAGCGCTTCAGGCGCGACCACTCGATGGTGACCTTGGTCGCGCGCAGCGTGGCGATCTCCGCGGCGCACGTCTTGCGCACCGACTTCGCGTACTTGGTGATGACTTCGTAGCGGTGCGTGACGATTGCCTGCAGCGTCTCGTGATCGCACTGCGGCTTCGCCGGCGCGAGCTTGAGCTTGGGCGCGATCTTCTTCACTTCCGCCAGTCCGAGCGACTTCAGCATGCAGATGTACAGCCAGCCGATGTCGAACTCGTACCACGCGTTCGACAGCTTCGCCGACGTGCCGTACGCGTGATGGTTGTTGTGCAGCTCTTCGCCGCCGATGAGGATGCCCCACGGCAGGATGTTGCGGCTGGTGTCCGAAGGCTGGAAGTTGCGATAGCCCCAGTAGTGGCCGATGCCGTTGATCACTCCCGCGGCGAGGAGCGGGATCCAGACCATCTGCACCGCCCAGATCGTGATGCCGATGAAGCCGAACAGCACGAAGTTCAGCACGAGCAGGATCGAGATGCCGAGGACGTTGTAGCGGCTGTAGAGATTGCGCTCGATCCAGTCATCGGGCGTGCCGTGCCCGTAGCGGTCCATCGTCTCCTTGTTCAGGGCTTCCTTGCGATAGAGCTCGGCGCCTTCCCACAGCACTTTCTTGATGCCGTAGATCTGCGGGCTGTGCGGATCGTCAGCGGTCTCGCACTTGGCGTGGTGCTTGCGATGGATCGCCGCCCACTCCTTGGTGATCATGCCGGTGGTGAACCACAGCCAGAAGCGGAAGAAGTGGCTAGGGAGCGGATGCAGGTCCAGCGCACGGTGCGCCTGGTGACGATGCAGATAGATCGTGACCCCGGCGATCGTGATGTGCGTGAGGACGAGCGTGTAAACGACGTAGCCCCACCACGGTAAATCCCAGACCCCTGTAAACATGCGACTCCCTGAGTTAAAAACGCCCCCTTTTGACGGGGGGAGTGTAGCTAAGTTCAACCGGCGCAGCAAAACATTTAACGAGGTTTGAGCGGCGTTGCAAACCGCTGGAGCCAAACGCGTTTTACCCGCGCGACCGCGCTAGCGGGCGCGTTCCAGCGCCGCCGCGAAAAAGCCGTCCGTGCCGTGGATGTGCGGCCACAGCCGCAAGGTCTGCCCCACGTCGATGTCGATGCCGTGGTGCTTCAGGAGATCGCTGCATTTTACGATCCCGAACCCTGGCGTCTCGTCCAGAAAAGACGCGACGATCGCCTCGTTTTCCTCGGTTAGCACGCTGCACGTGGCGTAGACCAGCCGCCCGCCGGGTTTCACCAGCGACGCCGCCGCCCTGAGGATCGCCGCCTGTTTGGCGCGCATTTCGACGACCGTTTGCGGCGATTGCCGCCATTTGAGGTCGGGATTGCGGCGCAGCGTGCCGAGGCCGGTGCACGGCGCGTCGACGAGCACCCGGTCGATCTTACCGCCGAGCCGCTTCACCTTGGGATCGTGCTCGTTGGCGATCTGGTGCGGATGGACGTTGGAAAGACCCGAGCGCTTGAGCCGCGGCTTGAGCCTCGCCAGCCGGGCAGCCGAAACGTCGAACGCGTACAGCCGTCCCTGGGAACGCATCATCGCGCCGAGCATCAGCGACTTGCCGCCGGCCCCCGCGCAGAAATCGACCACGAGATCGTGCCGCGTCGGCGCGAGGAGATAGCCGACGAGCTGGCTGCCTTCGTCCTGGACCTCGAGCGCGCCCTCGGTGAAGAGCGGGTCGCGGTTGATGGCGGGCTTGCCGAAAATCCGGACGCCGGCCGGTGAGTAGGGCGTCGGCTCGGCCGGAATACCTTTGCCGCGCAAGGACTTGAGGACGTCGTGACGGTCGGCCTTGAGGGTGTTCACCCGCAGGTCGAGCGGCGCCGGCTCCTGCAGGCTGGCGCCGAGCGCAAGCGCACCGGCTTCGCCCAGGTCGGCTCCCACCCGCTCGAACACCCAGTCCGGCAGCTCCGCGCGCTCGGCGGGGGTGAGCTCGGGTGCCGCAGCGGCATAGGTTTCGAGCGCTTCGGCTTCCGCCGGCTTCACCAGCGGCTTCACCTTGGCGGTCATGCCCGAATGGCGGGCGACCCAGCCGAGGAGCAGCCGGCGAGCGGTCGGCGTGCCGACCACACGCTCGAGCGTACGCTTGTGGCGCAGCACGCCGAACACGCCTTCGGCGACGAATGCGCGGTCATGCGGGCCGAGCGCGTGATGCTCGCGGAACCAGGCGCTCAGTACGGCGTCTGCGGGCTGCTCGAACTTGAGGACGCGGCCCAGGGCCTCGGTGGCTGCGTCGAGGAGTTTTCGTTGCATGACAAGTGACGGGTGAAGCGGTGACGGATGAGGCGGTGACGGATAAGTCGGTGACGGACGAGGCGCTCGCTCAGTTTTCGATCAGCCGAATATCCGCGACGACCTGCTCGCCCTGCGGCTCGCCCTGCTTGTCGAAGAAGCGCAGCTTCACCGGCAGGTAGCGGTATTCGAGCGCGAGCCACAGCTCGATCGATTCCTCGTTGCCTTTGCGCACCTGTTTGATCGGGAGCGCGCGCATCATGCCGAGCGGTGTGTCGATGACTTCCTCGCCCAGCACGTCGAGCTCGTACACCTCGATGCGCGAGCCGGTGGTGACGACCTGCGAGAGCCGCCCCGGCGCGGGCGGGTCGAGCGAGAGCTGGAAGATGAACGACAGCAGGTCCTGACTCTTCGGCGGCAGCTTCACCTGCCGCTGCTCGGCCGTGCGGCCCAGCGTGAGAGTCGCCTGTTTCCAGTCGAACTGCGCGCTCGCTTCCTCGTTCGCACGGCCGCGCCCGCGGTTGCGCACCATCTTGAAGGACTCGGGCTTCAGCCCTTCGCGCGTGACCGCGCCGCGGCTCGAATAGGTGCGGTACTGCGAGCGGATCAGGTCGACGATGCCGATCGTCTCCGAATGGCTCGCGAGCCGATAGCGGCCCTGGTCCGCTTCCCACGTCTGCACCGTGCGTCCGGCCGGGAAGCCGTCGCGGCCGTAGAGCATGTCGTACGTGATGCGGCCCCTGCGCGGGAGCTTGCGCACCGGCGCGGCGGGCTCGGGCGCGGCTTCGGGCCCGGGCTTCGGCGCCTCGGCGACGACCACGGGCTCGCGCTGCGGCGCTTCGGCGCTTTCGACCGCCGGCGCGTCCTCCACGACCGGGTCTTCAGGATCGCCGATCGCGGCCGGAATCGGCGACGGCATGGCTACCGCGGCGGCGACTTGCACGTCGGGCCGAGCGCGGCGCTTGGGCTTCGGGGGCGCGACGGATGGGGGAGCGCGCGGGGGCGCTTCGGCAATCCGCACGGCCAGCGGTATCCGGTCCGCCGGGGCTTCGGGGAGCTCGAAGTGCGCGTAGCCGGCCACCAGCGCGTGCGCGACGCCGGACAGGCCGGCCGCGAGCGCCAAACGCCTCCAGGAGGCGGCGTTAATCGCGGACCTCCACGCTCTGGATCAGTTGTTCGAAGCGCACGCCGTCTTTTTCGACGATCAGCATTTTGACCGGCAGGTTCTGGTGCCGGGGCGAGATCCACACCTCGGTGACGGTGTCGCCCGGCTCCCGCTGTTTTACCAGATGCACCGTCTTCAGGCGGCCCACGCCGGTATCGATCTCCACGTCGTCGGTCGCGCGATAGCGGTAACGGTCGATCTTGCGCCCGTTGGTCATCGGGAAATCGAGCTGCCGGATGCGCTCGGGCGCGAGGAACATGAACTGGTACATGACCGACAGCCGGTCCTGCGTGCCGGGCGGCAGCGGGAACGATTCGATCTTGCCCTGGTGCTTGAGCGTGACCTGCTTCTCCCCCCAGTCGAACTCGGCGGAGACCTGCGGCGCTTCGCCGGCGCTGCGCCGTCCGTCGAATTGCGACGGCTTCAGGCCTTGCGTGGTGAGCGCACCCGCGCTCGTGAAGCGCAGCGGCTGGCGCTGGATCAGCGCCGCGAGCCCCTGCGGCTTGGTGTCGCTGACGATCTTGTAGGTGCTGCCGTCGGATTCGAAATGCTCGCTGATGGTCCCGATCGGCAGGCCGTTCATCGTGGCGCTGTAGGTCGCGCGCACCGAGCGCGGCGCAGCTTGAGCGCTCGCCGCGGCGACGCAAAGGACGGCGAGAAGCGCGAGGTATCGAATGCGAGATTTCATGACAGACCCTAGACCACGAAGCGCCGCGCGGGTTCGCGCCGCGGCTCATACGATCAACGCTTTAGGGCGTCGGGCGGAGGACTCAGCAGCGCGCCGGCCGCCTCTGCAACCGCTGCGATATGTACTTTGCCGTCCGCGATGCTCAACCGGTCCTCGCAGAACCAGCGCACCGCCTGGACGTAGATGCGATGCTCCTGCGCGAGCACCCGCGCGGCGAGGCCCGCTTCGGTGTCGCCGTCGAGCACCGGCACCGCCGCCTGTACGACGATGGGGCCGTGGTCGAGCTGAGGCGTCACGAAATGCACGGTGCAGCCGTGGATGCGCAGGCCGGCCGCGAGCGCCTTGCGGTGCGTGTGCAGGCCGGGAAAGGCGGGCAGCAGCGAGGGGTGGATGTTGAGCATGCGCCCCGCGTAGTGCTTCACCGTGGCCTCGGTCAGCACGCGCATGAAACCCGCGAGCACGACGAGATCGGGCTGGTGGCGGTCGATCTCGGTCCGCAGCACCGCGTCGAAGGCTTCGCGGTCGGCGTACGCGGTGTGATCGATCACCGAGGTCGCCACGCCGTGGCGCTGCGCGATCGCAAGCCCGCCGGCATTCGGCACGTTGCTGATCACCGCCTCGAAGCTCGCGGGCAGGTCGGCTTCGAGCAGCGATTGCATGTTGCTGCCGCGGCCGGAGATCAGGACGACGATGCGCTTCACGCGCGCGAGCTCAAGCGACGATCGTCTGCGGTTCGTCGCTGCTGCGCCGGTCGATGCGGCCGATGCGCCACACGCGCTCACCCTGATCGGTCAGAAAGCGCATCGCACGGTCGGCATCGGCGGCGTCGACCACGAGCACCATGCCGATGCCGCAGTTGAAGACGCGCAGCATCTCGTCCTCCGCGACGTTGCCCTGGCGCTGCAGCCACTGGAAGAGCGGCGGCATCGTCCACGCATTGCGCTCGATGCGCGCGGTGAGATCGTCGGCGAGCACGCGCGGCACGTTTTCCGTGATGCCGCCGCCGGTGATGTGCGCCATGCCTTTGACCGTCACGTCCTTCATCAGCGCGAGCACGGGTTTGACGTAGATGCGCGTCGGCGCGAGCGCGAGATCGGCGAGCGGCTGCGCGCCGCCGTCGGCGGGAATGCTCTGCGCGATGCCGCCGCTCTTGTCGACGATCTTGCGGATCAGCGAATACCCGTTCGAATGCGCACCGTCGCTCGCCAGCCCGAGCACGACGTCGCCCGGCGCGATCTTCGAGCCGTCGACGATGCGCGATTTCTCGACCACGCCGACCGCGAAGCCCGCAAGGTCGTATTCGCCCGGCGTGTACATCCCCGGCATCTCGGCGGTCTCGCCGCCGATCAGCGCGCAGCCCGCACGCTCGCAGCCGGCCGCGATGCCTTTGACGACTTCGCTCGCGGTCGCGACGTCGAGCTTGCCGCACGCGTAGTAATCGAGGAAGTACAGCGGCTCGGCGCCGAGGGTGAGGATGTCGTTCACGCTCATGGCGACGAGGTCGATGCCGATCGTGTCGTGACGATCGAGCTCGAACGCGAGCTTGAGCTTGGTGCCGACGCCGTCGGTGCCCGAGACGAGCACCGGCTCGCTGTAGCCCTTGGGAATCTCGAACAGCGCGCCGAAGCCGCCGATGCCGGCGAGCACGCCGGGACGCATCGTGCGCTTGGCGTAAGGCTTGATCGCTTCGACGAGCGCGTCACCCGCGTCGATGTCGACGCCCGCGTCGCGGTAGGTGAGAGAGGAGGAGGGATTCATCACGCAATTTTACCGGAAGTCGCTGTCGCGTTAGCCGAATCCGGCGCTTCGCGCGTGTAAAATGCGCACGCCCGCGCTTTTACCCGTTCACCCGTCCACTCGTTCACCCGTTCACGCCTTTAACAAAGCAGTGAAGCAACTCGCCTTCGACTTCTCGATCTCGACCGATCCGACGCTCGACAATTTCGTCGTGGGCTGCAACGCAGAGCTCGTCGAGCGGCTTTCGAGCCTCGCGCGCGGCGATCGCGGCGAGCGCTTCATCTATCTGTGGGGTGCGCCGGGCAGCGGACGCACGCACCTGTTGCGCGCGGCGATCGCGGCGTTTCGCCGCGCGGGCGCCGCCGCCGAGTATCGCGCATGCACCGGCGATGCGGACATCGTGCCCGCGCTGCACGAGCTCCGCGCGGTCGCGATCGACGACGTCGACCGCCTGAGCGGGGACGGCGCGGTCGTGCTGTTCAATCTCTACAACGTGCTGCGCGAGAGCGGCGGCGTGCTGATCGCCGCGGGCTCGGTCGCGCCGGCGCAACTCAATCTGCGCGCGGACGTCGCGAGCCGCCTCGCGTGGGGGCTCGTCTACGAAGTGCGCGCCCTGAGCGATGCGGAAAAGGCACGGGCCCTCGCGGAGCGGGCGGAAGCGCGCGGCTTCACGCTGCAGCCCGACGTGTCGCAGTACCTCCTCACCCATGCGCGGCGCGACATGCCGGCGCTGCTCGCGACCCTCGACGCGCTCGACCGCTACTCGCTCGAAGCGAAGCGCCCCGTGACGGTGCCGCTGTTGCGCGAGCTCCTCGCCGCCGCACAGAAATGAAAGACCCGAATTGAATCTCGCACTGTTCGACCTCGACAACACCCTCCTCGCCGGCGACAGCGATTTCGAGTGGGCGCAGTTCCTCATCGAGCAGGGCGTGCTCGATCGCGAAGTCTACGAAGCGCGCAACCAGCACTTCTACGACCAGTACAAGGCGGGCACGCTGGACATCCGCGAGTTCCTCGATTTCCAGTTGAAGCCGCTGTCGCGTCACGGGCGTGACGTGCTCGACGCATGGCACGCCGAGTTCATGCGGAGCAAGATCATGCCGATCATCCGCGACTCCGCCCGCGAGCTCGTCGCGCGCCACCAGAACGACACGCGCGTGCTCATCACCGCGACCAACAGCTTCGTCACCGCGCCGATCGCGCGCGAGTTCGGCATCGAGCATCTCATCGCGACCGAGCCCGAGCAGCGCGACGGGCAGTTCACCGGCGGGGTCGCCGACATACCGTGCTTTCGCGACGGCAAGGTGCAGCGGCTCGAGGCGTGGCTCGCCGCGCAGGGCAGGTCGCTCGGCTCCTTCGAGCGCTCGTGGTTCTACAGCGACTCGTTGAACGACCTGCCGCTGCTGACGCGCGTGACCGATCCGGTCGCGGTGGATCCCGACGACACGCTGCGCGCGCACGCGAGCGCGCACGGCTGGCCGGTCATGACCCTCGCGTGAACCGCACTGGCGCGGCTGCGATCGTCCTCGCGTGCGCGAGCGTCGCGAGCCTCGCCACCGCGCTCGCGTCCGGCAGCCTGCCGCTCGGCTTTACCGCGGTGTTCGACAGCATCGCTTTTCCCGCGTCCGGTATCGTCCACGACGTCATCTGGAACCTGCGCGCGCCCCGCGCCTTCGCGGCGTACGCCTGCGGCGCCCTGCTCGCGGTCGCGGGCGTGATGCTCCAGGTGCTGCTGCGCAACGCGCTCGCCGATCCGTATGTGCTCGGCGTTTCGGGCGGCGCCTCGGTCGGCGCGCTGCTCGCGATCGCGGCGGGGGCGAGCGCGGCCATGACGAACGCCTACGCGCTGCTGGGCGCGATTGCCGCGCTGTGCATCGTGTTCGGCCTGACCTGGCGCAGCGCCGAGTGGAACGTCTATCGGCTGCTGCTGACCGGCGTCGTGCTCTCCGCCGGGCTGTCGGCGCTCATCAGCCTCGCGCTGGTGCTCGCGCCCGAGGCGCAGGTGAAAGGCATGCTGTTCTGGCTGATGGGCGATCTGTCGCAGGCCGGATCGGCTGTGCCGTCGTGGATCGTGCTCGGCGTCGTCGCGGCGCTCGGGATCGTCGCCGCGAACCAGCTCGATCTCCTCGCGCTCGGCGAGCTCAAGGCGCGCTCGCTCGGCGTCGGCGTGGGCGGGCTCAAGCTCGCGGTGTTCGGGGCAGCGGCGCTCGCGACGGTCGCCGCGGTCGTGCTCGGCGGCGCGATCGGCTTCATCGGTCTCATGGCGCCGCACGCCCTGAGGCTCGCCGGGGTGCACCGCCACCGTGCGCTGCTGCCGCTCGCCGCGATGCTCGGCGGCACGCTGCTCACGGTCGCGGACACCGCCGCGCGCAGCGTGTGGGCGCCCCAGCAGCTCCCGGTCGGGGTCGTCACCGCCCTGATCGGCGTTCCCGCGATGCTGCTCCTCCTGTCAAGGCCGCGCGATGCTTCGCTGCACTGATCTGACGCTCGAGGTTCCCGGGCGCGTGCTTTGCCGCTCGCTCTCGGTGACTTTCGGCAAAGGCCAGGCATGGGCGGTGCTCGGCCGCAACGGTACCGGCAAGACGACGCTGATCCACGCGCTGGCGGGGCTCGCCGCGCCGGCGGCGGGCCGCGTCGAGCTCGACGGCAAGCCGATCGCCGATCACTCGCCGCGCGAGCGCGCCAGACGCTCGAGCGTGCTGCTCCAGATCGAGCCGGGCGCGTACTGGGGCACCGCGGCGGAGTACGTCGTGCTGGGACGGCATCCGCACGGCGCGGCGCTCGCCGGATACACGCGCGCGGACGAAGACGCCGCCCGCGCCGCGCTCGATGCGGTCGGCATGGCCGCATTCGCGGACCGCGCTTTCGCGACGCTTTCCGGCGGCGAGCGCCAGCGGGTGCGCATCGCCCAGATGCTGGTGCAGGAAGCCGCCTCGATGCTGCTCGACGAGCCTTTGCAGCACCTCGACCTCGCGCACCAGGCCCACGTGCTGAAGCTCGTGTCCTCGCGCGTGAGCGAGCGTGACGAGACCGCGATCATGGTGCTGCACGAGCCGATGTGGCTCGGCCGCTGCTGCACGCACGCGCTCGTGCTCTTCGGCGATGGCACCGCCGCCACTGGCGCCGCAGGCGACGTGCTCACGCGCGAAAACCTCGAGCGCGCGTACGGCTGCGCGCTCGTCGAGATCGGCGCCGGTGCGCAGAGGTGCTTCTTGCCGCATGTATAATTTGCGACGGCTGAATTCGACGCGATGCGGCGCAAGACCGCGCTCGATCCGCCCCACTCTCATTCGATGATCACCAAATTCCTCGGCAAGGTCTTCTCGGGCCGCATCTTCAAGGCTCGACGGCCGAAAGTCGTTCCATTCAGCGAGCACGGCATCTCGCGCGACCGCATCAGCTCGTGCGCGCTCAAAACGACGCAGACGCTGCAGGAGAACGGACACACCGCGTACGTCGTCGGCGGGGCGGTGCGGGACGCGATCCTCGGTCTCGATCCCAAGGACTTCGACGTGGCCACCAGCGCCACGCCGGAGCAGGTGCGTGAGCTTTTCCGGCGCTCGCGCATCATCGGCCGGCGCTTTCGCATCGTGCACGTGATGTGCGGCCGCGAGATCGTGGAGGTCTCCACCTACCGCGCCAGCGCCGCAGCCGCCGAGGAAACCGAAGAGCAGGTGGCCGACGAGCACGGGCGCCTCCTGCGCGACAACGTGTTCGGCACGATGGAGCAGGACGCGGTGCGGCGCGACTTCACCATCAACGCGCTCTTCTACGATCCGTCGACGCAGGAGGTCTGGGACTACCACGGCGGCTTCGACGACCTGAAGAAGAAAAAGATGCGCATGATCGGCGACCCCGAGACGCGCTATCGCGAGGACCCGGTGCGCATGCTGCGCGCGGTGCGTCTCTCGGCGAGCAAAGGCATCGAGATCGACGCGGCGACGCGCGCGCCGATCAAGGCGTTGACAAAGCTCCTGGCCAACGTGCCCGCGGCGCGGCTCTTCGACGAGATGCTGAAGCTGCTCCTCTCGGGCCATGCGTACGAGTGCGTGATGGCGCTGCGCCAGGAAGGGCTGCACCACGGTCTGCTGCCGATGCTCGACGTCATCCTCGAGCAGCCGATGGGCGAGCGCTTCGTGATGATGGCGCTGAGGAACACCGACGCGCGGATCAAGAGCGACAAGCCGGTCTCGCCGAGCTTTCTCTTCGCGTCGCTGCTGTGGCACGAGGTGCTCGTGGCCTGGAAGAAATTCGAGAGCGAGGGCGTGCCGCCGATCCCCGCGCTGTTCCAGGCGATGGAGCAGGTCGCGCAGACGCAGGCCGAGAAGCTCGCGATCCCGCGCCGCTACGGCGCGGACATGAAGGAGATCTGGGTCATGCAGCCGCGCTTCATGCAGCGCAACGGCCGTCGGCCGTACCGGCTGCTGGAGAACCCGCGCTTTCGCGCAGGCTACGATTTCCTGCTGCTGCGCTGCGCGAGCGGGGAGGTCGATGCGGGCGTAGGCGAGTGGTGGACGCGCTTCCAGCACGCCGACGAGACCGAGCGCCGCGCGCTGCTCGCGCAACAGGAAGACTTCGATGCACCGAAGCGCAAGCGCCGCCGCCGTCGCCGCAAGCCCGCCGGCGAGAGCGCCGGCGCCGCCGAGACGGAGCCGACTTGAAGCTGACACCGGCGTATATCGCGCTCGGCAGCAATCTCGACGACCCGCTCCGCCAGATCGAAGGCGGGATCGAGGAGCTCGCGATGCTGCCCGATACACGTCTGGGCGCGGTGTCGTCGCTGTATCGCACGGCCCCCGTCGGATTCGACGATCAGCCCGATTTCATCAACGCCGTGGCGATGATCGAGACCGAGCTCGGCGCCCGCGCGCTGCTCGACGAGCTGCTCGCGATCGAGAAGCGATACGCCCGCGTGCGCGGAATGAAGAACGGCCCGCGCACCCTCGACCTCGACATCGTCCTGTACGGCGATACCGCGCAATCCGGGGAAGCGCTGACGATCCCGCATCCGCGCATGCACGAGCGCGCGTTCGTGCTCGTGCCGCTGGCCGAGATCGCGCCGGACGCGGTCGTGCCCGGGTTGGGGAAAGTGCGCGAGCTCGCGGCGCGCGTGGACGCGAGCGGCGTCACCCGCATCGAACAAGAACAACAATGAAGCTGCCCGACAAATACCGCTACATCGTCGTCGAAGGCCCGATCGGGGTCGGCAAGACGACGCTCGCCAAGGCCATCGCGGAAGCGAGCGGCGCCGCGCTCATGCTCGAAGAGCCCGACGCGAACCCGTTCCTGCCTCGCTTCTACGAGAACGCCGAGCGCTACGCGCTGCCGACGCAGCTCTTCTTCCTGTTCCAGCGCATCGACCAGCTCACCGCGCTCAACCAGGCCGATCTCTTCCGCCGCGCGATCGTCGGCGATTTCATGCTGGAGAAGGACCCGTTGTTCGCGCGCCTCACGCTCAAGGACGACGAGCTCAAGCTCTACGAGCAGATCTATTCGCACCTGAGGCCGCAGGCGCCCGCGCCCGACCTGGTCATCTATCTGCAGGCGACGCCCAACACCCTGATCGACCGCGTGCAGCGGCGGGGCGTGCCGTACGAGGAGAACATGCCCGACGCGTATCTCGTGACGCTGGCGGACACCTACACGCGGTTCTTCTACCAGTATTCGGGCGCGCCGCTGCTCATCGTCAACTCGGACCGGCTCAACTTCCACGAGTCGCAGGAGGATCTCGCGCTGCTCATGGAGCGCATCGCGGCGATGCGCGGCCCGCGCGAATTCTTCTCGCTGGGCGGCTGATTTTCGGCGGCTGGTTATAATCTCCGGCCCGGAATCTCTCCGTCCGAACGAAAACGCCATGCGTATCACCCTGACCGCGCTCCAGAAGATGGCGCACGAGGGCACCAAGATCACCCAGCTCACGTGCTACGACGCGAGCTTCGCGTCCGTGCTCGACGCCGCGGGCGTGGAGACGCTCCTGATCGGCGACTCGCTGGGCAACGTGCTCCAGGGCCACGAGTCCACGCTCCCGGTCACGCTGCGCGACATCTGCTATCACACCGCGAACGTTGCGCGGGGGGCCAAGCGCGCGTTCATCATCGGCGACATGCCTTTCGGCACGTTTCAGACCTCGCGGGAGGACGCGCTGCGCAACGCCGCGCAGATCATGGCGGCCGGCGCGCACATGGTGAAGCTCGAAGGCGGGCGCCCGATGCTGGAGACGGTGCGCTTCCTCACCGAGCGCGGCATCCCGGTGTGCGGGCACCTCGGCCTCACGCCGCAGTCGGTTCACCAGCTCGGCGGCTACAAGGTGCAGGGCAAGCAGCAGACCGACGCCGAGCGCCTGCTCGAGGAAGCGAAGCTGCTCGAGGAATCGGGCGCCGGCATGATCGTGCTCGAAGCGATACCGGCGGCGCTCGCGAAAGAGATCACGGCCAGCGTGCGCGGTCCTACGATCGGCATCGGCGCGGGTGTCGATTGCCACGGCCAGGTGCTCGTGCTCTACGACATGCTCGACGTCTATCCCGGCAAGAAAGCGAAGTTCGTCAAGAACTACATGAAACCCGGCGGCAGCGTGCAGGCGGCCGTCGAGCTCTACGTCAGGGAAGTGAAGGCCGGGACGTTCCCGGGACCCGAGCACAGCTTCTGATGGATATCGTTCACTCAGTCGCGGAGCTGCGCGAGCGGCTGCGTCGCGAGCCCGACAACGTCTTCGTGCCGACCATGGGCAACCTGCACGAAGGCCACATCGAGCTCATCCGCATCGCCAAGCCGCGCGCCTCGTGCACGGTGGTCAGCATCTTCGTCAACCGCCTGCAGTTCGGCCCGCGGGAGGATTTCGACCGCTATCCGCGCACCCTGCCGGTGGACGCCGAGAGGCTGCGCGAGGTCGGCGTCGACGTCGTCTTCGCGCCCGACGAGCGGGAGATCTATCCCGAGCCGCAGACTTTCGTCGTGGAGCCTTCGGACCTCCAGCACATCCTCGAAGGCGCGCACCGGCCGGGGCATTTCAAGGGCGTGGCGACGGTCGTGCTGAAGCTCTTCAACCTGGTGCAGCCGCACTCGGCAATCTTCGGGAAGAAGGACTACCAGCAGTATCTCGTGCTGCGCGACATGGTGAAGCAGTTCGCGCTGCCGATCGAGATCATTCCCGCGGAGACCGTGCGCGCGCCCGACGGCCTCGCGCTGTCGTCGCGCAACGGCTACCTCACGCCGGAGGAGCGCGCCGAAGCGCCGCGGCTCTATCGCGTTCTGCAGAACGCCAAGGCGCAGCTCGTCGGCGGCGCGCACGATTACCAGCGCATCGAGCTCGAAGCGATGGCCGAGCTCGCCCACTACGGCTGGCATCCCGATTACGTCGCGCTGCGCCGCCAGTCCGACCTCCAGCCGCCGATCGACGACGAGCGCGAGCTGGTGGTGGTCGCCGCCGCGCGCCTCGGCCGCACGCGGCTGATCGACAACATCGAAGTGACTCGCGGCTGACCGATCGTCGCGAGTACGGGATAATCGCGCACCTCCCATGCCGGGATGGCGGAATTGGTAGACGCAGCGGACTCAAAATCCGCCGGTGGCGACACTGTAAGGGTTCGAGTCCCTTTCCCGGCACCAGCACTCCCCCCCGACTTGAAGCTCTCCGACTTCGATTACGCGCTCCCCCCCGAGCTGATCGCGCAGACGCCCGCGGCCGAGCGCACCGCGAGCCGTCTGCTGCATCTCGACGGCGCGACCGGCGGGCTGCGCGATCTCGCGTTCCGCGACATCGTCGGCCTGATCGGGGCGAACGACGTGCTCGTGGCGAACGACACGCGCGTGATCAAGGCGCGCCTCTTCGGGCGCAAGACGAGCGGCGGGCGCATCGAGGTGCTCGTCGAGCGCGTGCTCGCGGCGGACGAAGCGTGGGTGCAGATGAAAGTGAGCCATCCGCCGCGTCCCGGCGACACCGTGACGCTCGCCGGCGATGCCGTCACCGCGACGGTGACGCAGCGCGACCGCGGTTTCTTCAGGCTGCGTTTCGAAGGCTGCGGCGACGTGTTCGCGCTGCTCGAGCGCTACGGCGAGGTGCCGCTGCCGCCGTACGTAACCCACACGCCCGACGCGGCCGACGAATCGCGTTACCAGACCGTCTACGCGCGCGAGCCCGGAGCCGTGGCCGCACCGACCGCGGGACTGCACTTCGACGAGCCGACGCTGGACGCGCTGCGTGCGAAAGGCGCCCGCGTCGCATACGTCACGCTGCACGTCGGCGCGGGAACGTTCCAGCCGGTGCGCGTCGACGACGTCGCGGAGCACCGGATGCACAGCGAGTGGTATTCGGTGCCGCAGCAGACCGTCGACGCGATCGGGGCCGCACGTGAGAGCGGCGGCCGCGTGATCGCGGTGGGCACGACTTCTTTACGCGCGCTCGAAAGCGCCGCGGCGCGCGGATTGCGCGCAGGGGCCGGCGAGACCGATCTCTTCATCGTCCCCGGCTACCGGTTCCGCGTCGTCGACCGCCTGATCACCAACTTCCACCTGCCGAAGTCGACGCTGCTCATGCTGGTCTCGGCTTTCGCCGGCATGGAGAACGTCCGGGCGGCGTACCGCCATGCGGTCGCCGAGCGCTACCGCTTCTTCAGCTACGGCGACGCGATGCTGATCGAAAGGGCGCCATGACGACGCGCGCAAAACCCGAGCCGCGCGAGCGTTACGCGCACTTCGTGACGATCACCACGCGGCTCATGGACAACGACATCTACAACCACGTCAACAACGCGACGTATTACTCGTTCATCGATACCGCGGTGACCTCGTACCTCGCGAACGCGCTCGGGCGCGACCTCGGGCGCGACGCGATCGCGTATTTCACCGTCGAGAACGGCTGCAACTACTTCAGCCCGATCGCGTTCCCCAACGTCGTGCACTGCGGGCTGCGCGTGGCGCACGTCGGCAAGAGCAGCATGCGCTTCGAGATCGGCCTCTTCAGGAACGACGAGCCGCTCGCGGCGGCGCAGGGCTGGTTCGTGCAGGTCACCTGCGACCGTTCCACGCAGCGCCCGATCGACATGCCGCCGCGCGTGCGCGAAGCGCTCGAAGCGATACGGATGCCCTGATGCAATTCGAGCTGCTCGCCAGCGACGGCGCGGCGCGCCGCGGCCGCTTCACCACCGCGCACGGCGCGGTCGAAACGCCGGCGTTCATGCCGGTCGGCACGTACGGCACGGTCAAGGCGATGACGCCGGTCGACCTCCGCGAGCTCGGCGCGCAGATCGTCCTCGGCAACACCTTTCACCTGTGGCTGCGGCCCGGTCTCGAGGTGATCGCCGCGCACGGCGGGCTGCACCGCTTCATGGGCTGGGACGGTCCGATACTCACCGATTCGGGCGGCTTCCAGGTCTTCAGCCTGGGTGCGTTGCGCAGGATCACCGAAGAAGGTGTGAAGTTCCAGTCGCCGGTGAACGGCGACGCGTGCTTCCTCTCGCCCGAGGAATCGATGCGCATCCAGCGCGTGCTGAACTCCGACATCGTGATGGTCTTCGACGAGTGCACGCCGTATCCGGCAAGCCGCGACCAGGCGGCCGACTCGATGCGCATGAGCCTGCGCTGGGCGGAGCGCAGCAAGCGCGCTCATGACGCTAACCCGAACGCGCTTTTCGGCATCGTGCAGGGCGGCATGTACGAGGACCTGCGCGACGAGTCGCTCGCCGGCCTGAAAGGCATCGGCTTCGACGGCTACGCCGTCGGCGGTCTCTCGGTCGGCGAGACCAAGGAAGAGATGGCGCGCATCCTCGCGCACACCGCGCCGCGGCTGCCCGCGGACCGGCCGCGCTACCTGATGGGCGTGGGCACCCCGACCGACCTCGTCGACGCGGTCGCCGCGGGCATCGACATGTTCGACTGCGTGCTGCCGACCCGCAACGCGCGCAACGGCTGGCTGTATACGAGCCGCGGCGTCATCAAGCTTCGCAATGCACGCTGGCGCGACGACCTGTCGCCGCTCGACCCGGCGTGCGCCTGCTATACGTGCCGGAACTTCACGCGCGCCTACCTCCATCACTTGCAGCGCGCGAACGAAATCCTGGGTGCACGACTCAATACCCTGCACAACCTGCATTACTTCCAGACCGTCATGAAGGGCGCCCGCGCCGCCATCGAAGAAGGCCGGTATGCGGCGTACGCGGCGTCCGTCCGCAGCGGCGGGTCTGACGAAGGGTGCTAAAATTCGACGATTTTTCGCCGGCCGCTCGCGCCGGCGGCTCAACGGAGAACGTACATGTTCATTAACAACGCCTGGGCGCAGGCAACCGGGGGCGCGACCGGAGGCGGTTTCGAGAGCATGCTGCTCATCGGCGCGATGTTCGCGGTGCTGTACTTCTTGATGATCCGTCCGCAGATGAAGCGCCAGAAAGAGCACAAGGCGATGGTGGACGCGCTGCAGAAGGGCGACGAGGTCGTCACCGCCGGCGGCATCCTCGGGCGCATCAGCAAGATCGGCGAAGGCTATGTCTCGGTCGAGATCGCGCCGAACACCGAGATCCAGGTGCAGCGCGCCGCGGTGCAGACGGTGCTGCCCAAGGGCACGATCAAAAACACGTGAACCGCTATCCCGTCTGGAAATACACGCTGATCGGCGTCATCCTGCTGATCGCGCTGCTGTATACGCTGCCGAACTTCTTCGGTGAAGTGCCCGCGGTGCAGGTCTCGCCGGTGCGCGCGACGCTCAAGGCGGACGAGGCGCTGCTCGAACGCGTGCGCGACGCGCTCAAGCAGAACAACGTCGCCGCCGACGGCATCTTCCTCGATCCGACGAGCGTGAAGGCGCGCTTCGAGGACACCGATACCCAGCTTCGCGCCAAGGACGTCCTGCAGAAAGCGCTCGGCGACGATTACGTCGTCGCGCTGAACCTGCTGTCGGACAACCCCGAGTGGCTGCACGCGATCGGCGCCAAGCCGATGTACCTCGGCCTCGACCTGCGCGGCGGCGTGCACTTCCTGCTGCAGGTGGACATGAAGGGCGCGATCCAGAAGCGCCTCGACGCGGCCGGCAACGACATCCGCGGCGGCCTGCGCGAGAAGCGCATCCAGTACAGCGGGGTGAGCCGCGACGGCCAGAGCGTCGTGGTGCGCTTTCGCGATGCCGCCACGCGCGATCGCGGCCTGGACGAGATCCAGCGCACCATGCCCGACCTCGAGCTCAGGCCGATCGACGACGCCGGCGATTTCCGCATCGTCGGCACGCTCAAGCCCGAAGCGCAGCGCAAGACGGCGGACTTCGCGCTCCAGCAGAACATCCAGACGCTGCGCAACCGCGTCAACGAGCTCGGCGTCGCCGAGCCGATCATCCAGCAGCAGGGCGGCGATCGCGTGGTCGTCCAGCTTCCCGGCGTGCAGGACACCGCGAAGGCGAAGGAGATCCTCGGCCGCACCGCGACCCTCGAGATCCGCATGGTCGAAGAGGACAAGATGGATCCCGCCTCGCTCGCTGCGGCGGCCCAGGGCACTGCCCCTTTCAACACCGAGTATTACGTCGAGCGCGGCGGCGCGGGCATCCTCGTCAAGAAACAGGTCGTGCTCACCGGCGACCGCATCAACGACGCGCAGCCGGGCTTCGATTCGCAGACCGGCGAGCCCGCGGTGCACATCAGCCTCGACGGCCAGGGCGCGCGCATCTTCCAGCAGGTCACGCGCGAGAACGTCGGCAAGCGCATGGCGATCCTGCTCTTCGAGAAAGGCAAGGGCGAGGTCGTCACCGCGCCGGTGATCCGCACCGAGATCGGCGGCGGGCGCGTGCAGATCAGCGGGCGCATGACCACGCGTGAAGCGAGCGACGTCGCGCTGCTCCTGCGCGCCGGCGCGCTGGCGGCGCCGATGGAGATCATCGAGGAGCGCACGGTCGGCCCGTCGCTGGGCGCGGACAACATCAGGCGCGGCTTCCACTCGATGTGGTACGGCTTCGCCGCGATCGCGTTCTTCATGATCATCTATTACCGGCTCTTCGGCGTGATCTCGGTGATCGCGTTGTCGATGAACCTGCTGCTGCTGATCGCGCTGCTGTCGATGCTGCAGGCGACGCTGACCCTGCCGGGCATCGCGGCGATCGCGCTCACCCTGGGCATGGCGATCGACGCCAACGTGCTGATCAACGAGCGGGTGAGGGAGGAGCTGCGCAACGGCAACTCGCCGCAGGCGGCGATCGCCGCGGGTTACGACCGCGCATGGAACACCATTCTGGACTCGAACATCACGACGCTCATCGCGGGCATCGCGCTGTTCGCGTTCGGCTCGGGTCCGATCAAGGGCTTCGCGGTCGTGCACTGCCTCGGCATTCTCACCTCGATGTTCAGCGCGGTCATGGTGTCGCGCGCGCTGGTCAACCTGATCTACGGCAGCCGCCGCCGGCTGGAGAACGTTTCCATCGGCCAGGTCTGGCGGCCTAAAACCACGTGAAAAGTGAAACGTGAAACGTGATGGGCTCGCCGTGTTCGCACCGATGACCACCCCGTTTCGCGCGTCGCTTCACATTTCACATTTCACGTCTCACGGGTCTTAATATGGAATTCTTCCGCATCCAGCGCGACATCCCGTTCATGCGGCACGCGCTGATCTTCAACGTGATCTCGCTCGTCACGTTCCTGATCGCCGTGGGCGCGCTCGCCGTGCGCGGTCTGCACCTCGGGGTCGATTTCACCGGCGGCACGGTGATGGAGATCCGCTATTGCAAGGAGCCGCAGGCCGACCCGAAAGCGTCCTGCACGCCGGCCGCCGCCAGCCTGCCGCATGTGCGGGAGGCGATCACCAAGCTCGGCTTCACCGACGCCGCCGTGCAGAACTTCGGCAGCTCCGCCGACGTGATGGTGCGGCTCCCGGTCAAGCAGGGCCTCACCAGCGCGCAGCTGTCCAACCAGGTGATGGCCGAGCTCAGCAAGATCGACGCGGGCGCCAAGCTCCAGCGCGTCGAGTTCGTCGGCCCTCAGGTGGGCCGCGAGCTCCTCGAGAACGGCGCTCTTGCCTTGCTGTTCGTCTCGATGGGCATCGTGTTCTACCTGTGGTTCCGCTTCGAGTGGAAGTTCGGTGTCGCGGCGATCATCGCGAACCTGCACGACGTGGTGATCATTCTCGGCTTCTTCGCGATCTTCCAGTGGGAGTTCTCGCTGCCGGTGCTCGCCGCGGTCCTCGCGGTGCTCGGCTACTCGGTGAACGAGTCGGTGGTGGTGTTCGACCGGGTGCGCGAGGTGTTCCGGAACCGCCGCTTCCGCACCTATACGGTGCCGCACGTGCTCGATCACGCGATCACGGCGACGATGTCGCGGACGATCATCACCCACGGCTCGACCCAGCTCATGGTGCTGATGATGCTGATCTTCGGCGGCGAGACCCTGTTCTACTTCGCGCTCGCGCTGACGATCGGCATCTGCTTCGGTATTTACTCGTCGGTGCTCGTCGCCTCGCCGATCGTGATGTGGCTGGGCGTGTCGCGCGACGACCTCGCGCAGGCGGAGAAGAAAGCACAGCCGGAAGCCGTGGTGTAGCGCGTCGATGGAGCTCGTCACCGGCTTCATCGACGTCGTCCTGCACCTGGACAAATACCTGCAGTGGCTGGTCGCGAACTACGGCGGCTGGATCTACCTCATCCTGTTCCTCGTCATCTTCTGCGAGACCGGGCTCGTGGTCACGCCGTTCCTGCCGGGCGATTCGCTGCTGTTCGTGGCGGGGGCCGTGGCGGCCGGCGGCGGCATGCAGGTCGAGGCGCTCTTCGGCGCGCTCGTGCTCGCGTCCTTCCTCGGCGACAACACCAATTACTGGATAGGGCGCTTCATCGGGCCGCGCCTCTTCAGCCGCGAGACCTCGCGCTTCCTCAATCCGCAGCACCTCGCACGCACGCAGGGGTTCTACGAAAGGCACGGCGGCAAGACGGTGCTGATCGCGCGCTTCGTGCCGATCGTGCGCACCTTCGCGCCTTTCGTCGCGGGCATGGGACGCATGATCTACGCGCGCTTCGTCGCGTATGCCTTCGGCGGCGCGGTGCTGTGGATAGGCTCGCTGGTCTTCGCGGGCTATTTCTTCGGTAACCTGCCTTTCGTGCGCGAGAACCTGTCTATCGTCATCGTCGCGATCGTGCTGATCTCGATCATGCCGGGCGTCATCGAGTTCGTCCGCGGCCGCCGCGCAGCCGCGCCGCGCGCACCGGTGCCGCGCTCCTGACGCGGGCTCCCGGCGCCGGGCCGTGAACCTCTACCTGCGCCTGATCTTTCTCGCCTTGCGCATGATCGGGCTGCCGCGGCGCGGGGTGCTCGACGATTCGTGCGTGCGCTTCCGCGTGCTGCCGAACGACTGCGACGTCAACCTGCACATGAACAACGGGCGGTATCTGTCGTTCATGGACCTGGGGCGCGTGCACCTCATCGTGCAGCTCGGGCTGCTGTCGACGATCTTCAGGAATCGCTGGCGGCCGGTGCTCGCCGCCGCCGAGATCAACTTCATCCGGCAGCTCGCGCCGTTCCAGCCGTTCGATCTGGTGACGCGGGTCGTCACGTGGGACGAGAAGTACGTCTACATGGAGCAGCGCTTCGAGTCGCGCGGCGAGCTGTGCGCGCATGCCTTCGTGAAGGGGCTCTTCCTCGGCCCGGAAGGGCGCGTTTCCAACGCGGGCGTGGTGGCGCTGCTCGGCCACGATGCGCCGGCGCCGCAGATGCCGGAGGAGCTGCGCCTCTGGACCGAGCTCGGCAGCGCCAAGAAGCAGCGCGCCGACGAACAAAGCTAGTCCGTCTGCCGTCGCGAGCCGGTGCCCGTTTGGGGGCCTGCCGGCGGGCGCTCGTTCCCGCTGTTCTGCATGCGCCGCTCTTCACGACGTTCGTCACGGCGCTCTTCGCGGCGTTCTTCGCGCTGCGCCTGCGCTTGTGCGCGGGCCTGAGCCTGCTGTGCTTGCTGCTGCTGTTGTTGCTGCTGGCGTTGTTGCTGATGTTGTTGCTGCGCGCGCTCCCTCGCTTCGGCGTGCGCACGCGCCTGACGAGCCTGCGCCTCGGCCTGGGCGCGCGCGTGCGCTTCGGCTCGGGCCCGTGCTTCGACCTCGGATTGGGATTGGGCTTGCGGGACGCGCTCGCGCCGTTCGTTCGCGGCTTCGCGGCGCTCCTGGCGCTGCTGCTCGCGGCGGTCGGTCGCACGCTCCGGGTCGAAGCGCGGCGTCGTAGTCGTCACCGCGCCGGGCGCGGCGGCAGAGCCGGGCACCGCGGTGACACCGGGGGCGCCGGCCGCTCCGGGCGTTGCAACCACGCCGGGTGCGGTCGCCGCACGCGGAGGCTGCCCGCGTTCGCGATCCTGATCGCGTTCGCGCCGCAGCACCTGCACGCGCGGCGCGGCGTCGTCGCCGCGCGGGCGCTCGCGCCACGACGGCGTTTCGCGAGCCGTGGGCGAAGCGGGCGGATTCACCGCGACGACTTCGCGGGTGACCGCTTGCGCGGGCGGGCGATGCCCCGTGCGTTCCGGCGCGAAGCTCGCGCGGATGGGCTCGGCGGGCGCACGCTCGCGCAGGATCTCGGCGCGCGTGAGCTCGTTGCGCGTGACCGGGACGGCGGAGCGCGCGACCGGCCGCGACGAGACGAACGCCTGCTGCGGCACGACGGTGACTGCTCCCGGACGGTCGCGGTTCACGTAGCGAACGTTCGTGACGTTGGTGATGTTGGTGACGTTCGTCACCTGCGTGACGTTCACGTTCTGCACGTGGCGATGGCTCGCGCGATACCAGGGGATGTAAGGCTCGCGCCAGCCGAGCGGGAACCAGCCGACCGCAGGGCCGCTGCGCACCGAGACCGAGAAGCTCGAGCCGCCGACGAAAGCGACCAGCGCCGGCGCGTAGACCGGACGGCGAGCGACCGGGCCGGGCGCCCACGCCCAGTAGTTGTCGACGTACACCCAGCGGCCGTAGTGCGACGGGGCATAGCCCCACGGCGCGTCGTCGACCCACGTCCAGCCCCACGGCGAGACCCACACCCAGTGGCCGTAGCGATACGGCGCCCAGTCCGAAGCGACGCGCGTCGGCACCCAGACGTTGCCGTATTCGGGCAGCGCGCGCCACGTGCCGTATTGATCGAGGTCTTCGTAACCGGTCATGTCGCGCGAGACGTAGCGCGCCGAAACGGAACGGTCCTCGCGGCGGTCGCGGTCGCTGCTCCAGCGATCGAACTCGCTGGCAGGTGCGTACTGCGCGAGCTCGAACGACGGAGCGCCCGACGCGTTGATGGTCGCGGCCTGGCTCGAAGGCACCGCGAAGGTCTGCGAGGGCGTCACCACTTCGGCCTGGCCGAAATTGACGAGCACGCGCGTCGTGCCGCCGTAAGGATCGACGCTGACGCGATAGCTGCCCGGCTGCCGCAGGAGCACGCCGCCCATCGGCGTCGCCACTTCGACGATGTCGTTCGCGTCCAGCTCGCGCACGCGCAGATTCAGCGCACCCTGCGCGAGACGAAGCTGCAGCACGTCGTCGTCGAGGTTGAGGACATCGGCGCTGGTCATCGCATCGAGGCGGATCGCGGTCGAGCCGACGTGCAGCTCGGCGCGGCCGTTCTGGTCGGCCCACAGACGGTCGCCGGACGTGACCGGGCGATTGACCACCGCCTGCACCCATGAATCGGGCGCTTCGTACGGCGCGAAAGAGACCGGACCGTTGATCAGATTGAGCCGTGCCACGCGGCCCGGCGGATCGATGGGCTCGGCGGAATAGGCTGCCGCGCTGCACACCAGCAGCGCGATCGAGAACAAGACGTTGAGTCGGCGGAGCATGAGCGCCTCGGTTCGTCCGTCGGCACGCAAAAGGCGGGCCTCGACGTAGGATAACGCGCAGTCTACGCAGTCGGTTTGCAGGAAGCCGCTGCAATTACAGACTTTTACAAACGACCCGCCGGCGCTGACGGCGGGTCGTCGCGAGGAGCGGCAGCGACGAAGCGACCCCGGCGCGGCCGTCGTCGCGAGGCGCAACGCGACGAAGCGATCCCGTGGCGCACGACAACCGTTACGGCCGCGCCGGGATCGCCACGTCGCCCTGCCGGGCTCCTCGCGATGACGCGCGGGAACGCCCGCGCGTCAGTTCAACGATTGTGCGAGCTTGCGGCGGAACTCGCTGACGAGCTCGCGCTCGTCGGGGATGAGCTCGAAGATCTTGAGCATCGTCTTACGGCCGGCGTCGTCGCGAAAGCGGCGGTCGCGCTGCACGATCTCCAGGAGCTGGGCGAGCGCTTCGCGATACGCGCGGCGGCCGGCGAGGGCGTGCGCGAGCTGCAGCCGGGCATCGAGATCGCCGGGGTTTGCCGCGATGCGTTGCGCGAGCTCGTCTTCGCCCGCGGCGCCGGCCGCGCCTTTCGCCAGGTCGAGCTTGGCGCGCAAGGCGCTCACGCGATCGTCCATCTGGGTGAGCGGCTTCAAGGCATCGAGCGCGGCGCGCGCTTCGTCGGCGCGGCCCGCGTCGGCGAGGATCGCCGCGCGGTCGATGCGCACCTCTTCGTCGTCGGGCTGCAGCGCCTCGGCGCGCGCGAGGACGGCGAGCGCCGCATCGGCGTCGCGCGTTTGCGCGTACACCGCCGCCGCTTCGTCGCGCAGTTCGTCCGCCGGCGACGGCACCAGGCGATCGAGGAACTGGCGCACCTGCCCTTCGGGCAATGCGCCGGAGAACTCGTCGACCATTTCGCCGTCGATGAACGCTTTCACGTTCGGTATGCCGCGCACGCCGTAACGTCTCGACAGCTCGGGATTCTCGTCGGAGTTGATCTTGGCGAGCACGAAGCGGCCGCCGTATTCCTCCGCGAGCTTTTCGAGGATGGGGCCGAGCGCGCGGCACGGGCCGCACCAGGGCGCCCAGAAATCGACGACGACCGGCGTCGCGCGCGAGCCTTCGATGACGACTCGTTCGAAGCTCGAGCGGTCGACGTCGACGACGGTCATCAGATCTTCCGCGCGAGGTCGGCGGCGATGCCGACGTAGGTCGCAGGCGTCATCGCGAGCAGCCGCTGCCGTTCTTCCTCCGGAATGCCGCTGAGGCCCTTGATGAATGCTTCGAGGGACTCTCGCGTGATGCCTTCCTTGCCACGCGTGAGTTCCTTCAGCTGCTCATAGGCGCCCGCGACGCCGTAGCGCCGCATCACCGTCTGAATCGGCTCGGCGAGCACCTCCCAGTTGTCGTCGAGGTCCTGCGCGAGACGCGCGCGGTTCGCTTCGAGCTTGTCGAGCCCGCGCACGCACGAGTCGTACGCGAGCAGCGTATGGCCGAGCGCGACACCCATGTTGCGCAGGACGGTCGAGTCGGTCAGGTCGCGCTGCCAGCGCGAGACCGGGAGCTTCTCGCTCATGTGCTTGAGCAGCGCGTTGGCGATCCCGAGGTTGCCTTCGGAGTTCTCGAAGTCGATCGGGTTCACCTTGTGCGGCATCGTCGAGGAGCCGACTTCGCCCGCCTTGAGCTTCTGCCGGAAGTAACCGAGCGAGATGTAGCCCCACACGTCGCGGTTGAAGTCGACGAGGACGGTGTTCGCCCGCGCGTAGGCGTCGAAGAGCTCGGCGATCGCGTCGTGCGGCTCGATCTGTATGGTGTATTCGTTGAATTCGAGGCCGAGGGCGGTGACGAAGCGCCGCGAGAAACCGGGCCAGTCGACCTGCGGATAGGCGGCGAGGTGAGCGTTGTAGTTGCCCACTGCGCCGTTCGCCTTGCCGAGCAGGGACACCGCCGCGATGCGCCCGCGGGCGCGCTTGAGGCGATAGGCGACGTTCGCCATCTCCTTGCCGAGCGTCGTCGGCGACGCGGGCTGGCCGTGGGTGTGCGCGAGCATGGAGGCGTCGGCGAGACCGTGCGCGAGCGCCGCGATTTTGCCGACGATGCCGTCGAGCGCCGGGAGCATCACGTCCTCGCGCGCGTGCTTCAACATCAGCGCGTGACAGAGGTTGTTGATGTCTTCCGACGTGCACGCAAAGTGGATGAACTCGGCGACGCGCGCGATTTCCTGGTTGCCCGCGAGCCGCTCCTTCAGGAAGTACTCGATCGCCTTGACGTCGTGATTGGTCTGCGACTCGATCGCCTTGACGCGGGCGCCGTCCTCCTCGGAGAAGCCTGCGGCGAGCTTGTCGAGCTCCGCGATCGTTTGTGCGGAGAACGCGGGCACCTCCGCGATGCCGCGCTCGGCCGCGAGCGCCTTGAGCCATTCGATCTCGACGAGGACGCGGAAGCGGATGAGCGCGTATTCGCTGAACAGGCTGCGCAGCGGCGCGACCTTGGCCGCGTAGCGGCCGTCGAGCGGAGAGAGGGCGGTAAGGGCGGAGAGGGCAGGCGAGGCGGGCATGAGAGGGACGCTATACTCGGGGTCTGACCCCGGCTTTATGGGGTCTGACCCCGGTTTTGAACCCTACAATTTTAACACGCGCCCCCATGACCTCTCCCGCCCGCACCCTCGCCGAATTCGCCTGCAACCTGAAGTACGAAGACATCCCCGCCGACGCCATCGACCGCGCCAAGACCGCGCTCATCGACACCATCGGTGCGATGACGTTCGGGGCCGACCTGCCGTGGAGCCGCATCATGATCGAGTACGTGCAGCGCACCAGCGCGCCCGGCAAAGGCTCGATCGTCGGGACCAGGCACAAGGCGCGCGGCCAGCTCGCCGCGCTCGCCAACGGCGTGCTCGCGCACTCCTTCGAGCTCGACAGCCTGTGCGATCCGTCCGTCGGCGTGCATCCGGGTGCTTCGCTGTCGGCGCCCGGCATCCCGGTCTCGCAGGCGCAGGGCCGCAGCGGCAAGGAGCTGCTGACCGCGTTCGTCGCGGGCTTCGAGGTGATGTACCGCATCGGCGATGCGGCGCGGCATTCGAGCGAGAAGATCGGCTTTCACGCGCCGGGCCTCACCGGCGTCTTCGGCGGCGCGATCGTGACGGGTCTGCTGATGAAGCTCGACGCCGACCGCATGACCAACGCGCTCGGCATCGGCGGCTCGCTGTGCTCGGGTCTGCTCGAGTTTTCGAAATCGGGCGGCGGCATGGTGAAGCGGCTGCACCTGGGGCGCGCGGCGGAGGGCGGCGCGATGGCGGCGACGCTCGCGCGCGAAGGCTTCACCGGCCCGGAGGGCGTGCTCGACGGCAAGTACGGCTTCCTCAACGTGTTCGCCAGGGACATCGATCCGCCGCGTCTCACCCAGGAGCTCGGCACCAAGTGGCATACGCTCAACACGATGCTGAAGCGTTACTCCTGCCATATCACCGCGCACGTGCCGGTCACCGCCGCGCTCGAGCTGCGGGCCAAGCACGGCTTCGCGGGTGAGGACATCGCTTCGGTCGCGATCGCGACGAACGAGAAAGTGGTCAGCCATCACAACATCCTCGAGCCGCAGGACGCGATGATGGCGCAGTACAGCGTGCCGTTCTGCGTCGCGCTCGCCTTCCACCGCGATCCCACCGATCCCCGTAACTTCGGCGACGCCACGCTGAACGACGAATCGATCCGCCGCGTGTGCCGCAACACCACCGTCAGCGAATATCCGGCGGCGCAGGCGAAAGGCCGCTTCTCGACGCGTCTGACGGTGAAGCTCAAGGACGGCCGCGAGCTGACGACCGAAGCTTTCGACTACGAAGGCATGCCGCAGCGGCCGCTGTCGCGCGAGCAGCTTCGGGCGAAGTTCCTCAAGTTGACAAAGGGTACGCAGGCGTATGACCCCGAAGCGGTGCTCGCGAAGCTCGAGAAGCTCGAGACGCTCGACAGCATGACGGGGCTGTTCGATTAAGGCGGGACCGTTGCGGTGCGTTACGCGCCTTCGGCGCTAACGCACCCTACGTCTCGATAGCCCGCGATCGCGGGGCCTTTCGCGGTGCGCTCGCGCGCACGTACGAAGAGCGCCTACGCCGCGCAGGGTGCGTGCCAATGCGCCGCCCGAGGTTCCATTGACCGATGCAGCCGCAACGCACCCTCAAAGACTGGGCGCTCCTCCTCTCGCTGGTCGCGATGTGGGGCTCGTCCTTCATGTTCAACAAGGTCGCGCT
Organism: Burkholderiales bacterium; assembly: GCA_036262035.1. Classification (NCBI taxonomy): domain Bacteria; kingdom Pseudomonadati; phylum Pseudomonadota; class Betaproteobacteria; order Burkholderiales; species Burkholderiales bacterium. The sequence goes on along the minus strand of DATAJS010000005.1, from coordinate 367,204 downwards.
CGCGAGCGTCCCGCCCGCCACGGTCGTGGCGGCGCGGCTCGCGCTCGGTGCGCTCACGCTGCTGGCGATCGTGCACGCGCGCGGCGCGCGATTGCCGCCGTGGGGGCGCATCTGGGGCGCGTATGCGCTGCTCGGCTTCGTCGGCAACGCCTTCCCGTTCTACCTCATCGCGTGGGGACAGCAGTTCGTCGACAGCGCGCTCGCCGGCATCCTGATCGCCGCGATGCCGCTGGCGACCCTGGTGCTCGCGCATTTCGTGGTGCAGGGCGAGCGCATCACGCTCAACCGCAGCGCGGGTTTCGCGCTGGGCTTCGCGGGCATCGTGCTGCTGATGGAGCCCGCGGCCGTGGCGGGGCTCGGCGGCGCGGCGATCCAGATCCTCGCTCAGCTCTCGATACTCGGCGGCGCGCTGTGCTACTCGGCGAACAGCGTGCTCGCGCGCCTCACGATCAAGACCGACTTCCTCGCCGCGGCGACCGGCACGCTCCTGGTTGCCGCTGTCATGATGCTGCCGGTCGCGCTGGTCTACGACGCGCCGTGGACGCTGCGGCCCGGCGCTGCGTCGATCGCTTCCATCGTCTGGCTCGGCATCGGTCCGACCGCCGTCGCGACGATCTGCTACTTCGCGCTGATCGGCTCGGCGGGACCGACGTTCATGTCGCTCGTGAACTATCTCAGCCCGGCGGTCGCGGTGTACCTCGGCGTCGTGCTGCTCGGCGAACAGCCCGGCGTCACCGCCTATGCGGGGCTCGGGATGATCCTGCTGGGCATCGCCTTGAGCCAGTGGGCGAGCCGCGTCGCGTCGCCGCGTCCCGACAACGGGACTTGAAAAAGTGCTGTCCGGCCCGACATTTATACGCAGGCACGGGCCCTGCATTGACAAGGTCGAGGAAACTGAAAGTGCCGCGAAACCGGCGCTGCCGAAAAGGACAGGACATGAACGTCATTTACAACAGCGACAACTACTACGTCGTCGAGTATCCGTCCCAGCACGGCTACGAGCTGGTGGATAAGCACGCGGCGCGCGGCACGTACCTATCGGGCGATACCGCCGACAAGTTTCTCGAGTCGATGAAGACGGCGATCTCCGAAGACGCTTCGGCCGAGCACGTGGACGAGTTCCTGGACCAGTTCGACGTGCTGCTGACCCTGCCCGTCGTCTTCCACTGACAAGCCGTCATTCCGGACGCGTCGCAGACGGGATCCGGAATCCATTTTGACTTTCGATAAGTTCAACATGGATTCCCGCTTTCGCGGGATGACGCCTCAGTTACCACGCCAGCCCGGTTCGTCGCGGTCGAGCATCCGCTTCAGCGCTTCGAAGTGCAGCAGCGGCTGTTGCGATTCTCCCGCCATCTGCCGGCCGGTCATCGCCGCGATCTCCCGCGGGACGACGCGTAACGGCCGGCCGGTCTGCATCGCCATGACCTGGAGCTGGCAGGCACGCTCCAGGTAGTACAGATCGTCGAACGCTTCGGCGATCGTTTTGCCCGTGACGATGACGCCGTGATTGCCGAGGAACAGCACCTCGGCGTCTTTCAATTCGGCACACATCCGATCGCCTTCGGCCTCGTCGAGCGCGAGGCCGTTGTACGCATCGTCGTACGCCACCCGGTCGTAGAACTTCAGCGAAGTCTGGCTCGCCCATTCGAGGCGGCCGTCCTGTAAGGTGGTCAGCGTCGTCGCGTACGGCATGTGCGTGTGGAGGACGCAGCGCGCGCCCGGCTTGCCGCGATGGATGGCGCCGTGGATGAAGAACGCCGTCGGCTCGACATCGTGCCCGCCGGTCACTTTCCGGCCGTGCGCGTCGACGATGACCAGATCGGCGGGCGTCACCTCCGACCAGTGGAATCCCTGCGGGTTGATGAGGAAGCGATCGTCTTCGCCGGGCAGCGCCATGCTGAAGTGGTTGCAGATGCCTTCGCCGAAGCCGAGCTTCGCCGCCCAGCGCAAGGCGGCGGCGAGGTCGATGCGGGCGTTGGTTTCGGTCGTGGTCGGGTTCACGGGTTTCCTCCGGGATCATTTGCGGACGGATCTTCGATCAGCGCCTTGACGCGCTCCATCGCCTCTTCGCCGCGCAGGGTTTCGGCAACCACGACGCGGCGGCCGTCGGCGATTCGTGCGTAAAGGTGATACGCGGGCGCGGCGCCGAACGGGCTCTGATAACGCGTCGGGATCTGCGGCTCGATGGACCGGATCTCGGCCCGCGCGATGCGCCGCCGCTTTACGATCGTGCCGAAGACGAGCCGCGTCGTCTCGATGCCCGATGCATCCGAGCGCACGTGCAGCGCGTTCGCGAGCATGTAGACCGCGATCGCGACGAGGATCGCGCCGAACACGACGAACGGCAGGACGAAGCTCGCGATCAGCACCGTCGCCAGCAGGTTGCCTGCATTGGCGACGAGCGTCGGCAGCAGGGCCGCGATCACCGCCGCCGGCACCGCGGCGGCGATCGCGCCGAAGAGCGCGAGCGGTATCGCGGCCGCGGGCGAGCGCAGGGGCGGAAAGTACAGCTCCACCACGCCCGGCGCGGTCAGTCGAGCTGGATCTTTGCGAACTTCGCGACCTTCGCCCACTTCGCCGCTTCCGATTTGATGAAGGCGGTGAATTCGGCCGGCGTGCCGCCCCCGACCACGGCGCCGTTCTTGAGCATCGCCTCGCGCCCTGCGGGCGATTTGAGCTCCTTGGCGACCGGCGCGTGCACGCGGTTCACGATGTCCTGCGAGACGCCCGCAGGGGCGACGAGCCCGTTCCACGACCCGCCGTCGAAGCCTTTGACGCCGCCTTCTTCCACGCTCGGCAGCTCGGGCATCGCCGGGAAGCGCTCGCGCGTGGAGATCGCGATGCCGCGCAGCTTGCCCGCTTTCACCTGCGGGATGACGCCGATCGCGGTGTTGAACGCGACCTGCACCTGCCCCGAGAGCTGATCGAGCACCGCGGGCGCCTGTCCCTTGTAGGGCACGTGGACGAGGTCGATGCCCGCCATCGACTTCAGCATCTCCATCAGCATGTGCGGGCTGGTGCCGTTGCCCGTCGACGCGTAGGTCAGCTTGCCGGGTTGTGACTTGGCCAGCGCGACCAGCTCTTTCACGTTCTTCACCGGCAGCGTGGGATGCACGGTGAGCATGCTCGGCAGCGAGGCCATCAGCATGATGTGCGTGAGGTCCTTCATCGGATCGAACGGCAGCTTGCGATACACCGCCGGCGCGATGCTCTGCGCGACCGTCATCACGCAGATCGTCGAGCCGTCGGGCGGCGATTTGGCGCAGAGCTCGGTGCCGATGTTGCCGCCCGCGCCCGCGCGGTTGTCGGCGACGAACTGCACGCCGTACGCCTTGGTGAGCGTGTCCGCGGCGAAGCGCCCCATGATGTCGGTCGGCCCGCCGGGCGGGAACGGGATGATCACGCGCACCGGTTTGGTCGGCCACTGCTGCGCGTGCGCGGCGCACGTGCAGGCGAGCGCGGCCGCCGCGGCGGCCGCCATCGCTTTGAATGTCGTCATGGAAAGCTCCTCGGGAAACCCGCCGCTCGAGCGGCGGCGAGGCGGGCCATTATGCCGCAAGGGCGACGATTTGACAGTTGCGCGGCGGCGATTTGAGCAGGCGCTGGAGCGCGCGATAGGTGTCGAGGTCGAAGCGCGCAGCGCCACGCTCGCGCACGATTTCGGCGACCTCGTCTTCACCGTGCGCGGTGCCGAGATAGCGCCAGCGGTCGAAGACGTGAGTCTCGGTGCGCTCGCTCCATACGTGGCGCTCGCGAATCGCGATCGGGCCGGGATACGGCCACGGCTTGATCCGCAGACGCGACAGCGCCTGGATCGTGCGCATCGCGTGCGACACCGCAGGCTCCTTGCCGACACACGCGCCGCGACAGCGGCCTGCCGTGTGCGCCGAGCACGGACCTGCGCCGGGCGGCTCGAGCCCGACGAGCTTGTGGCACAGCGAGTAGGTGCGCGCGAGCTCGCGCATCGCGTTCCTCGCCCCCGAGCGCGCGCGGAAAGCGCCGTAGAGATGCTCGGGCTCGACGTCGTCGATCCCGTTCGTGCCGATCAGGCGCGGCGGGATTTCGGGCGTGTCCGAGCGCCAGTACCACGAGCACGTCTCGTCGGCCGCGAGCCGGTTGTGCGCCGGTTGCAGTTGCGCGACGAGCCGCGCGGCTTCGAAATGCGCCGATAGCTCGCCCGTGGTCTCGTTCCAGTCCACGCGGCGTACGTCCGCGGTGAGCCTGAGGTCCTTGCCCGACCGGCGCTCACCGGTGAATTGGACCAGCACGCGCGAGCGGATGTTGGCGGCCGCGCCGACGTAGAGCGACCGGCCGTCGTCGCCATACAGGGTGTAGACGCCCGCGGTCTCGGGCAACGTGTCGTAGAGATCGGGCGGAAGACCCGCCGGCACCGCGGGTCGCTTCATGAGATCGGCGCACGCCGCCGCGAGCGTCGCGGGATCGATCTCGCGGCGCCAGATCTGCGCGAGATCCCACAGGACGCGCGCATCGCCCAGCGCGCGATGCCGATCGAGGCAGAAGAGGCCGTTGCGCACGATCAGCGCATCGAGGTTGTGCTTGTCGTGCTGGGGCGCGAGGCGCCGCGAGAGCTTCACCGTGCACAGCACCGGCGCTTCGAAGGTGAGGCCGGCGCGCGCGAACTCGGTCTTGAGGAAGCCGTAGTCGAAGCGCGCGTTGTGCGCGGCGAAGACTTTGCCTCGCAGCCGCTCGAGCAGCGCGGGCGCGATCTCCGCAAAGGCCGGCGCTGCCCGCAAATCCTCTTCGGTGATGCCGGTGAGCACCTGGATCGAGTGCGGGACGCGCCGTCCCGGGTTGACGAGCGTCGACCATTCGGCGACGCGCTCGCCGTTCGCGATCTCCACCACGCCGATCTCGATGATCCGGTCGTAACCTACGCTGCCGCCGGTGGTTTCGAGGTCGAGGAAGACGAGGTTCTGATCGAACAAGAGAAGAGAGAGGAGATAAGAGAGAGGAGAAACGGCGTGGAGCAGGAATCTCTCCTGTCTCCTCTCTCCTCTCAGGCTCAGGCCGTCGCGCGGTGGCCTATGGCGCGAGAGATTCTTTCGGCCGCGTCGCGCACCTGCGGCGCCCAGCCTCTGTCCAGGCGGTCGGAGGGGGCCGACACCGAGAGCCCGGCGACGAGGCGGCCTTCGTCGTTGTAGATCCCGGCGCCGATGCACGAGACGCCTTTCTCGGCTTCCTCGTTGTCGAACGCGTAGCCGTGCTCGCGGATGGCCTGGATCTCGCGCGCGAGGGCGTCGCTGTCCGCCAGCGTGTTCTCGGTGAAGCGCGGCAGCCCGGTGCGGCGCGCATACTCCGCCGCGCCCGCGACCCCTTCGTCCGCCAGAAAGATCTTGCCGACCGCGGTGATGTGGAGCGGCGCGCGCGCGCCGATGATCTGCACGACGCGCATCATCGAGTTGCCCGCCGCGGTGCGCTCGACGTAGACGACCTCGTCGTCGTGCCGAACGGACAGGTTCACCGTCTCGCCCAGCGCCTGGTGGAGCTGCTGCATGTACGGCAGCGCCTCCTGCCGCACGCTGATGCGCGATTTGACGAGGCTGCCGAGCTCCAGGAGGCGGATGCCGAGCCGATAGGTGCCGGGCTCGATGCGGTCGACGAGGCGGCTCTCGACCATGACGCCGAGGATGCGGTGGGCGGTCGAGGGGTGCAGCGTGGTCTCGGCCGCGAGCTGCTTCAGGTTGACCGGCGTGCTGTGCTGCGCCAGCGCGTCGAGCAGACTCATCATCCGCTCGATCACCTGTATGGACGATTTCGCTTCTTTGACAGGCATCGCTCGCGCCCAAGCGATTTGAAGCGGGCGATTTTATAGGATGAAATTTCGTGGAGCAATTAAACTAGCCGCATGCCAGCCCAGCCTCAGCGGACGCGGCCGGCGGCGGGCGCCCCGGCCGCCGAAGCCCCCCGTAACTACATGACCCCCCAGGGCTATGCGAAGCTCAAGGCCGAGTTCTCGCAGCTCTGGGAAAACGAGCGGCCCGAGCTCGTGAAGACCATCGCGTGGGCTGCTTCCAACGGGGACCGCAGCGAAAACGGCGATTACATCTACGGAAAGAAGCGCTTGCGCGAGATCGACCGGCGCCTGCGCTATCTCTCCAAACGCCTCGACGGCGCGGTCGTCGTCGATCCCGCCGAGCGCGGCGAGACCGAGCAGATCTACTTCGGCGCGACCGTCACCTACATGACCGCCGACGGGTCGGAACAGACGATCAGCATCGTCGGCATGGACGAAGTCGATCCCGCGCGCGGGCGGGTCTCCTGGATCTCGCCCATCGCCAAGGCGCTGCTGAAGAAGACGCCGGGCGACCGCGTGCGCCTCTCGACACCCGGCGGGGTGGAAGACATCGAAGTGGTCGACGTGCGCTACGAGGCCCTGCCGTAATGGCGCTGCCGTTCTTCACCGCCTCGCTCGCCGCGTGGCGCGCCGCCTACAGCGAGCCGCCCGGCGGCTACGCGACCGCCGGCGAGAGCGACGCGGTGGTGAAGCTCTCGATCAAGGCGGCGCCCGACGCGCGCACCGCCGATACGCTCGGCGCCGAGCGCGAAGGCACCGGCATCGTCATCGACCAGAAGCGCGGTCTCATCCTCACCATCGGCTATCTCGTGCTCGAGGCGCAGTCGATCCTCGTGATGACGCGCGGCAGCCGCATCTATCCGGCCAGCGTCGCGGGTTTCGACCACGCCAGCGGCTTCGGCCTGGTGCGCGTGGCGAGCGGGCTCAATGCCGGGGCGGTCGATCTCGGCCACTCCGAAGGCCTGCGCGAGCTGCACACCTGCACGATCGTCGCGCACGGCGGCGCGGGCGGGAACTCGCCGGCGGCGGTGGTGGCGCGCCGGCGCTTCACCGGCTGGTGGGAATACATGATCGAGGACGCGATCTTCACCGCGCCGCCGCGCTACGAGCACAGCGGGGCGGGCTTACTCGACCAGGAAGGAAGGCTCGTCGGCATCGCGTCGCTGTGGGTGAGCGACACGCTGGAGATCGGCGCGGCGTTTCCCGGCAACATGTTCGTGCCGATCGACCTCTTGAAGCCGCTGCTCGACGACCTCGTCAGTCTGGGCCGGCGCCGCGGCCCGTCGCGTCCGTGGCTCGGCGTGTACTCGGAGCAGCACGAAGGCCATCTCTTCGTGTCGCGCACGCTGCCCGATTCGCCGGCCGCGCGCGCGGGTCTCGCGCGCGGCGACGTCATCCTCGGTGTCGCCGGCGAGGCGATCGGCGGCCAGAGCGATTTCTATTACAAGCTCTGGAACGCCGGCGAAGCGGGCTGCGACGTGACGCTGCAGGTCCTGCACGAGAAAGCGGTGAAGCAGGTCACGGTGCGCACCGCGGACCGCATGGATTACCTGCGTCCGTGGCGCGTGGGCTGAACGTCAAAAGCTTTTACCGCAGAGGACGCAGAGGACGCGGAGGAAAAGCAGAAGCGAAACGTAGGCGCACATACCGAATACGATATAATTTCTATGCCCGGCAGCGTCACGTCCTCCGAAAAAACCGCTGCACCGGGTCGGCTCGTCGAAGAAAGACCTGCTGTCGTCCCGGAGGCAGTCGTGGAGGCTTCACGGCTTCCAAGAAATCGCCTGCGGGCGTACGTACGGCGCGGACCGATGTCGCGCTGATCCGCGAACGTCTGAAGGCCGCGCAGGCGGATTACGAGGTGCGCTATGGCAAGAAAGCGTGAAACGGTCGAGACCGGGAGCGGTGATGTGTTCGTCGACCTCGGCTTCGAAGATGCCGGCGAACGCAAGCTTCGGGTGCAGCTTGCGATGCGTCTGAACGATTTGATTGCTGAGCGCAAGCTGACGCAGACGAAGACCGCTGGGCTATTCGGCATTCCTCAGCCCCACGTATCCGAGCTCAAGAACTACAAGCTGTCGCGGTTCTCATCGGAGCGTCTGCTGCGCTTTCTGACTCTGCTCGATCGCGACGTGGAGATCGTGATTCGGCCCAAAGCGAAGGGGCGCGCTGCGGGGCTGGTATCGGTGTCGGTGGTATAAGCATCCCGAAAACAATCGAGCCCGGCGGCGCCTCGTGCGCCACGGGATCGCCACGTCGCCCTGTGGGCGACTCGCGATGACGACGGCGAGGACAGATCGCTCAGCCGGCGGTCGACCGGTTCAAGGCGGTGGAAGACGAGGACTCGCGAATCGAGTGGGCGCAGAAGTAATTACGGCCAGCGCCACCGGTCGTCTGCCTTACAATCGACATTCGATCTTCCTCCGTGACCTCCGTGACCTCCGTGTCCCTGCTTTGCTCTTGACTGATCTATGCGTGTAGGGCTTTTCGTCACATGCCTGGTGGATCTGGTGCGCCCGCGCATCGGCTTCGCGGCGCTGAAGCTGCTGGAGAGCGCCGGTTGCGAAGTGATCGTTCCCGAGACTCAGACCTGCTGCGGCCAGCCGGGCTACAACGGCGGCGATCGCGCGAGCGCGCTCGCGCTCGCGCGCAAGGTGGTGAGTGAATTCGAGCGCGTCGACTATGTCGTCGTGCCTTCGGGATCGTGCGGCGGCATGATCCGCACGCATTATCCGGACCTCTTCCGTGATGCTCCCGAAGAGCTCGCTCGCGTGCGGGCGGTATGCGCGAAGACCTACGAGCTCACCGATTTTCTGGCGAACGTGCTCGAGGTCGAGCGCGTGCCGGGGCGCTACGACGGCGCCGTGACCTATCACGATTCGTGCGCGGGACTGCGCGAGCTCGGCGTGAAAGCGCAGCCGCGTGCGCTGCTCCGACTCGCGGGTGTGACGGTGAACGAGATGACGCAGCCGGAGCAGTGCTGCGGCTTCGGCGGAACGTTCTCGATCAAGTTCGGCGACATCTCGGCGCACATCGCCGACCGCAAGTGCCTGGACATCGAAGCGACCGGGGCGGATACGGTCGTGCTCGGCGATCTGGGCTGCATGCTGAACATCGAAGGACGATTGAGGCGCCGCGGCGACACGACGACACGCGTGCTGCACGTGGCGGAAGTGCTTGCAGGAACGACAGAAGGAAAGAGATGAAGATTGCAGTCATGGGTTCGGGCGGCGTCGGCGGCTTCTACGGCGGCCGTCTGGCGAATGCGGGTTACGACGTGACGTTCGTCGCGCGCGGGGCGCATCTGAAAGCGATGCGCGAGAACGGTCTCCTCATCGAGAACGAAGCGCAGGGCGACATCCTCGTCAAAAACGTGAAGGTCACCGAGGATCCGGCGACGATCGGCCCGGTCGATCTGGTCATCCTCGCCGTGAAGCTGTGGGACACCGAAGCCGCCGCGCGTGCGCTGAAACCGATCGTCGGACCCAAGACCGGCGTGCTGTCGCTGCAGAACGGCGTGATCAAGGACGACATCCTGCGTCGCGAGTTCGGTGCCGAAAGCCTGATGGGCGGCGTCGCGTACGTGGGAACGCACATCGCGCGCCCCGGCGTGATCCTCCAGACGGGAACGCTGCAGCGCCTGCTCTTCGGCGAGTACGACAAGCGCCGCAGCGAGCGCGCCGAGCAGTTCCTGCAGGCGCTTCTGAAGGCGGGCATACAGGCCGAGCTCTCCGAAGACATCCAGCGCACGCTGTGGGAGAAGTACGTCTTCCTCGTCGGCCTGTCGAGCACCACCGCGAGCATGCGCTCGACGATCGGCCCGATCCGCGGGAACCCGCAGACGCGCGCGTTCCTGCTCGACATCATGAAAGAGACCGTCGCGGTCGGCCGTGCGCTCGGCGTCAACCTGCCCGAGGACTACGCCGAGCAGCGATTGCAGTTCGCGGATTCGGTCGCGCCCGCGATGGATTCGTCGCTGCACCACGATCTGCAGCACGGCAACCGCCTCGAAGTCGAGTGGCTCGCGGGCGGCGTGGTGCAGCTCGGCAAACAGGCCGGGGTGCCGACGCCGCTCAACCGCGCGGTGTGGGACATCCTCGCGCTGCACGCGGGCGGCAAGCCGAGGTCGTAACGTGGCGCCTCGCCTCACCGTAAAGTCGCTGCGCGCGCGGGCGGTGAGCGCGCCGATGAAGCACGTGCTGGGCACGAGCGCGGCGAAGGTCACCGCGGCGCCGCTGCTCCTGTTCGACCTGGAGACCGACGAAGGCATCACCGGTCGCGCGTACCAGTTCTGCTACGTCGCCACCGCCGCGCGCGCGATCCAGGCGATCCTCGACGATGCGATCGAAGCGATACGCGGCAGGCCGGTCGCGCCGCAGGATATCCGCGCACTGCTCGCGAAGCGCTACACGCTCATCGGCGTGCAGGGCGTGGTGCGCATGGCGATGGCGCTGATCGACGTCGCGGCATGGGATGCGCTGGCGCGCGCCGCAGGCGTTCCGCTTGCGGCGTGTCTCGGCGCGACACCGCGGCCGATCCCGGCCTACAACAGCAACGGCCTCGGCCTCATGGCCGCCGGCGCGCTCGCCGACGAAGCCGAAGCGCTCGTCGAAGAGGGCTTCTCGGCGGTGAAGCTGCGGCTGGGCTACGCGACGCTGGAACAAGATCTCGCCGCGCTCCACGCGGTGAGGAAGCGCGTCGGCGAGCGGGTCACGATCATGACCGATTACAACCAGGCGCTCACGGTGCCCGAGGCGATCGCGCGCGGCCGCGCGCTCGATCGCGAAGGCGTGTACTGGCTCGAAGAGCCGATCCGTCACGACGATTACGCCGGCTGTGCCGCGCTCGCGGCGGAGATCGCGACGCCGGTGCAGATCGGCGAGAACTTCTCGACGGTGTACGACATGCAGAAAGCGCTCGCCGCCAACGCGTGCGACTACGCCATGCCCGACCTCGAGCGCATCGGCGGCGTCACCGGCTGGCTGCAGGCGGCGGGGCTCGCCTACGCGCGCGGCCTTCCGATGTCGTCTCACCTGTACCCGGAAGTGAGCGTGCATCTCCTCGCCGCGACGCCGACCGCCCACTGGCTCGAATACGTCGACTGGCTGGGCACGATGGTGCGGGAGCCGCTGCGTATCGTCGATGGTCATGCGGTTCCCCCCGATCGGCCGGGCAACGGCATCGAGTGGGACGAAGACGCAGTCAGACGGTATGCGCTGACGTAGATGGAACTGACCTCCGACCGCTTCAAGCACACCGCGCGGGTGAAGCTCGCCGACGCGAACCTGCAGGCGGCGCTCGACAAGCTCCAGACCAACTTCGTCAAAGGCCGCGCCGACCGCGTCGCGGAGCTCGACAACTTCGAGGCGATCCGGGACGCCGCGGCGGGAATCCGCCAGCGCGCGCTCGACCACCTCGATCTCTATCTCGCCGAATTCGAGCGCAACGCAACCGCCCACGGTGCGGTCGTGCACTGGGCGGAGACGACCGACGACGTCAACCGCATCGTCTGCGAGCTCGCGGCGAAGTACGGGGTGAAAAAGGCCGCCAAATCGAAGTCGATGGTGTCGGAGGAGTGCGCGCTCAACGACGCGCTCGAAGCCGCGGGGATACAGGTCGTCGAGACCGATCTCGGCGAATACATCCTGCAGCTCGCGAAAGAGCCGCCTTCGCACATCGTCGCGCCGGTCGTGCACAAGACGCGCGGCGAAGTCTCCGACCTTTTCCAGGCGAAGCACGGCCGGCCCCGCACCGACGCGATCCCCGAGCTCACGCGCGAAGCGCGCGAGATGCTCAGGCCGCACTTCCTGTCCGCCGACATGGGCATCACCGGCGCGAACTTCGTCGTGGCCGAGACCGGGTCCACGCTGATCGTCACCAACGAGGGCAACGGCCGCATGGTGACGACGCTGCCGCGCGTGCACGTCGCGATCACCGGCATCGAGAAGGTGGTGCCGACGCTCGAAGACGTCGCTACCCTGGTGAGATTGCTGCCGCGGCACGGCACCGGGCAGACGATCACCAACTACGTGTCGGTCACCACCGGGCCGCGCAGGGCGGAAGACGTCGAAGGCCCGGAGCACTTCCACGTGATCCTGGTCGACGGCGGGCGGAGCGCGCTCCTGGGCGGCGAGATGCAGGAGATGCTGCGTTGCATCCGCTGCGGCGCGTGCATGAACCACTGCCCGGTGTACCAGAGCATCGGCGGCCACGCCTACGGCTGGGTCTACCCGGGGCCGATGGGCTCGGTGCTGACGCCGACCTACGTCGGCATCGAGAAAGCGCTCGACCTGCCGCACGCCTCGACGTTCTGCAACCAGTGTGGGGTCGTGTGTCCGGTTAAAATTCCGCTTCCCGATCTGTTGCGCAAGCTGCGCGAGCGGCAGTTCGAGCAGGGCCTGCGGCCATGGACCGAGCGCGCCGGCCTCGCACTCTGGGGCTGGGCCGCGCGGCATCCGACGATCTACGCGCTGCTGTCGCGTCTGGGTGTTTCGGTCCTGAAGCGCATGGGCGGCAGCGATGAACGCATCCACGACCTGCCTCTCGGTCGCGGCTGGACGAAGCAGCGAGATTTCCCTGCGCCGGAGGGCAAGACCTTCCGCGAGCTCTACGCCGCGAGGCGGCGTAGATAACATGTAGCGGCGATAGCCGCATGAGCGCGCTTTTGCACGGCGAGGTCCGGCGCAGCCGGGCCGAAGCAGCGGTCAAGAACTTTCTGGAGTAAACGATGAACAAGCCTACCGACATCAAAACCCCCGACACCGTCGACCTGTGGATCGACGGCAAACGCCAGGCCGCCAAGAGCACCCGCGCCGGCGACGTCACCAATCCGGCCACCGGCGAGATCGTGCGCCGCGTCGCGTTCTGCAACGAGCAAGACATCGACGCCGCGGTGCAGTCGGCGAAAGCGGCGCTGCCGAAGTGGCGCAAGACGCCGCCGCTGCGCCGCGCGCGCATCCTCATGCGCTACCGCGAGCTCATCGAGCAGAACAGGGAAGAGCTCGCGCGCCTGGTCACCGAAGAGCACGGCAAGACCCACGTCGACGCGCTCGGCAGCGTGCAGCGCGGCCTGGAAGTCGTCGAGTTCGCGATGGGTATCCCGCACCTGCTGAAAGGCGAGCACAGCTCCGAAGTCGGCACCGATGTGGACACGCATTCCATGCGCGAGCCGATCGGCGTGTGCGCCGGCATCACGCCTTTCAACTTCCCGGTGATGGTGCCGATGTGGATGTACCCGGTGGCGATCGCGTGCGGCAATACGTTCGTGCTGAAGCCTTCGGAGAAAGTGCCGTCGGCCGCGATGCGTCTCGCCGAGCTCTTCAAGGAAGCCGGCCTGCCCGACGGCGTGCTCAACGTGGTGCACGGCGACAAGCAGGCGGTCGACGCGCTGCTCACGCATCCCGACGTGCGAGGGATCTCGTTCGTCGGCTCGACCCCGATCGCGCAGTACATCTACGAGATGGGCGCCAAGCACGGCAAGCGCGTGCAGGCGCTCGGCGGCGCCAAGAACCACGCGGTGGTGCTGCCCGACGCCGACCTCGACTTCGCCGCCGACGCGCTGATCGGCGCGGGCTACGGCTCGGCGGGCGAGCGCTGCATGGCGATCTCGGCGATCGTCGCGGTCGGCGACGTCGGCGATGCGCTGGTGCAGAAGCTCTCGGAGAAGGCGTCGAACCTCAAGATCGGCCCCGGCAGCGGCAAGGACATGGACATGGGTCCGCTGGTGACGCAGGCGCATCGCGACAAGGTCGCGGGTTACGTCGACAAAGGTGTCACCGAAGGCGCCAAGCTCGTGCTCGACGGACGCAAGATCAAAGTCGCCGGACACGAGAAAGGCTTTTTCCTCGGCGCTTCGCTGTTCGACAACGTCAAGCCCGAGATGGCGATCTACAAGGACGAGATCTTCGGGCCGGTGCTCTCGGTGGTGCGCGTGAAGACGCTCGACGACGCGATCAGGATGATCAATGCGAATCCGTACGCCAACGGCACCGCGGTGTTCACGCGCTCCGGGGGGGCCGCGCGCAAATTCGAGCGCGAGATCGAAGTCGGCATGGTCGGCGTCAACGTGCCGATCCCGGTGCCGGTCGCGTTCTTCTCGTTCGGCGGCTGGCGCGGCTCGCTCTTCGGCGACACGCACGTGCACGGCATGGAAGGCGTGCGCTTCTATACGCGCGCCAAGGTCGTCACGACGCGGTGGCCGGATTCGGATGCGATTCCGACGGGGTTTCACATGCCGACGCTGGGCTAGCGCGTGAAGAGTGAAGGGTGAAGGGTGAAGCGCGGGATCGCCTGCTCGCGCGGATACGCGAGCGGCAGGGCAAACCGCGAGAGCCGCAACCTCTGGAGATCGAAGCGGTGCGCTCGCATCTCGCGGCGCATCCGCGCAATCCCGGCCCGCGCGATCAGTTCGACGACCTGACGCGCTTTCGCGAGCGCGCGCTCACGCTCGCTTCCACGCTCGAAGAAGTCGAAACGCTCGAAGGTGTGCCGCGCGCTGTCGCGCGCTATCTCGCCGAGCGCCATCTCGGCACGCGCGCGGTGTGCTGGCCGGAGCTGGCCGCGCTCGACTGGCCGGGGAGCGGACTCGACGTCGAAGCGCGCAGCGCGCGCGGTGACGATCTCGTCGGCATCACCGGCGCTTTCTGCGCGGTCGCCGAGACCGGCACGCTCGTGACGCTGACGGGGCGGCACACGCCGTCCACCCTGAGCCTGTTGCCCGAAACCCACATGGCGGTCGTGCGCGCGTCGCGGGTGGTGCGCTCGATGGAGGATGCGTGGGCGCTCGTGCGCGAGACGGGCGGCATGCCGCGCGCGGTCAACTTCATTTCCGGTCCTTCGCGTACCGCCGATATCGAGCAGACCGTCACGCTCGGCGCGCACGGTCCGTATCGCGTGCATATCATCCTTCTCGCGGCCTGAGTCGCCGCGTTTCGGATCACGAAAAGCCGGCGCGGTGCCGGTAATTCTTACCTTAACGATGCGCGCGCGCTCCATGCGCCCGCCCTCGCCGATGGTGCGAGGCTTCGTATTGATTCGATTAGGTTTTTAAGCTCAGCCGCGCGCGCGAGGTGCACGACTGGTGCGAACGTTGCAAACGGTTGCGCGACAACGTCTACGGGGACTTTCTTGCAGGTTTTGACGCCCGGCCTGGCGATCGACACTTTCGAGGCGCGCATCGCGCGCGCTCGCACGCGCGTGCTGATGCTCGACTACGACGGCACGCTCGCGCCTTTTCACGTGCGTCCGGAGCTCGCGGTGCCGTATCCCGAAGCATCGGCCGCGCTGCGCGACATCGTGCGCGCCGGCGGCACGCGCCTCGTGGTGGTGAGCGGCAGGCCTGCCGACGAGGTGCCGCCGCTGCTGGGCCTTGCGCCGCTGCCCGAGATCTGGGGCGCGCACGGCCGCGAGCGCCTGCGCCCCGACGGGGCGCGCAGCGTCGCGGCGCCCGCCGACGAAGCACGGGTGCGGCTCGACGAAGCCGCGCGCGCCGTCGCCGGTCTGCGCGGCACCCGCGTCGAGCGCAAGCTCGCGAGCGTCGCGCTGCACTGGCGCGGCTCGTCCGAGGCGCTCGCCGCGCTCGCACGCGATACCGCGCTCGAGCGCTGGGAGCCGCTCACGCGGCAGGCGCAGTTCGAGATGCTGCCTTTCGAGGGCGGTATCGAGCTTCGCGCGTGCGGCCACACCAAGGCGAACGCGGTCGAGGCGGTCCTCGCCGAAACGCATGAAGACTGCGCCGTCGCGTACTTAGGCGACGATGTGACGGATGAAGACGCCTTCCGCGCGGTGAAACCGCGCGGGCTTGCGGTGCTCGTGCGCCCGGAGCTCAGGAAGACCGCTGCCGATCTCTGGCTCAAACCGCCGCACGAGCTGGCTTCATTCCTGCAGATGTGGGCAGTATCGAATTGACTTATCCTAGGAAACGCTCAGCAGGGGACGCTGAATGAAGAGAAACAAAGAGCGCCTGATCGTAGTTTCGAATCGGCTCCCGTATGTGTTCGCGCGCCAGGCCGACGGCGAGTGGAAAACGGAAGGCGGATCGGGCGGACTGGTGAGTGCGCTCGTGCCCGTGCTGCGCGACCGCGGCGGCACGTGGATAGGCTGGACCGGCAGCTCGGGCGATGCGACGGGCCTCGAGGGCGCGATGGCCACGGCGTCCGAAGACCTCGGTTTCAACCTGCGCGGCGTGCAGCTCGACGCGACCGACGTCGACAACTTCTATCACGGCTTCTCCAACGAGGTCATCTGGCCGCTGTTCCACGATCTGCCTTCGCTGTGCGTCTTCGATCCGAAGTACTGGGAGAGCTACAAGGAAGTGAACCGGCGCTTCGCGGAGGCGGTGGTGGAAGAATGCGGCAAGGCCGACTTCGTGTGGGTGCACGACTATCACCTCATGAACGTCGCGGCGGAAGCGCGCGCGCTCGGCTGCAAGGTGAGGATGGGGTTCTTCCTGCACATCCCGTTTCCGCCGCCGGACATCTTCTTCAAGCTGCCGTGGCGCTCGAGCCTGCTGCACGCGCTGCTGCGCTACGACCTCATCGGCTTCCAGACGATGCGCGACCGGCGCAATTTCATCCAGTGCCTGCGGCTGTCGGAAGGTCAGGCGACCGTGCAGGGCAAGGGCAATGTCGTGACCGTCACCGCGGGCGCGTTTACGACGCGCGTCGGCAACTTCCCGATCAGCATCGATTACGGCAACTTCGCGCGCCAGGCCGCGTCGGCGGACGTCTCGGCGCGGGCCGACGAGCTGCACCGCCTGCTGCCCAACCGCAAGCTCGTCCTCGGCATCGATCGCCTCGACTACACCAAGGGCATCCCGCACCGGCTGCGCGCGTTCAGGAACGCGCTCGACCGCTATCCCGAGCTGCGCGAGCGCATCTCGCTCATCCAGGTCGTGGTGCCGAGCCGCGTCGACATCCCCGAATACCATTCGCTCAAGATCGAGATCGAGCAGCTCGTCGGGGAGATCAACGGCAAGTACATGCGGCCCGGCGGCTGGGTGCCGGTGTGGTACGTCTACAGCAGCCTTTCGCGCAGCGATCTGCTCGCGTACTACCGCGCCGCGCACATCGCGCTCATCACGCCGTTGAAGGACGGCATGAACCTCGTCGCCAAGGAATACTGCGCGTGCAGCATCGAGGAGGAGTGCGTGCTCATCCTCTCCGAGTTCGCGGGCGCAGCGGCGCAGCTCCAGCGCGGCGCGCTGCTCGTCAACCCCCACGACATCGAAGGGGTCGCGGACGCGATCTACCATGCGTACACGATGAGCGACGACGAGCGCCGCAATCGCATGCGTCGGCTGCGGCGCGGCGTGCGCGAGTGCGATATCTTCTGGTGGGTCGACAGCTACCTGCAGGCGGCGATCGAGCGCGATCTGTCCGACTACCCGCAGCCGCAGAACTACGTTCCCGAGGTTACTCCGGACTACGTTCCGATCTAAAGGGTCGGACCCCGGCGTCATCGGGGTCTGACCCTGGTTTTGACTTTATTCCTCAGTATATTGCCTCAGGCACGCCGGTTGCCCTTCCATCCCAGAATGGCGCACGCGCCGGAATGCCCGGCCCGGCGTAATCTGTCCAACGACGATCAGGAGTGAGCCTATGAAAAAGCTTGGCGTAATCATGGTTACGGCCGCCCTCGCGACGACGACCGCGTGGGCGCAATCGATGTCCCGCGACGGCACCAGCAGGCCCGCGGGCCAGGGACAGCCGGGTGTAGTGACCGGGCAGTCGGCCGACGGCGGCATTGCGCTGCAAACCGACGCGAAGAAAGCGAATGCCAGCGTTCCCGCGGTCAGCGGCGGCGTGAGCCTCAACGCGCGCGACACGCTGCGCGGCTCGGAGTCGAACGCCAACGTGAAGATGGTGTTCGCGCTCAACACCGGCAACTACGTGTCCGACGTCGGCGTGAAAGTGACGAACTCCAAGGGCCAGCTCGTGATCGACGACGTGTCTAACGGCCCATGGCTCCTCGCGCGCCTGCCGGCCGGCTCGTACACCGCGCAGGCGACGTACAATGGCCACACGGTGACGAGCAAGTTCAGCGTCGGCAACAAGGGCCTGAAGACCGCGCAGTTCCGCTGGCCGGCGAGCGTCGAGACGCAGGCGGTCGGCGCGGCCGGCGTCGACGCGGGCGGGCAGATCCTGGGCACGGGCCCGCAGGAACCGAGGTAGACGTACGCATCGTACATCGTAGGGCGCGCGCAAGCGCACCGCGCCTTTAGCGGTGCGTTGCCACGCACCCTACGACTGGACCGCCTCTAGCGGTATAGTGAAAGAGCCGTCCGGCGTGAGCCGGGCGGCTCAGTCACGTACGGGAGGCGTTTTGAAGGTGCGGTGCCGGATGTGGGCAGTTCTGATCGCGCTCGCCGCATGCCTTGCGGCGGCAGGGGAGCTTGCGCCCCGTGTGGTCGTCGTCAACGTCGACGGCCCCATCACGCCCGCGAGCGCGGACTACGTGAGCCGCGCGATGTCCAAAGCCGCGCGCGAGGAGGCCGCGCTCGTCGTCATCGAGCTCGACACGCCCGGCGGGCTCGATCCCTCGATGCGCGCGATCATCAAGGCTATCCTGGCGTCGCCCGTTCCGGTTGCCACCTACGTCGCGCCCGACGGCGCCCGCGCGGCGAGCGCCGGCACCTATATCCTCTATGCGAGCCACGTCGCGGCGATGGCGCCCGCGACCAACCTTGGCGCCGCGACGCCGGTGTCGATCGGCGGCGGCGACGAGCCTGCCCGCGCCGACGAGAAGAAGGATAAAGGCAAGAGCGTCCCGACGACCCGCGAGAGCATGCGCAGCAAGGCGATCAACGACGCCGCCGCGTACATCCGCGGGCTGGCGAGCATGCGCGGCCGCAACGCCGACTGGGCCGAGCGCGCGGTACGCGAAGCCGTGAGCCTGCCCGCCGCCGAGGCGCTGAAGCTCAAGGTGATCGACGTCGTCGCGCGCGACGTCAGCGATCTCCTGGCGAAGCTCGATGGCCGCAAGGTCACCGTCAACGGCGTCGACCGGGTCCTGCACACCGCCGGCGCGCAGATCACGCGCGTCGAGGCGGACTGGCGCACGCGGCTGCTCATGATCGTCACCAACCCGAGCGTCGCGGTCATCCTCATGATGATCGGCGTCTACGGGCTCCTCTTCGAGTTCATGAACCCGGGCTTCGTGCTGCCGGGGGTGCTCGGCGGCATCTGTCTGCTGGTCGGCCTGTACGCGCTGCAGCTCCTGCCGATCAATTACGCGGGCGTCGCGTTGATACTGCTCGGCATCGCGTTCCTCGTCGGCGAAGCCTTCATGCCGAGCTTCGGCGCGCTCGGCGTCGGCGGGGTCGCGGCGATCGCGATCGGCATGGTGGTGCTCGTCGATCCGGAGACCGCCCCGGGTCTCGCGATCCCCCTGTCGTTCGTCGCGGGCTTCACCGTGGTGATGTCGGCGCTGGTCTTCGCGACCGCGTGGTTCGCGCTCGAGGTGCGGCGCCGCCCGGTGGTGAGCGGGCGCGAAGAGCTGCGCGGCGCCGAAGGCGTCATGCTCGAAGACTGCGAGCGCGAAGGCTGGGCGCGCGTGCACGGCGAGACGTGGCGCGTGAAGAGCGCCGAGCCGCTGCGCGCGGGCGAGCACGTGCGCGTAAAGTCGATCGCCGGGTTGCTGCTTACAGTCGAAAAAACCGGGGTCTGACCCCGAAAAGCCGGGGTCGGACCCGGACGAAAGGAAAACATGACTTCGATCTTCAATATGGGGCTGGGCAGCGTCGCGATACTCGTCGTCCTGTTCGTGCTGTTCTTCTGCCTGCGCGTGCTGCGCGAATACGAGCGGGGCGTCGTGTTCACCTTCGGCCGCTTCACCTCGGTCAAGGGCCCGGGCCTCATCTTCCTCATCCCCGGCGTGCAGCAGATGGTGCGGGTCGACCTGCGCACCATCGTGCTCGACGTGCCGAGCCAGGACGTGATCTCGCGCGACAACGTGTCGGTGAAGGTGAACGCGGTGGTCTACTTTCGCGTGATCGATCCGGAGAAAGCGATCATCCAGGTCGCCAACTTCTTCGAGGCGACGAGCCAGCTCGCACAGACCACGCTGCGGGCGGTGCTCGGCAAGCACGAGCTCGACGAGATGCTCGCCGAGCGCGACAAGCTCAACATCGACATCCAGCGGATCCTCGACGCGGCGACCGACGCCTGGGGCATCAAGGTGGCCAACGTCGAGATCAAGCACGTCGACATCAACGAGTCGATGGTGCGCGCGATCGCGCAGCAGGCCGAAGCGGAGCGCACGCGGCGCGCCAAGGTCATCCATGCCGAAGGCGAGCAGCAGGCGGCCGAGAAGCTGCTCGAAGCCGCGCGCATGCTCGCGCAGCAGCCCGAGGCGATGCAGCTGCGGTTTCTGCAGACGCTCTCTTCGATCGCGGGCGACAAGAGCAACACCATCGTGTTCCCGGTTCCGGTCGACGTGATCACGCCGATCGCCGAGGCGCTCACGCGCTCGCGCGGGGGTGCGCCGCACACGTGACGCTCGGCGGATATTCCGATGGAATCGAGCGCTTCTCAGTTCGTGCAACCCGCTTGCGTTGCCTGGGAGCGAGGTATAGGATTGCCGCGACATAGCTGGATCAGACAAGAAATAGAGCGGCTGTCCGCCTGAGCTTCCAGTCTTTCCGCCGGGGCGTCATGTGAGGGCAAGCCGAAGGGTCGATACCACACCACGGAGGAAGCATGTCCAAAAAGCCCGCCAGTCCCGCCCAAGAGCAATCGGTACCCCCGCGCCGCAAGTTCCTGACGCGTGCAGCCGCGACGACCGCCGCTGCGGCCGGCGCGATGCCCCTGTTCGCGATGGCCCAGGACAAGGGGAAGGCAGCCCCGGCAGCGCCCGCCGTCCATTCGTCGAGCGGGCCGATCAACATGCGCTGGCAGAGCACGTGGCCGGCGAAAGACATCTTCCACGAGTACGCGCTGGACTATGCCAAGAAGGTCAACGACATGACCGGCGGCGATCTGCGCATCGAGGTGCTCCCGGCCGGCGCGGTCGTTCCGGCCTTCGGCCTGCTGGACGCGGTATCCAAGGGCGCCCTCGACGGCGGCCACGGCGTGCTGGTGTATCACTACGGCAAACAGAACGCGCTCGCGCTGTGGGGCTCGGGCCCGGCATGGGGCATGGACGCCAACATGCTTCTTTCGTGGCACAAGTACGGCGGCGGCAAGGAGCTCCTGAACAAGCTCTACAGCTCGATCGGCGCCAACGTCGTCTCGTTCCCGTATGGCCCGATGCCGACCCAGCCGCTCGGCTGGTTCAAGAAGCCGATCACCAAGGCCGAAGACTTCAAGGGACTCAAGTTCCGCACCGTCGGCATCTCGATCGACGTGTTCACCGCCCTCGGCGCCGCGGTCAACGCGCTGCCCGGCGGCGAAATCGTCCCGGCGATGGACCGCGGCCTGCTGGATGCGGCGGAGTTCAACAACGCGACTTCGGACCGCCTGCTCGGCTTCCCCGACGTCTCCAAGGTCTGCATGCTGCAGAGCTTCCACCAGAACGCCGAGCAGTTCGAGATCATGTTCAACAAGCAGAAGTTCGACGCGCTGCCCGCCAAGATCAAGGCGATCATCGAGAACGCCTGCGAAGCCGCGTCGGCCGACATGTCGTGGAAAGCGGTGCACCGCTACTCGCAGGACTACATGGAGATGCAGCAGAAGCAGGGCGTGAAGTTCTACAAGACGCCCGACTCGGTGCTGCAGCGCCAGCTCACGGGCTACGACAACGCCATCCAGAAGAAGATCGCCGAGAACCCGCTGTTCAAGGAGATCAACGAATCGCAGCGCCGCTTCGCCGAGCGCGCGGTGCGCTGGGACCTCGACACCAACGTCAGCCGCCGCATGGCGTACAACCACTACTTCGGCGGCAAGAAGCCGGCGGAGAAGAAGGCTTAAGCACCTGAACCTGGGCATTCACACCATCCGGCCGGCCGCCGGATGGTTTTTTTTTGTGGACGTCCGAAAAAGCTGTCGTGAAGCTGACGGCGGCACTGGATGACGCGGTATGCAAAGACTATTGCTGACGATCGACAAGATCAGCACCTTCATCGGTCACGCATTCTCCTGGTTCATCGTCGCGCTCACGCTGCTCGTGTCGTGGGAGGTGTTCTCGCGCTACGCGCTCGACGCTCCGCACGCGTGGGCGTTCGACGTCATGATCATGTTCTACGGCACGCTGTTCATGATGGCGGGCGCGTATACGCTGTCGGTGAACGGTCACGTCCGCGGTGACGTGCTCTACGGATTTTTCCGGCCGCGCACGCAGGCGACCATCGACCTCATCCTCTACATCGTGTTCTTCATCCCCGGCGTGGTCGCGCTGGTGTGGGCCGGGTATTATTACGCCGCGGATTCGTGGCGCATCGACGAGCACTCGAACATCACCGCCGAGGGCCCGCCGATCTATCCTTTCAAGACGGTCATCCCCTTCGCCGGCGCGATCCTGCTCGTGCAGGGCATCGTCGAGATCATCCGCTGCATCATCTGCATCAAGCAGGGCGAGTGGCCGTCGCGCACCGCCGACGTCGAGGAGGTCGACGTCGACAAGCTGAAGGAGATGGTCCACGTCAAGGACGAGGATATCGAGAAGCTCGACAAGCTTGTGGTGCAGCAGGAGCACGGTAAATGAGGATACGCCGCGAGCTGTGGTTCGGCCTGGGGCTGATGGGCCTCATCATCGGTTCCATTCTCGTTTTCTGGCCGTGGGGTCAGCCGGTCCAGAACGGGCACCTCGGCCTGCTGATGCTCGCGCTCATCGTCGTGGGCATCATGCTCGGTTTCCCGACGGCGTTCACGCTGATGGGAATGGGCGTGTTCTTTTCGTGGCTCGCCTATCGCAGCGTCAATCCGGACCTCGCGCCGCGGCAGGTGCTCGACCTCTTCGTGCAGCGCTCGTACGGCGTCATGTCGAACGACGTGCTGATCGCGGTGCCGCTCTTCGTGTTCATGGGCTACCTCGTCGAGCGCGCGGCGCTGATCGACAAGCTGTTTCGCAGCCTGCACCTTGCGACCGCGCGCGTGCCGGGCTCTCTCGCCGTCGCCTCGATCGTCACGTGCGCGATCTTCGCCACGGCTACCGGTATCGTCGGCGCGGTCGTGACGCTGATGGGGCTGCTCGCGTTTCCGGCGATGCTGAAAGCGGGCTACAACATCAAGATCTCGGCAGGCGCGATCACCGCGGGCGGCTGCCTCGGCATCCTGATCCCGCCGTCGGTGCTGCTCATCGTGTATGGAGCGACAGCTGGCGTATCGGTCGTGCAGCTCTACGCCGGTGCGTTCTTTCCGGGGCTCATGCTCGCCGGACTCTATCTCGTGTACGTGATCGTGCTCGCCAAGTGGCGGCCGGAGCTCATGCCGCCGCTGCCCGAGAGCGAGCGGCGCGTGCCGCTTCCGCCGGTCGCCGAGCAGCTCAAGCCGCTCGGGCGCAACCCGCTGATCGCGACGGTCCGCGCTCTGGGAGCGAACGGCGCGCCGAAGAGAGGCGCCATCGCACAGCTCTTCATCTCGCTGCTGCCGTTCCTGGTGCTCGGCAGCCTCTCCCTTTTCATGTGGGACGTCTCCACCGCGCCGAAAACCGAGGTGAGCACCGCAGGCCTCGAGCTGACGACCGGTTCGCAGGCGAGCACCGACAGCGGCACCGGTCTTGCGACGCCGCCCGCCGAATCGACCGGACTTGCTGAACCGCCGCCGAGCGAGAGCGGCACGGGCCTCGCCGAGCCGCCGCCCGCCGGGGGTGTGTCGGAGCCGCCGGCGAGCGCGGGCGGACTCACCGGGTCGCCCCCGGGCACGGACGTGAAAGCCGAGCCCGCGCCCGCTCCCGCGCCACCCGGGACGCCTGCGCCGGCGCCCGACGTCGCCAAGGTTCCCGACGTGAAAGCGAGCGCGGCCGAGCGGCAGCCGACGCCGGAGTGGTTCTGGATCACACTCGGTGTGTTCGTCGTGATCCTCGTCGTCGTCTATCTCCTGTGGACCTGGGAGCGCTTGCAGGTCTTCAAGATGCTGCTCGCATCGTTTTTCCCTCTGGCCCTGCTGATCCTGGCGGTGCTCGGATCGATCGTGTTCGGGCTCGCGACGCCGACCGAAGCCGCAGCCGTCGGCGCCTTCGGCGGATTCGTCCTCGCGGTGGCCTATCGCATGATCGAGAAATTCCGCACGGTGCCGCCGGGCCGACCCAAGTCGAGCGCGATCGGCAGCGGCCTGCGCGAGCTCGGCGGGATCCTGAAGGAGTCCTCGTTCCTCACCGCGAAGACGAGCGCGATGGTGTGCTGGCTCTTCATCGGCTCGGCGATCTTCTCGGCGGCGTTCGCGCTGCTCGGCGGACAGGAGCTCGTGGAGAAGTGGGTGTTGTCGATGGAGCTCTCGCCGGTGCAGTTCATGCTGCTCGCGCAGGCGATCATCTTCATCCTCGGCTGGCCGCTGGAATGGACCGAGATCATCGTCATCTTCATGCCGATCTTCATCCCGCTCCTGCCGCACTTCCACATCGACCCGCTGTTTTTCGGACTGCTGGTCGCGCTCAACCTGCAGACCGCCTTCCTCTCGCCGCCGGTCGCGATGGCGGCGTTCTATCTGAAGGGCGTCGCCCCGAGTCACGTGACGCTCAACCAGATCTTCGCCGGCATGATGCCTTTCATGGCCATACAGGTTATCGCGCTGTTCATGCTGTACATGTTCCCGGGCATCGGACTGTGGCTGCCGCAGGTGCTGTACAAGTAGCGGCCTGGCTGCCCATGTGACCTCGCGGCTGCGCCGGGCGGTCTTCACGCTCGGCGTGGCGGCCTTCTGGCTGTCGTTCTTCCATCGCGTCGCGCCCGCCGCGCTCGCGGGCGAGCTCACCCACGCCTTCGGCGTCAGCGGCGCCGCGCTGGGCGCGCTCGCCGCGACCTATTTCTACGTCTACGCGCTGATGCAGCTCCCGACCGGCGTCCTCGCCGACACGCTCGGTCCGCGCCTGACGCTCGCCGCGGGCTCGTTCCTCGCCGGCGTGGGCTCGCTGATGTTCGCCGCCGCGCCGGATCTCGCGATGGCCGCAGCGGGCCGCACGCTGATCGGCCTCGGCGTATCGGTCGCGTTCGTGTGCGTGATGAAGCTCAACGCGAGCTGGTTCGAGGAGCGCCGCTTCGCGACGATGACCGCGTGGGCGAACGTGGTGGGCATCGCCGGCGCCTTCGCCGCGACCGTGCCGCTCGCGTGGCTGATCACGCTCGTGTCGTGGCGCGCGGTCTTCGGCGCGATCGGCGTGGTATCGCTCGCACTGGCGCTGCTGACGCTGTGGATGGTGCAGGACGCCCCCGCGCCCCGCGACACCCGGCACGACGACGCCGAGCCGTGGTACCGCGGCCTCGCGGCGGTCGTGCGCAACCGCGCGACGTGGCCGGGATTCTGGGTGAACTTCGGGCTGTCGGGCGTCAACATGAGCTTCGTCGGCCTGTGGGCGGTGCCGTTCCTGACGGCGACGTACGGCATGACCGCCGTCGAGGCGAGCCGCCACACCAGCCTGATACTCGCGGGGTATGCGTGCTCGACCGTGCTCGTCGGCTGGTGGTCGGACCGCATGCAGCGCAGGCGGCCCCTCATCATCGCCTCGGGCGCGCTCTACCTCGCGTGCTGGGTGCTGTGGATCGCCGGCGTCGCGCACGGCTGGACGTATCCGCTCGCCCTGACCACGGGAGCCGTATTCAGCGGGTTTTCGCTGTCGTGGGCGTGCGCGAAGGAGGTGAACGCGCCGCGCTACGCAGGCACGGCGACGAGCCTCGTCAACGTCGGCGGCTTCCTCTCGGCCGGCCTGTTGCAGCCGCTGGTCGGCTGGGTGCTCGACACCAGCGGCGATTATCGTGCGGCGCTCGCGGTGCTCGCGCTCTTCACGTGCACCGGGCTGGCCGGCGCTGTGTTTATACGCGAGACGCGGTGTCGTAATATCTGGACCCCGCCCGTGAACAGCCGTGAACGGGTGAACGAGTGAACGGGTGAACGGGTGGGCAAGAAGCCGAAGGTGTTGGTGACGCGCGAAGTCTTCGATGAAACCGTCGAATTTCTCGCGCAGCATTGTGAAGTGGAAGCGAACCAGGAGGACGTCGCGTTGACGCCGGACGCGCTCGTGCAGCGCGCGAAGGACAAGGACGCGATCGTCTGCAGCCTCACGGACAGGATCGACGCCGCGCTGATCGCGAGCTGTCCGAATCTGAAAGTCGTCGCCAATATCGCGGTCGGCTACAACAACATCGACGTCGCGGCGTGCACCGCGCGCGGCGTGCTGGCGACGAACACGCCGGGGGTGCTCGACGACAGCACCGCCGACCTCGCGTGGACGCTCATGCTGGGAGCGGCGCGGCGCATCACCGAGGTCGAGCGCTACGTGCGCAACGGCGACTGGACCGGATGGCGGCTCAAACAGTTGCTCGGCGTCGACGTGCACCACGCCACGCTCGGGATCGTCGGCATGGGCCGCATCGGGCAGGCGATCGCCAGGCGCGCGGGCGGCTTCGACATGCGAGTGATCTATCACAACCGCAAGCGCGTCGAGCCGGACATCGAGGCGAAGCTCAATGCGACGCTCGTGAGCCTGGACGACCTGCTGCGCCAGTCCGATTTCGTCGTGCTCCAGGTGCCGTATTCGCCCGAGACGCACCACCTCATCGGCGCGGCGGAGCTCGCGAAGATGAAGCCGTCGGCGATCCTCATCAACTCCACGCGCGGCGGCGTGGTCGACGACGCCGCGCTGATCGAGGCGCTGAAGCAGGGTACGATCCGCGCCGCGGGCCTCGACGTGTTCGAGAACGAGCCGAAGCTCAATCCCGCATTCCTCGACCTCGACAACGTCGTCCTCGCGCCGCACGTCGGCAGCTCCACCGAAGCCACGCGCCGCGCGATGGCGATGACCGCCGCGAAGAACGCGGTCGCCGCGCTGACGGGTGCGACTCCACCCAATCTGATCAACCCCGAAGCACGTCAAAAGCATAATTAACCGCAAAGGACGCAAAGGACGCAAAGGTTTGCAGCGGTCGGTGCGCACTTGAGCACGATGCTTTGCAGCAGTCGATCCCGCGTGCGATCGGTTTGGCTTTCCTTTGCGTCCTTTGCGTCCTTTGCGGTCCAAGCTTTTTATGGATTTGTGGAATCTGACGCTGCGTGAACTGGCCGCCGGGGTGCGCGAGAAGCGCCACACCGCGGCGGAGGTCGCGCGGGCGCACGCGGCGCGGATCGACGCGCTCGAGCCGAAGGTGAAGGCGTGGGTCGCGCTCGATGCCGAGCGGGCGATCGCGCGCGCGGAGGTCCTCGACAGCACCGGGCCGCTGGCCGGCGTGCCGCTGGCGATCAAGGACATCATCGACGTCGCAGGCCTGCCGACGCGCTGCGGCTCGCCGATCTACGAGTCCGCCGCGGTAGCAAAGCGCTCCGCGGCGTGCGTCACCGCGCTGGAGAACGCCGGCGGGGTGATCTTCGGCAAGTCGGTCACGACCGAGTTCGCGTACTACACTCCGCGCAAGACGCGCAATCCGTGGAACCTGAAGCACACGCCGGGCGGATCCTCGATGGGCTCGGCGGCCGCCGTCGCCTGCGGCATGGTCGCCGGCGCGCTCGGCACGCAGACCAACGGATCGGTGATCCGGCCCGCGGCGTTCTGCGGCGTCGTCGGCTTCAAGCCGAGCTTCGGAGCCATCTCCAACGACGGCACGATGGACCCGTGGCCGACGCTCGATCACACCGGGGTCTTCGCGCGCAACGTCGCCGACGCGGCGACGCTGGCGGCTGTCGTCGCCGCAGATGTGAGCGCCGCGGTGGCCCCGCCGCGCGAGCCGCCGAGAATCGCGGTGGTGCGCACGCCGGTCTGGCCCGCGGCGACCGCCGCGCAGCGCGAGATGCTCGCGGGCAACGCCGATGCGTTCGAGCGCGCCGGCGCGAAGATCGACGAGTTGGAGCTTCCGGCCGCGTTCGAGGGCGCGCTCGAAGTGCATCGCACGATCCTCGCGTACGAAGGCGCGAAGTACTTCGGGCCCCTGCAGGAGAAGCACGCGCTCGACATGGGGGCGCAGATCAACGCGCTCATCGACTACGGCATGAAGATCGAAGAGGCCGCCTATCGCGAAGCGCTGGCCGCGGCGGCGGCGCTACGCGAAACCTTCGCCCGCACGTACGACGGTTACGATGCGATCGTCACGCCGCCGTCGACGGGCGAAGCGCCGGCCACGCTGGCCGAGACCGGCAGCCCCGCGTTCTGCACGATCTGGACGCTCCTCGGCGTGCCCGCGATCGCGATCCCGGTCGCGCTCGGAGCTGCGGGCCTGCCGCTCGGGCTGCAGATCGTCGGCCGTCACGCCGAGGACGACCGCGTGCTCGCGGTCGCCGCGTGGTGCGAGGGGCTCCTCGGCGGCGCGGTGAGGACGCCGGTCACGCCTTGAGCGGCATCGAGAGCACGGCCCGGCCGCTACCCGCAGCATGACGCAGCTCTTCAACCTGATGGTGCAGGTGATGCTGCCGCTCGGGCTGCTCGTCGCCGCGGGCGCGTTCTGGCCGCGCTTCTTCGCCGACGCCGAGGTGGCGGTGCTGCGCATGCAGTTGAACCGCCTCGTGATGTACGTGTTCTACCCCTGCATCCTGTTCGCGGTGTCCGCGACGACGCCGATCGACCGCGATCTGCTCTCGGTGCCGCTCCTGGTCGGCATCGGCACGCTGATCTCGGGCGCCCTGCTGTATATCCTGCTGTACGTCCTGCCGATCTGGCGCCTCACCGATCCGACGCGCGCCTCGCTCATGCTCGCCGGCATGTTCGGCAACACCTTCAACATCGGCGTGCCGGTGCTGATCTTCTTCTACGGCCGCGAAGCGACGCGCTACGCGGTGTTCAACGACATGCTGATGACCATGCCGCTGGTGTGGAGCCTGGGGGTGTGGATCGCGACGCGGTTCGGCTCTCACGACAAGAACGTGAAGCACGCGCCGGTGTGGCGGGTCATGCTCGCGATGCCGCCGATCTGGGCGTTCATCCTCGGCACCGTGGCGCAACTGCTCGACATCGCTTACGCGCCGCTCGTGACCGCCGCGCGCTTCATCGGCCAGGCGACGATCCCGGTCATCCTCTTCGTGCTCGGCCTCACCATCCCGTGGCGGCGCCTCGCGCCGCGTCCGGAGATCCTCGGCGCCGCGGCAGTCAAGCTGGTCGCGACGCCCCTCATCGTGTGGGGCATCGTGCACGCGTTCTACGATCGGCCGGGGGAGGCGCAGCTCGCCTCGGTGGTGGAAGGCGCGACGCCGTCGATGATGACCGCGCTCCTGCTGGCGGACCGGTTCCGGCTGGATGCCGCGGCGGCCGCGTTGCTGATCGGCTGGAGCACGATATTGTTCTGGATCACGCTGCCGGTGTTGATGGCGATGGGATTGATAAGGTGACGACATGAAACTGGGATTCATAGGACTGGGTGTGATGGGGCGCCCGATGGCGCTGCACCTGATGAAGCACGGCCACGAGATGGCGGTGTACGCGAGGCGCGCGGCGTCGGCGGAGCCGCTCATCAAAGCGGGGGCGCGCGCGTTCGCGACGCCTCGCGATGTGGCGCAGAACGCCGAAGTGATCTTCACCATGGTGACGACCTCGAGCGACGTCGAAGCGGTCGCGCTCGGGCCGGACGGCATCGCTGCCGGTGCACGCGCGGGATCGATCCTCGTCGATATGGAGACGATCTCGCCCGCAGTCGCGCGCAGCGTCGGCCAGCGGCTCGCCGAAAAAGGCATCGACATGCTGGACGCGCCGGTGTCCGGCGGTCCGGCGGGCGCCGAAGGCGCGACGCTCTCGATCATGGTCGGCGGCAAGCCGCACGTGTTCGAGAAAGTGAAGCCGCTCTTCGAGTGTCTCGGCAAGACGATCGTCCACGTCGGCGACAGCGGCGCGGGACAGACGACCAAAGCGTGCAATCAGCTCGCGCTGCTCGTCGCCGCCCAGGGCGTGGCCGAAGCGCTGTCGCTCGCCAGGGCGACCGGCATCGACCCCGGGAAAGTGCGGGAGGTGATGATGGGCGGCGTCGCCGCGAGCCGCGTGCTCGACCTCTTCGGCAAGCGCATGGTCGAGCGCGACTTCGCCGCAGGCATCGAAGCGCGGCTCTATCACAAGGACCTCGACATCGTGCTCGGTCTCGCGCACGGTCTTGGACAGGCCGCACCCGCGGGAGCGGTCGTCATGCAGCACATCAACGCGATGATGGGACGCGGCGACGGCGGCCGCGATCTGTCGGCGATCATCGAGGTGATCGAAGCGATGTCGCAAAGGAGCGCCCGATGAGCTTCACCCAGCACGAGATGAGAACCCCGCGCCTCACGCGCTCCGAATTGATCGTCCCGGGCGCGTCGGTCGCGCTCTTCGAAAAAGCCGCGCGCTCGGCGGCGGACGTAGTCATCATCGATCTCGAGGACGCGGTCGCCCCCGACGACAAAGCGGCGGCGCGCAGGAACGTCATCGCGGCGCTCAACGACGTCGACTGGGGTCACAAGACGATGGGCGTGCGCATCAACGGGCTCGACACGCACTGGATGTATCGCGACGTCATCGAGGTGGTCGAAGCATGCCCGCGGCTCGACCTTCTTTCGATCCCGAAGATCGGCGTCCCGGCGGACGTGTATGCGCTCGACATGCTGGTGACGCAGATCGAGCAGTCGTTGCAGCGGGAGAAGACAGTCGGTTTCGAGATCCTGATCGAGACCGCGCTCGGGCTGGCGAACGTGGAAGCGATCGCGCAGTCGAGCGTGCGGCTGGAAGCGATCTGCTTCGGCGCGGGCGATTTCGCCGCGTCGACGCGCGCGCGCACGACGGGTATAGGGGGACTTCATCACGATTATGGCGTGTTGTCCGATCGCGATGACGATGGCAAGCGCACCTACAATCAGGCCGATCCGTGGCATTACGCGCAGGCGCGGGTGCTCGTCGCGTGCCGTGCCTATGGCTTAAGGCCTATAGACGGCGTGTACGGCGACTTCAAGGACGCCGAAGGTTTCCTGTCGGCTTCGAAGCGAGTCGCCGCGATGGGCTATGACGGCAAGTGGGCGATCCATCCGACGCAAGTGTCGCCGCTCAACGAAGTGTTCAGTCCCGCAGAGGACGAAGTGCTGCGTGCACGCCGCATCGTGGACGCGATGTCGGAGGCTGCCTTACAAGGTAAAGGCGCGGTGCAGATCGACGGCAAGCTCGTCGACATCGCGAACATACGCATGGCACAGACAGTGATCGCGAGAGCCGATGCGATACGCGCTCGTGCGTGATGCCGGCGTATCGCGGCGCTCTTTTTTCGTGTCACAATCCGGCAGCACCCTGAAGCTAGCGGCGTCCAACAACTCAGATGGGTGAGGGAGACACGTCACCTGCGGCACCTTCCCCCGACTCGATCGGGGTCCCGGCATTCACCCGGGCGGAAGCGATATACGCCGAGCAGGTGAATCAGCTCTACCGCTTTTCCCGCTCCATCTACGGCGCATCGCTCCTCGCCGGCACGGTCGTCGTCGCAGCGCTGTGGGACGTCGTTCCCGCCGTCAGCCTGTCCTTGTGGGCCGCGATGCTCGTAGTCGTCCACGGCACCCGCTACCTGCTCTACCGTTCGTATCTCGCGAAGCAGCCCGCGCCGGCCGAGGCACGCAAATGGTGCGGATACTTCGTCAC
Organism: Burkholderiales bacterium; assembly: GCA_036262035.1. Classification (NCBI taxonomy): domain Bacteria; kingdom Pseudomonadati; phylum Pseudomonadota; class Betaproteobacteria; order Burkholderiales; species Burkholderiales bacterium. The sequence goes on along the minus strand of DATAJS010000005.1, from coordinate 335,736 downwards.
CGGCGCGGTCGCCGGCGGAGCGGCGTGGGGCGTGCTCGGCTCGGCGCTGTATCCCGCGCCGGCGATGGCACAGGAATTCCTCGTCATCTTCATCGTCGGCGGCATGGTGATCACCGCCTGCCTGGTGCTGTCCCCGATCAACAACGCCTTCCTGGCGTTTCTGGTACCGGCGCTCGTGCCGACCATACCGGCGGTCTTCCTCCAGGGCACCTGGGTCCATTTCTACATGGGCGTCATGCTGCTCGTGCTGATGGTCGTGCTGCTCGGCACCGGCCCCCGCGTCTCCGAGATGATCCGCGGCGCGATCGCGATGAAGTTCGAGAACAACGAGCTCCTCGCCCAGCTTTCGGAAAGCCACGCCGCTTCGCGCGTCGCGAATCTCAAGCTCAACGAGCAGGTCTACGCCCAGCGCGTGATGGGCGAGGAGCTGCGGCAGGCATCGCAGAAGCTCGGTGCGCTGATCGAGGCCTCGCCCCTGGCGATCATCGTGCGTGACGTCGAAGGCCACGTCGAGAGCTGGAACGCCGCGGCGGAGCGCATCTTCGGCTGGACTTTCGACGAGGTGCGCGGCGAGCTCGTGCCTTACCGTTCCGCCGACTCCGAGGCCGCCGAGACCGCGTTCAGGACGAAAGTGCTGGCGGGCGAGAGCGTGGCCGGCATCGAATCGCCGGTCGTCACCCGCCACGGCAAGCGGATCGATGTCGCGGTGTCGGGCGCCCGCATCCACGACGTCACCGGACGGCCGACCGGCTATCTCACCCTCATCGCGGACATCACCGAGCGCCGCCGCGCCGAGCAGCAGCAGGCCGTGATCAGCCGCATCGCGATGGTGCTCACCGAAGCGAACAGCGCCGAAGACGCCATCCCGCGCGTGCTGCAGACGATGTGCGAAGCGTTCGGCTTCGCCTGCGGCGTGCGCTGGGTGCTCGACCGCCAGAACCTGCTGTTGCGCTGCGCCGAATCGTGGTCGCTGCCTTCGCCCGAGCTCGACACCTTTCGCGAGCATTGCAAGATGCGCCTGGGGCGGCCGGGCAAGGACCAGGGCATCGGGCAGCGCGTCTGGGATACGGGAGCCCCGGTATGGGTGTCCGATCTCGCCGCCGAAGCCGGGATCGGCCGCCGCGATGCCGCGGCCGCGGCGGGTCTCAATTGCGCTTTCGCGTTTCCGCTGCGCGTGGGCGGCGACTTCTACGGGGTCATGGAGTTCTTCGGGCGCGCCACCCGCGAGCCGGACGAGGCGGTGCTCCAGGTGGCGCAGACGCTCTCGTCGCACATCGGCCAGTTCATCGCGCGCAAGGCGATCGAGCGCAACCTGCAGTTCGTCGCGAGCCACGATGCCCTGACCGGGCTGTTCAACCGCTCGATGTTCAGCGAGCGCCTCCAGCAGGCGCTGGCGCAGGCGCATCGTCACGACCGGCGCCTCGCGGTCCTGTTCATCGACCTCGACGGCTTCAAGACCATCAACGACACGCTCGGTCACGACGCGGGCGACGTGCTGCTCGCGGACCTCGCGAACCGTCTGCGCGTGTGCATGCGCGAAGGCGATACGCTGGGCCGCATGGGCGGCGACGAGTTCGTGGTCCTGATCGAAGGCTACGACGAGGACACCCAGCTTCTGGAAGTGGCGCGCAAGGTGCTGGACACCGCCGCCGAGCCTTTCCTGCTGCGCGACGGCGAGTACCGCATCACCGCGAGCGTCGGCATCGCCGCGTATCCCCAGGACGGCGAGGACGCGCACGACCTGCTCAAGAACGCCGACATCGCGATGTATCGCGCCAAGGAGCACGGCAAGAACAATTACCAGTTCCATTCGCCAGAGATGAACACGCACCTCGTGGAGCGCGTCGCCAAGGAAAAGGCGCTGCGCCGCGCGCTGGAGCAGGGCGAGCTCGCGCTGTACTACCAGCCGATCGTCAGCGTGGAAGACCGGCGCGTGCTGAGCGTCGAAGCGCTGGTGCGCTGGCGCCATCCATCACAAGGCTTGATCGGTGCGCCCGAATTCGTGCCGATCGCCGAGGATGCCGGGCTTTTCATCGAGATCGGGCACTGGGTGCTGACGCAGGCGTGCGCGCAGATGCAGGCGTGGAAGACCGCCGGCGCGGCCGCGCCGCGCATCGCGCTGAACCTCTCGATGCGCCAGTTCGCGCAGGACGACCTCGTCGAGCGCCTGCGCGAGGCCGCGCATGCCGCCGGGATAGAGCCGCGCTACCTCGAAGTCGAGCTCACCGAAAGCGCGCTGATGCGGCACGCCGATCGCGCGGCCAAGCTCCTCAAGCACCTGAAGGATATCGGGGTGCGCATCGTCGTCGACGATTTCGGCACCGGCCACTCGTCGCTCGGCTGCCTCAAGCGCTTCCCGGTCGATGCGGTGAAGATCGACCGCTCGCTCATCGGCATGCTGCCGGCCGCGCCGGACGCGGTGGAGCTCACGCGCGCGGTCATCGGCATGGCGCGCAGCCTGAAGCTGCAGGTGATCGCCGAGGGTGTGGAGACGCGCCAGCAATGGGATTTCCTGCGCGAGCACGCGTGCGACGCGATGCAGGGCAACCACTTCTGTGCGCCCGCGCCGGCCGATGCGCTCGCCGCGATGCTCGCGGAGCGCGCGCCGGACGTGCCGCGCACCCTGAACGTTCAGCCGTTCAGAGCTTGAGCCGCCGGTGCTACACTGGCGGCAGTGTTAAGTGTTTAGTGTTAGGTGCTTAGTGCTGAACGGCACGGTTTTTTCTCTCAACACTCACAGCTCGACACTCGACACTGGTCCATGGAGGTCGCCGTATGAAAAGCCTCAACCAGCTCCTCGCCGCCAAAGGCGGTCAGGTCTATTCGATACGCCCCGACGCGACGGTGCTCGACGCGCTGAAGCTCATGGCGCAGAAAGACGTCGGCGCGCTGCTCGTCATTGAAGGCACGCGCCTCGCCGGCATCATGTCCGAGCGCGATTACGCGCGTAAGGTCATCCTGCAGGGCAAGTCGTCGCAGGACATGGCGGTGCGCGACATCATGACCGCCGACGTGGTCAGGGTCGATCCGTCCAAAACGGTCGAGGAGTGCATGGGCCTCATGACCCAGCGCCGGGTCCGTCACCTGCCGGTCTGCGAGGGCGACAAGCTCATCGGGCTCGTCTCTATCGGCGACCTAGTCAAGGAAGTCATCGCCGAGCAGGAGCAGACCATCAAGCAGCTCGAGTCGTACATACACTCGTAGCTGGCGTTACGAGCGAGTGTTCAGCGTTGAGTTTTGAGTGTTGAATGGATACAACCACTAAACACTTAACCTTCGACACTTAACACTCGAATGAAATTCGCTGCCCTCATCATCGGCGACGAGATCCTCTCCGGCAAGCGCCAGGACAAGCACCTTCCGAAGCTGATCGAGCTGCTCGCCGCACGCGGCCTCGGGCTCGCGTGGGCGCAGTATCTCGGTGACGATCCCGAGCTCATCACCGCGACGCTGAAACGCACGCTGGCCGCCGAGGACGTCGTGTTCAGCTTCGGCGGCATCGGCGCGACGCCGGACGATCACACCCGCGAGTGCGCGGCGCGCGCGGCAGGTGTCGAGTTGCGGCTGCACCCCGACGCCGAAACCGAGATACGCGCACGCTTCGGCGACGAGATCACGCCGCGGCGCCTGCAGATGGGCGAGTTCCCTGCCGGTTCTTCGATCGTCCCGAACCCGCACAACCGCATCCCCGGATTCAGCCTCGGCAACCACCATTTCGTGCCCGGTTTTCCGCAGATGGCGTGGCCGATGGTGGAATGGGTGCTGGAGAACCGCTATCGCGAGATCTTCGCGCCGGGGAGCATCGCCGAGCGCTCGATCATCGTCAGGGGCTGCGGCGAGAGCCAGCTCATCGACCTCATGAACGATTGCCTCGCGCGCTATCCGAAGCTCAAGGTCTTCAGCCTGCCGCGCATGGGCGAGCAGCGGCACGTGGAGCTCGGGGTGAGGGGAGACGCCGCGGACGTGCCCGCGGCGATCGTGATATTGCAGACGGGGGTCGATACACTCGGCTTCGCGTGGTCCGAACCGGCGGCGTAGAAAAGCAAAAAGCCCCGGCGAACCGGGGCTTTTCGTTGGAGCTGCTAAGACTTAAGCTGCTTTTTTGGCTTTTTTCGCGGCTTCGATCGTCTGGTTCGCGACCACTTCGATGTTGCTCTGGGTCGCTTCTCCGAACTGCTTGGCGACTTTGGTCAGGTTGTCGAAACCCGAGTTGACGGCGGCGAGGGTCGACTTCATCGCGGCGATCCCGACTTCCGAGCCCGCCGGCGCGCTCTTCACGATCTGGTCGAGGGCCGAGATCACCTGCTTGTTGAACTCGGTGACCTGCTCTTCGACGAGCCTGCCGAGATCCGACTGGGTCGCGGTCGCGACGTCGTAGACCTGCTTGGCGTAGGCCGTGGCTTTCTCGACCGAGGGCTGGACCAGCGTGTCCTTGAGGGCGGCGAACTGCTCGAAGTCGCGGACCGAGGCCAGGGCCTTGGCGCCTTCGAAGCTCTCGCTCAGGGCGCTCTTGGCGGTCTTGAGCTGCAGGTCGATCAGGCGCTCGGCGCCTTCCAGCGCCACGCCGGCGAAGCGCAGGGCCGCGTCGATGTTGGCTTTGTTCAGGGCGATCAGCTGTTCGGGGGTCTGATACAGGGACGACATGGCGACTCCTTCAGGGCGGTGGGGGTAGGGGGTTTTGCTGCAATGCACAAAAACGATTATAGGGGCTTTTCACTGGGCGTCAAGCCCTCTGGGCAAAATTTTTATTGCAGAGCGTCACAAATGTGTACCGCAATGCGGAATAAGCCGTGACAGCGCCCGCCGCAACGGACGAGGCGGCGCCGGCGATCCGCGCACCGGAGGTCAGACGCACCGGCGCGGGGTCGGTCGCGCTCGCCGGCGCCTGGACACTCCGATCGCTCCAGCCGCGGCTGCGTGAGCTCGAGCAGGCGCTCTCGCGCGTCGACGGCGGTCGCTGGGACCTGACCGGCATCGACACCCTGGACCACACCGGGGCGCTCCTGCTGTGGCGGGCGTGGGGACGTCGCCTGCCCGACGCCGCGGAGGTCCGGCCCGAGCACAGCGCGCTGTTCGAGCGGCTCGAAGCCCGGGAGCCGCGCCCGATCCGGCGCGGGCGCCGCCGCTTCATAGGACCGATCGAGGCCCTGGGCCGGGCGATGATCGGCTTCTCGCGCAACCTCGCCGGCATGACGGTGCTCCTGGGACGCGTCGCCCTGGAAGTCCTGGGGCTGGTACACCATCCCACCCGCACCCCGTGGCGCGAGATCTCGGCGAACATCTATCGCACCGGCGCGCAGGCCCTCGGCATCACCGCACTGGTCGGTTTTCTCGTGGGCGTGGTGCTGTCCTATCTTTCGGCGCAGCAGCTTCGCAACTTCGGCGCGGATGTCTACATCGTCAACCTGCTGGGCGTGGCGATCGTGCGCGAGCTGGGGCCGGTGCTCGCCGCCATCCTCGTCGCCGGGCGTTCGGGCTCGGCCATGACGGCGCAGATCGGCGTCATGCGCGTGACCGAGGAACTCGACGCGCTGGCGGTCATGGGCATACCGCACACCCTGCGCCTCGTGCTGCCGAAGACGATCGCGCTGGCGGTCGCGATGCCGCTCCTCATCCTCTGGACCAACGCGATCGCCCTGATCGGCGGCATGGTGTGCGCGCAGTTCCAGCTCGGCATCGACTGGCGCTACTTCCTGGCCAACCTGCCGGCGGCGGTGCCGATCTCCAACCTGTATCTGGGCTTGGCGAAAGGGGTTGTGTTTGGCATATTCATCGCGCTGACCGCGTGCCACTTCGGCCTCAGGGTGAAACCGAACACCGAGAGCCTGGGCGAAGGCACCACCAATTCGGTCGTCACCGCGATCACGCTGGTCATCGTGATCGACGCGGTCTTCGCGGTGCTGTTCCGCAACGTCGGGAGCTTTCTCAGTTGACCGAAGCGGTCATCGAAGTGCGCAATCTCTGGAGCCAGTTCGGGCGCCAGGTGGTCCATCGCGACCTCTCGCTCGCTGTCTATCGCGGCGAGATCCTGTCGCTCGTCGGCGGCTCGGGCAGCGGCAAGACGACGCTCCTGCGCCAGATGCTCGGCCTCGAGCGCCCGGCGCGCGGCGAGGTGTGCGTCTTCGGCTGCTCGCTCCATCACGGCGACGACGAAGAGATGCGGCGCCTGCGCAACCGCTGGGGCGTGCTGTTCCAGCACGGCGCGCTGTTCTCGGCGCTCACGGTCTACGAGAACGTCGCGCTGCCGCTGCGCGAGCTCAAGACGCTCGACGAAGCGCTGATCCGCGAGCTGGTGCTGCTCAAGCTGCAGTCGGTCGGTATGGACGCGTCCCAGGCGATCAAGATGCCCGCGGAGCTTTCGGGCGGCATGGTCAAGCGCGTCGCGCTCGCCCGCGCGCTCGCGCTCGAGCCGGAGCTGCTGTTCCTCGACGAGCCGACCGCGGGGCTCGATCCGGACCGCAGCGAGAGCTTCGTGCAGCTCCTGCGCGCGCTGCATCGCGAGCTCTGCCTGACGGTGGTCATGGTCACGCACGACCTCGACACGCTCGTCGCGCTCTCGCAGCGCGTCGCGGTGCTCGCCGATCAGCGGCTGGTGGCCGTCGGGCCGCTGGCCGAGGTCGCCGCGATCGACCACCCGTTCATCCGCAACTTCTTCCGCGGCGAGCGCGGACGCCGCGCGATCGAAGCGGCCGCGCAGGAAGCCTGACGTGGAAAGCCGCGCGCACGCGATCGCCGCCGGACTGTTCACCCTGCTGCTCGGGGTGGCGGTGGTGCTCGCCGCGATGTGGCTGAGCGGCGATACCTACGAGAAGGTGTACTACGTGCTCGAGTCGCGATACCCGGTCACCGGTCTGTTCGAGCAGTCGGGCGTGCGCTTTCGTGGCGTCGACGTCGGCAAGGTCACCGACATCCGTTTCGATCACGAGAATCCGCGCGTCATCCTCATCCGCGTCGGTGTACAGACGGGAACGCCGATCACGCGCGGCACGTACGCTGAGATCAGGCCCCAGGGCGTGACCGGGCTTTCGTACATCATGCTCGACGACACCGGCAAGAACCCCGAGGCGCTGCCGCCGTCCGGCGCGCGCGATACCGCGCGCATCGCGGTGCGTCCCACGCTTCTCGAAACCCTGTTCGAGTCCAGCCAGGACGCGCTCGCCGACGTGCGCGAGGTCGCACAGCGCGTGTCCGCGGTGCTGAGCGACGAGAACCGCGAGCGCCTGGGGCAGGCGCTGGTCGGGCTGCAGAAGGCGAGCGAGCGCATCGGCAACGCGAGCGACCGCATCGCGGCGGTCGCGAACGCCGCCGAGCCCGGTGTGAAGAGCCTCGCGCCGCTCATGGCCGATGCGCGCAGGACCTTGACCCAGGCCGAGACCGCGCTGGGCGAGATCACGGCGACTTCGCGCGCGCTCGCGAGCCGCATGGAAGCGGTCGATCGCGTCGCCGGCAGCGCGGAGAAAGCGACGCATTCGATCGGCTCGCTCGCCGATACCGTCGCCTCCGAATCGCTGCCGCGCATCAACCTGCTGGTCGAAGAGCTCGCGCGCACCACGCGCAGCCTCGACCGCTTCGTCGCCGATCTCAAGGAGGAGCCGCAAAGCCTGGTGTTCGGGCGCAAGGCGGGACAGCCCGGGCCGGGTGAGCGCGGTTTCGAAACGCGGGCGCGGCAGCCTGCGCCCGAAGTCCCGCGCGTCCGGCAGGTCGCGGCGGACGAAGCGTCGGTCAAAGAAAGGTAAGCGTTGCTGCGCTTCTTCGTGCTCTGTCTGATCGCGGCGACCGCCGGCTGCAGCATCAATCGCCCCGACGCGGCGCAGCCGGTGAGCTACGATCTCGGGCCGCAGCCCGCCTACACGCGCACGAATCCCGCGCTGCCGGGCGCGCTGCTCATCCCGCAGGTCGGTGCGCCGCCGTGGCTCGACGAGGACCAGATCATCTACCGCCTGCTGTACGAGGACGGTGCGCGCCCGCAAAGCTATTCGATGAGCCGCTGGACCGCCGAGCCGGCCGCCTTGCTGACCGGCCGCTTGCGCGCGCGCTTCGCCGCCGTCAGCGGCGGCGTGGTGGCGCCGGGCTACGGCGCACGCGCGGATTACACGCTCCGGGTCGAGCTCGAGGATTTCAGCCAGAGCTTCGCGCAGCCGGGCGAGAGCCGGGTGACGCTGCGTGCCCGCGCCAGCCTGCTCGCGACCCGGGAGCGCAAGCTCATCGCACAGCAGGTCTTCGACGTGCAGCGTCGCGCCGCCCCTAACGCCTCCGGCGCGGTGAAGGGGCTGACCGAGGCGACCGACGCGTTCGTGGAAGCGCTCGTGGCGTGGACGGTGCAGAATGCCGGCAGGGAGAAAGTGCAATGACGACGATATTCGGTAAGGTGATCTCGCGGGAAATACCGGCGCAGATCGTGTACGAAGACGAGCAGTGCCTCGCGTTCAGGGACATCAACCCGCAGGCGCCGACGCACGTGCTGATCATCCCCAGGAAGGAGATCCCGCGGCTGATCGACGCGACCGAGCAGGACGGCGCGCTGCTCGGGCACATGATGATCGCGGCCGGCAAGATCGCGCGCGAGCTGGGCGTCGGCGACGCATTCAGGCTCGTCGTCAACAACGGCGCCGACGCGGGCCAGAGCGTGTTCCACCTGCACATGCACATACTCGGAGGTCGGGGGTTCAAGTGGCCGCCGGGCTGAGTTCTTGACGCGAAACGCGAAGTGATCAGCGCGAAATAAAAAACTTCACTTCGCGCATCGAAGAGGAGGGGGATATGCCGCAGGACATGACGCTCAACGTCAACGGTATGACGCGCACCGTCAGGGTCGAGCCGGGGACGCCGCTGCTCTACGTGCTCCGCAACGACCTCGAGCTCAACGCGCCGCGTTTCGGCTGCGGCCTTTCCCAGTGCGGCGCATGCACCGTGCACATCGACGGCAAGCCGACGCGCTCGTGCGTCTTTCCCACGAACGCCGCGATCGGCAGGAAGGTGACCACGCTCGAAGGACTCTCGCCGGACGGCAAGCTCCATCCGCTCCAGCGGGCGTTCATCGCCGAGCAGGCCGCGCAATGCGGTTACTGCGGCAACGGCATGATCATGACCGCGAAAGCGCTGCTCGACCGCACGCCCAGGCCCACCGAAGCGCAGGTGAGGAAAGCGCTCGGCGCCAACCTCTGCCGCTGCGGCACCCACAATCGCATCGTGCGCGCGGTGCTGCGCGCGTCGAAGGAGGTCGCATGAACGCGCCCTTCGACATGAAGCGCCGCGGCTTCCTCAAATCCGCCGGCGCGCTGACGCTCGCGTTCTCGTGGTCGATTCCGGCGACGCTCGCACAGCAGCCGGCGCGGCTGCCGGGCAGCCTCGAGAACAACCGCATGCTCGACGGCTGGCTGCGCATCAACGACAACGGCACGGTCAGCGTCTACAGCGGCAAGATCGAGCTCGGGCAGGGCATACTCACCGCGCTGGCGCAGATCGCGTCCGACGAGCTCGACGTCGCGTACGAGCGCGTCGAGATGATCTCCGCCGCGACCTCGCGCTCGCCGAACGAAGGCATGACGGCCGGCAGCCAATCGGTCGAGAACAGCGGCACCGCGCTGCGTTACGCGTGCGCCGAAGCGCGCGCCCTGCTCGTCGGCGCCGCGGCGAAGAAGCTCGGTGTCGCGCCGAATGCGGTCAGCGTCGCCGACGGCGTCGTGACCGCGGGTGACAAGCGTCTCACCTACTGGGAGATCGCGCGCGACGCGGACTTCAGGCGCGAAGCGACCGCGAAGGTGCAGCCCAAGCCCGCGTCTGCGTTGAAGATGGTCGGGCAGAGCGTGCCCCGCCGCGACATTCCTCCCAAGTTCATCGGCCAGCCTGCGTACGTGCAGGACGTGCGTTTGCCCGACATGGTGTTCGGCCGCGTGGTGCGCCCGCCCGCGCCCGGTGCGCAGTTGATCTCGTGCGACGAGAAAGGCGTGCGCGCGATGCCGGGCGTGGTCGCGGTGGTGTGTGACGGCAGCTTCCTCGCCGTGGCGGCGCAGCGCGAAGAGCAGGCGATCCTCGCCGCGCGCAGCCTGCGCGAGTCGGCGAAGTGGCGCGACGGTCCCGCGCTGCCGCCCGCGGTTCCCGAGCTCTACGAGCATCTGCAGAGGCTGCCGTCCGAAGACGCGGTCGTCTTCGAGAAGAACGGCGGCGCCGGCGGGATACGCGTGTCGACGCACGAGGCGACGTACACGCGGCCGTATCAGGCGCACGCATCGATGGCGCCTTCGTGCGCGGTCGCGCAGATGAAGGACGGCAAGCTGACCGTGTGGACGCACAGCCAGGGCGTATTCCCGATGCGCGGCGACCTCGCGCGCGTGATGCGCATGCCCGAGAGCGCCATCGACGCGATCCACGTCGAAGGCGCGGGCTGCTACGGTCACAACGGCGCGGACGACGTGGCGTGCGACGCTGCGCTGCTCTCGCGCGCGACTTCGGCCAAACCGGTGAAGCTCCTGTGGTCGCGCGAAGACGAGTTCGGCTGGGAGCCGTTCGGCTCGCCCATGGTGATGAAGATGAAAGCGCGCCTCGACGAGTCCGGCAACATCGTCTCCTGGCAGCACGACGTCTGGAGCCACCCTCACAGCACGCGTCCCGGACCGCGCAACGGCAACAACCTGCTCGCGGGCTGGCACATCGCCGATCCGGTGCGGGCGCTGAAAGCGGTCAACTCGCCGCAGCCGGCGGGCGCGGCCGACCGCAACGCGGTGCCGCTGTACGACTTTCCCAATCAGCGCATCGTGCTGCATTACCTGCCCGAGATGCCGATCCGAACCTCGGCGCTGCGCACCCTGGGCGCTTATGCGAACGTCTTCGCGCTCGAATCGTTCATGGACGAGATGGCGCACGCGGCCGGCGCCGATCCGGTGGCGTTCCGGCTGAAACACCTGCGCGACGAGCGCGCGCGTGCGGTGATCGAAGCGGCGGCTGCGAAGGCGGGGTGGAAGCCCGGTCAGAAGTCCGACGGCTCGCGCGGGCGCGGCATCGCGTTCGCGAGGTACAAGAACCTCGCGTGCTACGTCGCGGTGGTCGCCGACGTCGTCGTCGACCGGCGCACGGGCAAGGTGCGCGTCGAGAAAGCGGTCGCGGCGGTCGACGCGGGACGCATCGTCAATCCCGACGGCGTCACCAACCAGATCGAAGGCGGCGTCATCCAGTCGGCGAGCTGGACGCTGAAGGAAGCAGTGAAGTTCGATGCGAGGCAGATCACCTCCCGCACCTGGGCCGAGTATCCGATCCTCACGTTCCAGGAAGTGCCCGCGGTCGAGGTCGTGCTGCTGAACCGTCCCGACGAGCGCTCGCTCGGCACCGGCGAAGGCTCGCAGGGACCGACGGTGGCGGCGATCGCGAATGCGGTGGCGAACGCCACAGGCGTTCAGCTCCGCGATCTACCGTTTACGCCGGGGAAGGTGCGGGCCGCTGTCGCGTGAAAAAGTGACGGATAAGGCGGTGACGGATAGAACGCTGACGGATAAAGCGGTGACGAAAAACCGGTTCACCCGTCACCGTCTCATCCGTCACTGATAGATCCGTCACCGCTCCACCCGTCACTTTGTCCGCTAGACCTCCAGCGGCAAGCGGACCGGCTGCCCCGTCCGCGCCGAGCGCTCGATCGCGATCGTCGTCTCGAGGTTGATCAGCGCCTGCTCGGGCGTGGTGTGCGCGGTCGGCGCGCCGGTGACGAGGTGGTCGAGCCACGCGCGGGTCTCGTTGCCGAGCGGTCCCCAGAAATCTCCGAGTGCCCAATCGCCCGCCGCGTTGGCGCCGAGGAACGCGGTCTTGAGCGTGTGCCCCGGCACGTACGGGTGCGGTATGCCGCGCTCGGAATGGAGCATGTGCTCCATGTGGTCGTCGTCGATCATCATCGTGCCTTCGGTGCCGAGCAGCTCGACACGATCGGACTGACCGAGCGTCGGATAGTTGGCGGGCAGCGCATAGTTGATGCCGAAGTTGACCACCGCACCGTCGTCGAACGTCACGATCGCCCACGTCACGTCGTGCGCGCCGTAGCCCGCCTCCCTGAAGATGCCGAACTGGCCGCGCGCGACGACTTCGACGGGCTTGCGGCCTTCGAGGAACCAGCACATGAGGTCGACGTAGTAGGTGAGCACGTCCAGCACCGGCGTCGCGTGCGGATCGCGCTTGAGGATCGAGAACGTCTGGGTGCGCGAGTTGTAGACGCGCGCGAGCCCGCCGACGATCCTGCCCAGCCGGTCCTGTGTCATCTGCTCCTTCGCGCGCAGGAAGCACTCCTTGAAGCGCCGGCTGTAGCCGATGCGCAGCTTGCCGCGGGTAGCGGCGAGCGTCTCCATGACGCGCTCGGCGTCCTTGCGCTCGAGCGCGATCGGCTTCTCGCAGAGCACCGGCTTGCCGAGCTCCAGCGCGCGGATGATCGGGTCGGCGTGCTCGCCTTCGGGCGTGGACACGAAGACCGCGTTCACCTCCGGCCGCTCGATCATCTCGAAGTTGTTCGTCGACGTGACGTCGGCGCCGGCGGTCTCGCCCAGCGCGCGCGCCTTCGCTTCGTCGAGGTCGGAGATCGCGAGGAAGCCGACGCACGGGTGCTTCGCCGCGAGCCTCGCGCGTAAGCTTCCGATGCGGCCCGCGCCGATGACGGCGACGCCGAGTTGTCCTTGTTTGTTCATTGTTGCTCCAGAAAACCACCTGCCTAGGGACAGACAAAGGAGGGAGGTCCAAGGAGGGAACCTTGGTACCCTCCTTGGCGTTCACCCCTCCTTGACGGGCCGCGAAGCGGCCCGCCAAGGAGCCTCCTCCTCCTGTTGCTCCTTAACCCGCGACTTTGAGGTGTTTGATCTCGGCGGTGCCGCCCTGCGCCTCGTCGAGCATCGCGAAGATCTCGGTCGCTTCTTTCGCGATCGAATCGGCGATGTCCTTGAGCATCTGCACGCCTTTGGCGACGGTCGCGTGCTCGGGCGCGCCGTACCAGCCCGTCGCCGCGATCGTCTTGATATCGCGCAGCACCGGCTGGTAGCTGCGCGTGCGGCGCAGCTTGTCCCATTTGCGCCCGTGCGAGTGGTCGGACGAATAATCGATGCGATCGAGATGGACGAGGTCGGGCCGATACGCGAGCACCGCCAGCGCCTCGATCTCGCCGCCGTGCGTGAGGCCGCCGCAGTCGTGGCCGTAGAGCTCGGCGGCGACGTAGCACGCCTGCACCGTGAGCACCGTCATGCCGTGCTCGCGATGCAGCGCCTCGGCGGCGATCGCGAGCGACGGGATGTTGCCTTCGTGCCAGTTGAGGATGAGGCAGTACTTCGCGCCGTGCGTAGCAAGCGAGACGCAGGTCTCGACCACCACGCGCTGATAGGTGTCGGGCGACAGCGTGATCGTGCCTTCGAACGGCATGTGCATCGGCGTGACACCGAGCGGCCCGCCGGGCAGCACCAGACCGTCCATGCGCTCGGCGACGGCGTGCCCGATCACGTTGGAGGCATAGATGTCGGTGCCGGTCGGCAGGTGAGGGCCGTGCTGCTCGACGCTGCCGGCGGGCAGGATCACGAGGGGATTCTGCTTGAGTTGCGCGGCGATCTCGGGCTGGGTGAGATCGATGAAGTAGCGCGATGGTAAAGACATCAATCGTCGTCCCCGCGTAGGCGGGGATCCATGTTAAATGCCGTTAAAAATCAAAAAAGTCAAAATGGGTTCCCGCCTGCGCGGGAATGACGTCGTCGGCCTGCGCTGCCGACGTCACCTTCGCGGGAATGACGTCATCGGCTCGCGCCGTCGCCGTCACCTTCGCGGCAATGACGTCACGCCGGTGACGTCAGTTTCGCCTGCGCTTCGGCCATCACTTCCGCCAGCGGCACGTACTGGCCTTTGCGCTCGATCGACTTCAGCGCGGCATACACCACTGCGACCGCGACGTTGCCGTTCCTCGCGGTGAGCTCGCACGGACGCCCGGTGACGCACGTGTCGGCGAACAGCTCGAGCTCGTCGCGGAACATGTCGCCTTCGGGGATCTCGATGGCTTCGCGCTTGCCGTAACCGTCCTTTCCGCGCTGGATGTAGAGCGTCGACGTCTTGTGGATCTCGGAGGGCGTGTCCCACGTCGAGAAATCGAGCTCGTAGTGCATCAGGCCTTTCGAGCCGAAGACGCGGATCGAGTAGATGCCGGGCGAGGTCCAGCACGAGCCGACGTACGCCACTTTGCCGTCGGCGTAGCGCATCAGCGTCATCGACTGGTCGTCGACCTCGGCGCCGACCGGCGAGAGCTTGGACGCCATCGAGGACACTTCGACGATCTCGCCGCCGAGGTAGTGCAGGGCGTCGAACTGGTGGATCGCGAGCTGCGACAGCGGTCCGCCGGGGGCTTTGTCCTTGTACCAGCGCCAGGTCTTTGGCGTGAGCTCGAGCGCGCGCTCGTTGGAGAAGTTCGCTTCGATGAACGACACGCGGCCGAGGTCGCCCTGGTCGATCGCGCGCTTGATCATGCGCGTGCCGACGAGGAGACGCGCGCTGTGGCCGACCACCACCTGCACCCCGTGCTGCTGCTGCAGCGCTTCGATGCGCAGGCCGTCTTCGAGCGTGTTGGCGATCGGCTTCTCGGTGTAGATGTGCTTGCCCGCCTTCGCGACCTGCTCGGCGACCGGCAGGTGCTGCTCGTTCGGCACCGTGAGGACGACCCCCTTGATTTCGGGATCGGCGAGGAGAGTCGGCAGATCGGGTGCGGCGCGCACGCCGGTCTCCTGCTCGAACATCGAGCGCTTTTCCTCGGTGCGGCTGTAGCCGGCGACGATCTCGAGCTTGTCCGACTTCGACGCGGCGCGGGTCAGTACCTTCGCCCAGCGGCCGAGGCCGACGATGCCGAGCTTCACGGGGGTGGTCATGCGGGTCTCCAGCGCGGCTGCGATTGCGTCCGCGACGTTCTCGTAATACGGTATTACGATATTACGACAGAGGTCAAGCATGGAATTGCCCAATCTCGGCATACAGAAGCACGCAGCGCCGCTGCGCCAGCAGGTGCTGGACGGGTTGCGGCAGGCGATCATCTCCGGCGACCTTACGCCGGGCGTACGCCTCACCGAGCGCGAGCTGACCGAGATGATGGGCGTGTCGCGCACCGTCGTCCGCGAGGCGTTGCGGCAGCTCGAGACCGAAGGGTTGATCGAGAACATCCCGAACAAGGGACCAGTCGTGCGCACGCTGTCGCTCGAAGAAGCGCGCGACCTGTACGCGGTGCGGGCGGTCCTCGAAGGTTTCGCGGCGCGGCTCTTCTCGGAGAAGGCGAGCGGCGGACAGCGCGAACGGCTCGAAGCGGCGCTCGCGCGCGTCGTCGAGGCTTACGACGGCGGCGACGCCGCGGCGGTGATCGACGCGAAGACGCGCTTCTACGACGTGCTCTTCGAAGGCGCCGCGAGCGAGACGCTGTCGTCGATGGTCGCGAGCGTCCACGCGCGCATCGCGCGCTGGCGTGCGGTAGGGCTCACGCATCCGCAGCGCTCGCCCGCCCGCTCGAACGAAAGCGTGGCGAACCTCAGGGCGGTCCTCGATGCGATACGCGCGCGTGACGGCGAAGCGGCGGAACGGCTCACGCGGGAGGAAGCGAACAAGGCGTCGGAAGAGGTGATGAGGCTGTTGAAACCGGGGCCAGAGCCCGAAAAAGCCGGGGTCTGACCCCGTTGTATGATTGCCTCTCCCCGCGACACATAACAACGAAAGAACCGCTATGAAAATCACCGGCCTCGAAACGCGCATCGTGAAGCTCCCGCTCGACGAGCCGCTCGCCGACGGACCCACCGCCGCGGGCGCGACGATGAACTTCGTGACGCTGCGCCTCCAGACCGATCAGGGTGTCGAAGGCCTGGGCTTCACTTTCTTCGGCGGCGGCGCGATGAGCCCGGCGCTCAAGGCCGCGATCGACGGGCTGGGCGCGCTCACGGTCGGCGAGAACCCGCTGCACATCGAGTTCATCGTGCAGAAGCTGCGCGCCGCGGCGGGTCCGAGCGGTCCCGGCGGCATCTTCACGCTCGCGCTCTCGGCGATCGACATCGCGCTGTGGGACATCCGCGGCAAGATTCTCGAACAGCCGGTGTCGACGCTGCTCGGCGGCTACCGCGACAAGGTCCCGACGTACGCCAGCGGCGCGCTGATGCGCGGCTTCCCGCTCGCGCACGTCGAGAAAGCCGCAGCGAAGCTGGTGGAGAAAGGCTTCCGCCAGATGAAGACCCAGCTCGCGCTGCCGGGCGACACCAATCCCGAGAAGGAGATCGAGCGCATCCGCACCGTGCGCAACGCGATCGGCTACGAGATCGATCTCATGTGCGACATCAACCAGCGCTGGGACGTGCGGCAGGCGATCTCGATCGGCAGACGCGTCGACGAGTACCGGCTGTTCTGGCTCGAGGACGTCGTCGCGCCCGACGACTATCCGGGCCTGGCCGCCGTCGCCGAAGCGCTGTCGACGCCGATCGCCGCGGGCGAATACGTGTACGGCCTCGTGCCTTTCCGCCACATGCTCGAAGCGCGCTCGGTCGACATCGTGATGGTCGATGTGCTGCGCGCCGGCGGCATCAGCCAGTGGGTGAAGATCGCAGGCATGGCGGAAGCGTTCAACCTGCCGATCGTCAACCACCTCGCGCCGGAGCTGTCGGTGCACCTCGTCGCGGCGGTGCCGAACGGCCTCACGGTCGAATACATGCCGTGGTCCGCCAAGCTGTGGAAGGAAGTGCCGCAGCCGGTCAAAGGCGAGATCACCGTCCCGGACAAACCCGGCCTCGGACTCGAGTTCGATAACGATGCGCTGAAGCGTTACGGCGTTTGAAAAGCAATTGACCGCAAAGGACGCAAAGGACGCCAAGGAAAACCAAGGCGAAAACGAATTTGATCTTCCTTTGCGTCCTTGGCGTCCTTGGCGGTTAAAAAATGTCTGTTAAGAGTGCACGCGGGATTATCGACAACGCGCAACGGATCGTTGTGCTCACCGGCGCGGGCATCTCGACCGATTCGGGCATACCGGACTTCCGCGGGCCGCAGGGCGTGTGGACGCTCAATCCCAAGGCCGAGAAGATGTCGGACATTCGTTACTACGTGTCCGATCCGGAAGTGCGCCGGCTGTCGTGGCAGAGCCGGCTCGCACATCCGGCGTGGACCGCGGAGCCGAACTCGGGGCATCGCGCGCTCGTCGATCTCGAGAAGCGCGGCAAGCTCCACACGCTCGTCACGCAGAATATCGACGGCCTGCACCAGCGCGCGGGGAATTCGCCCGACAAGGTCGTCGAGGTCCACGGCACGCTGCACACCGTGATGTGCCTCGGGTGCGGCTGGCGCGGCCCGATGCAGGAGACGCTCGACCGCGTGCGCGGAGGCGAGGAAGACCCCGGATGCAGGACGTGCGGCGGTTTGCTCAAGAGCGATACCATCTCGTTCGGCCAGGCGCTCATACCCGCGGTGATCGAGCGCGCGATGCGCGCGGCCGAAAAGACCGACTGTCTGCTCTGCGTCGGCACGAGCCTGCAGGTCTATCCGATCGCCGGCGCGGTGCCGAGCGCGAAGGCGGCAGGCGCGAAGGTGATCATCGTCAACGCCCAGGAGACGGGCATGGACGATCTCGCCGACGTGAAGCTCACCGATCCCATCAGCGAGGTCCTGCCACAGCTATGCGCAGCACGTTAATCGCCCTCACGGCACTGACAGCGCTCGCAGCATCCTTCAACGTCCACGCGCAACAGCGCTATCCCGAACGCCCGCTGCGGCTCATCGTGCCGCAGGCGCCGGGCAGCTCGTCGGACACGATGGCGCGCATCGTCGCCACCGAACTGACCAGGCACGTCGGCCAGCAGGTCATCGTCGACAACCGCCCCGGCGGCGCGCTGATGATCGGCATGGAGCTCACCGCGCGCGCTCAGCCCGACGGCTACACCATCGGTTACGCGCCGATCGGCGCGCTCGCGATCAGCCCGCACGTGGTGAAGAAACCGCCTTTCGACGTCATGAAGGATTTCGCGCCCATCGGCCAGATCGCCAACGGCAACATGCTGTTTGCCGCATCGCCCAACGCGCCGTTCAGGACGGTGCGCGAAGTCATCGAGTACGCGAAGCAGAACCCCGGCAAGCTCTCGAACGCGTCTTCCGGCAACGGCACGCCCGGACACGTCGGCTTCGAGCTCTTCAAGGTCATGACCGGGACGAAGATCGTTCACGTGCCGTACAAAGGCGGCGCGGCGGCGATCGGCGACCTCGCGACGGGCACGGTGCAGCTCATGCTCGAAGGCATGAACTCGATCACGCCGCATGCCAGATCGGGCCGCGTGCGTGCGCTCGCGGTGAGCAGCTCGCGGCGCTCCGACGCGTTGCCCGACGTGCCCACGATGGCGGAAGCGGGCGTGCCGGGCTACGAAGCGTCGACGTGGAACGGGCTCGTGGCGCCCGCGGGCACGCCGCGCGCGATGGTGACGAAGCTCAACGCCGAGCTCAACAAGGTGCTGGCGACCCAGGCGATCAGGGAGCGCTTCGCCGCGATCGGTGCGGAGCCCGCGCCCGTAGCACCGCAGCAGTTCGGCGAGCTCATCCGCAGCGAATACGCGAAGTGGGGTGACGTCGTGCGCCGCTCGGGCGCGAAGATCGACTGAAGCGCCGCCGCGGCTGCAGGCTGGACCGGTCTCCGCGCATTTTCTGCACGTCCGGGACTGCCATTTGCGGAAGAGGAATCGTGAGCACGGGCTAAATCCGCGCCGGCACTGGTTTTTCCCGGTGTGCGCGGTCCGCGCCCGGCAGGTACCCGGTTTGCAGCGGAATGCACAATTTCGATTTCTCAGAGACCGCTGACGACCATGCGCGAGGTGATTCCCCCGATTGGGAAACTGACACGGAGCCGGCAGTGACCGTGTCGTACACAGTGGAACGGGATCCGGGCACGCGCGGGTCGGACGATGTCGCGGCCGAGCCGCTGCGTATCGTCGTCGCCGACGACAACATCGATGCCGCGCTCACGCTCGCGGCGCTTCTGGGATTGCAGGGCCACGACGTGCGCACCGCGCACGACGGCATGCAGGCGCTCGACGAAGTGATGCGCTTCGAGCCTCACGTGGTCATCCTCGACATCGGCATGCCCGGCATGAACGGCTACAAGGTCGCCTCCGAGCTGCGCGAGCGCAACCTCGACGTGCTGCTGATCGCGGTCACCGGCTGGGGGCAGGAAGAGGACCGCCAACGCTCCCGCGCCGCCGGTTTCGACCATCACCTCGTGAAGCCGGTCGATTTCACGATCCTCTCCGAGCTGCTCGCCGCACGCGCCTCGGGCCGCACGCTGCACTGATTTTTCGCTTATAGTTCGGCGGACTTTTTCGCGGGTCCGCCGTGCGCTCGTCCGCTCTGCTCCTCGCGTCGTGCCGTCCCGGTCGCGCCGTTCCTGAAACGCGTAGGATAGGCATAAAGACTGCCTCACGGGGCACATTCGACTTGGAGGTTGCCATGACGGCTCGCACGTACGCTTCGGTATTCGGGGGATTGTTTCTGGCGCTCGGCCTGCTCGGTTTCGTGCCGGCCCTTTGGGAAAGCCCGCCGCCGGGGCCGGGTCTGCGCGTGTCGGTGTTCCACGCGAGCCTGTTCGGCATCTTCGCCGTCAACATCATCCTGTCGATGGTCCACCTCGTCATCGGCCTGTGGGGCGTGATGTCCGCGAACAACCGCTACTCGGCGCTCATCTATGCGCGCGCCGGCGCGGTCGTGCTCGCGATCATGGGCGTGGCGGCGATCATCCCGATCAACGCGATCCGCACCGCGGGCGGAACGATGCCGCTCTCGGGCGGCTACAACGAGTGGCTGTACCTGATCTCGGCCGCGATCGGCCTCATCTTCGCGATCCGGCCGGGTTATGCGCTGACCCAGATCGGCGTTCAGGAATCGATAAATCCTCACGTCCCACACGCGTAGCGTGCGTTTCCGGCCGACTTCGTCGCCGGAAACTTCGCTCCGCGAGCACGCCGGGGAACGCCAAGGAGGGAAGCTCGCTGCGCTCACTTCCCTCCCGGGGCGGTGAACGCCAAGGAGGCAAACCAAGGTTTCCCTCCTTGAACCTCCTTTCCTTTCCGACAGCGCCAGACATCAGGTCCACGCCTGAACCGGCATTTCGGTTTCCCCGCCCTCTCGGCCCCGCGGCCGCGATCTTTAACGCGATCTCACGCCGCCTGTGACGTAGTTGGCAGTTCGGGGTCTCCTGCGTTTCGGGATCCTGCCGTTATTGCGACTTGTCCGCGCCTACGTGCGCGCATTTGACGCATCCGGCAGGGAGTCCCAGACATGAACTCGATCCAGAAAGGTTTCACCCTCATCGAATTGATGATCGTCGTGGCGATCATCGGCATCCTCGCGGCAGTCGCGCTGCCCGCCTACCAGGACTACACCATCCGCGCCAAGGTTTCGGAGCTCGTGCTCGCCACGAGCGGGTTCAAGACGACCGTCACCGAGACCGCGCAGACCAACAGCACGCTCACCAACTCGGGTGTCGGCCTCACCGTCGCGACCGTGGGCAAGATCACCGGCGGCGGAGTGACCGACGACGGCGTCATCAGCGTGAGCGGAAGCGCGGCCACGGTCGGCACCGACGTCACGATCGTGCTGACGCCTTCGATCTCGACCGGCGGCGCGCTGGTGTGGGCCTGCACGGCCGCTTCGGCGATCCACAAGTACGTCCCCGCGGAGTGCCGCAAGACCGCGTAATCCCGGCGTCACCCGCCAAAACAAAACCCCTGCTCGCAGGGGTTTTGTTTTTCTACCGCCTCACGCGGTGAGCTGCTCACGCAGCCACTTCCACGCCGCCGGTCCCCACTCGCGCTCGTTCTTCGCGGCGATGTGCCCGTCGTCGGGGTACACGCGCGCTACGCGCCGCGTCGGCGGACCGCTCTCCAAAGCGAGATAGAGGTTGCCGATCGGCGTGAGATGGTCCTGCTTGCCGTTGATGAGCAGCATCGGCATCGTGAGGTTTTGCAGGAGCCCGTTGTCCTTGAGCGACCAGCGCAGGAACTCCGTGCGCTGGTCTTCCTCGGTGAGCGGCCTGCGCGCCGGCCGCGTGGCGCGCGGGCCGAACCAGTTCCTGGCGCGCTCGTCGACGTGCTTGCGCAGCTCGGCGCGCTCCTCGGCCGTGCCCCAGTAACCCACGCCGCCCGGGGCGACCGAGATCAGCGCTTTCACGCGCGGGTCCGTCGCCGCCAGCCGCATCACCCATAGTCCGCCTCGGCTCACGCCGAACGCGCCGAGTCGATTCCCGTCGATCTCGGGACGCCTGGCGAGCTCGTCGAGCGCGGACTGCCATGCCACGATCGATTCGGGCATGTGCGGGAAGGTGGTCTGGCCGGTGCCCGGCGCGTCGACGACGAGCGCGGCGAGACCTTCCTTCAGCGCGCCGTCGGCGTATTTCTCGCGGTCTTCCTTGTACATGTCGCCGCCGCACATGACGAGCACCGCCGGCACGCGTAGGGCGGCCGATGCCCCCTTCGGCAGGCGCAGGTGGCCGGTCGCCTCGTGCTCGCCGCGCACGATCCGCAGCGTCTCCGGCGGATATTCCGAGAGCTTCGCCGCGCGGTCGAAGCAGCGCAGGTAGCTCCCGTACGCCTGCGCCTTCAGCGGTCCCATGTCCGGCGGACAGATCGGCGAGCCCGACCGGTACGGCGCCGGGAAGCGCGCCAGGCTGTAGTAGGACTTCGCTTCGAGGAACGCGCGGCGCGCGGCGGCGGGATCGTTGCGCGCGAGCGCCTCCTCGCCCTGCTGCTCGAAGCGCTGCGCCACCGCGCTCCACGCCGGGACCCACACCTCGTCCTCGGTGCCTTCGAGCTTCTTCACGGTCTCGATGAGCGGCGTGAGATCGTCGAGCAGGTTGAACCAGCGTCGATAGAACCCGCCGATCGCCACCACGAACGGGTCCTCGTCGGGCCGGACGGGAAGGCTCGCGAGAATCGCCGGCTTGTCGTTTGCTGCGGCCACGGTCATTCCCCCTGGACGGTTTTATGGGCTCGTCAATAGTAGCAGCGGTCGAGTCCCCCGCAGCACCCGCCGGGGGTACCGGCGGGCGTGCGCCGTGATAACTTTTAGTCCCCCGGACGCCCAACGGCCGCCATGACCGCAGGTGTATCGCCAGGCTTCAAGGATCGGGCCGCCGCGCTGCGCGAACGCCTCGCGGTACGCGACGATACCGAGCATCTGCAGGCGCTGATCAGGATCGCGTTCGGCATCGTCTTCGCGATCTACCTGTTGGCCGTATTCGGTCCCGGATCGCGCGTCTGGATCTACTTCGTGGTCTTCGAGGCGATGGCGTGCGCGCTGCTCGCCGCCATCCTCGTGCATCCCCAGCCGTCGGGCTTGCGTCGAGCGATCGGCGCCGTCGTCGACATGGGCACGACGACGTTTTTCATGTGGGACCTGGGAGAGCGCGGCGCGGCGTTCTTCGGTGTCTATCTCTGGGTCACTTTCGGCAACGGCTTCCGCTACGGCGTGCGCTCGCTGTATGCCTCGCAGGCCCTGAGCCTCGCCGGCTTCGCGATCGTCATCGCTTTCAATCCGTTCTGGCGCGAGCACCCGCTGCTCGCCGGCGGGCTGCTCGTGACGCTGGCCGCGGTGCCGGCGTACGGCGCAGTCCTGTTGAAGCAGGTCGAAGCCGCGAACAGCAGCCTGCGCGACCAGGCGATGCGCGACGTGCTCACCGGGCTCTACAACCGGCGCTACCTCATGGACGCGTTCGAGCGCGAGCTGCACAGGGCGCGCCGCGCGGGCGAGCAGCTCGGGCTGCTCGTGATCGACATCGATCACTTCAAGCGCATCAACGACACCTTCGGTCACGCCGCCGGCGACGAAGTCCTGCGCTGCGTCGCGCGCTTCATGCTCGGCTTCGTGCGCGCGGGCGACATCCTGTGCCGGCTGGGCGGGGAAGAGTTCGTGCTGTTGCAGCCGAAGGCGCACTCGGAGGCGATCGTCGAGCGCGCGGACACGCTGCGGCGGCAAGTGTCCAGCCTCGAGATCGTGCATCACGGTCGCCGCATCGGCCCGGTCACGATGTCGATCGGCATCTCGATCTTTCCGCGGCACGGCACCAGCCCCGGCGCGCTGCTGCACGCGGCCGACGACGCGCTGTATCGCGCGAAGAACTCCGGCCGCAACCGCGTGCTCATGGCCGTCACGGCCGAGGAGAAAGCCGCGCGGCACGCGCTGTCCGAGCGCGATTCGGCGTGAGCGTTCTACGTGCGATGCTCGACGACGTATCCACGTCACCGTAGGGTGCGTTAAGGCGCAAGCCGAAACGCACCGCGCGTTTTCCATACAAGTTTCGCAGGAGCCGCCCTCGGCGAGCACCGCAGGGTCGCGCACGCGCAAGCGTGCGCGCCAACCGCTACGCAGCGCAGCGCAGTAGCGGCGCCTGGGTCGGGCGAGAAGGCCGTGACCGAGCGGGCGGCGTGGCGTTAGCGATGGTCGTCGCTTAGAAAGTCAAAATGGATTCCCGATCACATCCGCTGTCGCGGGTCGGGAATGACGATAAAAAGGCTTGGGAAGTCAAAATGGATTCCCGATCGCGCGACAGCGCGCGTCGGGAATGACGGTGAAGGAATGCGCTAATACGGCTGCCAGCCCCCGCCGAGCGCGTTCATCAGGTCGACGGTGAAGCCGAGGTATTGCAGGCGGTTGCGCGCCAGCGCGAGCTGCGCTTCGTTGAGCGTGCGTTGGGCGTCGAGCACTTCGATGTACGCCGAATAGCCCGAGGTGTAGCGCATGTTGGCGAGGCGCAGCGAGTTGCCCGCCTGCTCGACGCGGTCGCGCAGGTCGATCTCGGTGTCGGCAGCGAGGCGCACGTTCGACAGTGCATCGCTCACTTCGCGGAACGCCGTCTGGACCGTTTTCTCGTAAGTCGCCGCCGCCTGCTGGGCGCGCGCTTCGGCCTGCTGGGTGCGCGCCTTGTAGCGCCCCCAGTCGAGGATCGGACCGACAACGCCGAGCCCGATCGACCAGATGCCGGCGCCCGCCGCGAACAATGAACCGAGCTCGCGACTCTGCGCGCCGAGCGCGCCGGTCAGGCTGAACGTCGGGAATTCCGACGCGCGCGCGACGCCGATCTGCGCGTTCGCCGACATCAGCGTCGCTTCGGCTTCACGCACGTCGGGACGGCGCTCGACGAGCGTCGACGGCAGCCCTGCGGGCGGCAGCGGCGGCACCGGGAGCTGCCACACGTCACCCATCGGCACTTTCGCGTCGAGGATGCCGGTGAGCACGCCGAGCTGGTGCAGCGCGACGGCGCGCTGGCGCCTGAGCTCCTTGATCTGCGCCGCGATCTGCGCGCGGTTGGCGTCCGCCTGGTTGACGTCGAGATCGGAGGCGAGCCCGCCTTTCACGCGCGTGCGTGCGATATCGACCGAGTCGGCCGCGGCGCGCAACGTCTCTTCCGACACCGAGATCTGTGCGTCGATCGAGCGCACGGTGAAGTACGACTGCGCGATGCCCGCTGCGATCGTCAGCGCGACGACGTCGCGGCCGTACTGCGAGGAGAGATACTGCGCGGCCGCCGACTCGCGCCCTCGGCGCAGCCGTCCCCACAGATCGAGCTCGAACGAAGTGTTCCCCGAGAGCACGAAGTTGTTGCGGATCGGCGCGACGCTCGCCGGCAAGGTGCCGGTGCGCGTGCTCGACTTCGCGCGGCTCGCGGACGAGTTGAGATCGATCTCCGGGAAGAGCGTCGCGTTCGCTTCGCGCACCAGCGCTTCGGCTTCCTGCATGCGCGCGAACGCGAGCTTGAGATCCGCGTTCTTCTGGAGGCCGGCCGCGACGAACGAATCGAGCAGCGGATCCTTGTAGAGCTTCCACCAGTCGACGGGCAGGGCGAGCGTGCCGCCGTTGTCGGCTTCCGAATAGCTCTTCGGCAGATCGACCGCCGGACGTTTGTAATTGGGTCCCAGCATGCACCCCGAGAGGGCCACGGCGAGGACGGCGCTGACGACTGCGGACTTCATGTAGCTTCCCTTGCGACTTCGGCTTCACCTTCCGGCGGCAGTTTCTCTCCCATCTTCTGGCGCCGCGCGAGCCACACGAAGAAGAGCGGCACGAACACCGTCGCGATGAAGGTGGCGGCGAGCATGCCGCCGACCACACCGGTGCCCATCGACCGCCGTGCGCCGGCGCCCGCGCCGCTCGCGAGCGCGAGCGGCAGGACGCCGAGGACGAACGCGAGCGACGTCATCACGATCGGCCGGAAGCGCAGCCGGGCCGCCTGCAGCGCGGCGTCCATCGGCTTCATGCCCGCGAGCAGACCCTGCTGCGCGAACTCGACGATCAGGATCGCGTTCTTCGCCGCGAGGCCGATGAGCACGACGAGGCCGATCTGGAAGTAGATGTCGTTCTCCATGCCGCGCAGGAACACCAGCATGAGCGCGCCCGCGACCGCGAAAGGCACCGCGAGCACGACCGCGCCCGGGAGGCGCCAGCGTTCGTAGAGCGCGGCGAGGATGAGATACACCATCACGATCGCGAAGCCGAACGCGAAGATCGACGCGTTGCCGGTGCGCTTCTCCTGGAACGCCTGTCCCGACCACGACATGGTGTAGCCGGGCGGCAGCGTCTCGGCAGCGATGCGCTCGACGGTCGCGATCGCCTGACCCGACGACACGCCCGGCTTGCCGCTGCCGAACACTTTCGCGGCGATGAAGCCGTTGAAGCGCTCGACCTGCTCGGGACCGGTGACGCTGGTGGTGCGGATCAGCGCCTTGAGCGGGATCATCTCGTTGGTGGTGTTGGAGCGCACGTAGACCTGACCGATGTCGTCGGGCTGCGCGCGATACGCGGCGTCGGCCTGCAACTGCACGCGGTAGGTGCGGCCGGACATGTTGAAGTCGTTCACGTACAGCGGGCCCATCGTGCTTTGCAGCGCGTCGAAGACGTCGTTGATCGGCACGCCGAGCGCCATCGCCTGGTCGCGGTTCACGTCGACGAGCAGCTGCGGCACGGTCGGCCGGAAGAACGTGTTGATGCCCTGCAGCGTCGGGTCCTTCGACAGCGCGCCCGTGAACGCCTGCACCACCTGCGCGAGCTTGCGCGCGTCGGAGTCGCCGCGCGCCTGTATGTAGACCTCGAAGCCGCCCGCGCTGCCGAGGCCGCGGATCGCGGGGGGATTGAAGGCGATCACGATGCCGTCGGCGAAGCCGGATCCCATCTTCGAAACTTCACCCGCCAGCTGCGGCGCGGTCTTCTCGCGCTCGTCCCAGTGCTTGAGCAGGATGAAGCTCGTGCCGGCGTTCGGCTTGTTGCCGCCGCCGATGAAGTCGCGGCCGGGCACCACGAACATGTGATCGATCACCGGGTCCTTGGCGAGGCGCTGCTGGAGCTGCGCGCCGGTCTTCGCGGTCCGCTGCAGCGTCGCGGCGTCGGGCAGCATGATCGAGCTGATGATGTAGCCCTGGTCTTCGGTCGGCACGAAGCTCGTCGGTACGAACCTGAAGAGCAGCCCGACCACCACGATCAGGCCCAGCACCGCGAGACCTGCGATCACCCGGTGACGCAGCGTGCGGTCGACAAAATTGAGGAAGGTCCGGGTGAGCTTCGCGAAACCGGTGTTGAAAGGCCTGAAGAGGCGCGATTCGTGATCGCCCGGCTTGAGCAGCAGCGCGCACAGCGCGGGCGTCAGCGTGAGCGCGACCAGACCCGAGATCACGACCGCGATCGCCACCGTCACCGCGAACTGGCGATAGAGCACGCCCGCGATGCCGCCGAGGAACGCGACCGGCACGAACACCGCGCACAGCACGAGCACGATCGCGATCACCGCGCCGGACACTTCCCGCATCGCCTCGATCGAAGCCTGCTTCGCGCTCATGTTCTCTTCGCGCATCAGGCGCTCGACGTTCTCGAGCACGACGATCGCATCGTCCACCACGATACCGATGGCGAGCACCATCGCGAACAGCGTCAGGGTGTTGATCGAGAAGCCGAGCAGGTACAGGCCGGCGAACGTGCCCACCAGCGAGACCGGCACCGCCATGATCGGGATCAGCGTCGCGCGCCAGTGCTGGAGGAAGACGAACACCACGAGGATGACGAGGATCGCCGCTTCGGCGATCGTGATCACCACCTCGTGGATCGACGCCTCCACGACTCGCGTGGTGTCGAACGGGATGAGGTACTCGGTATCCGAGGGGAAAGCGGTCCTCAGCTCGACCATGCGCTTCTTCACCGCGTCCGCGACGTTGAGCGCGTTGGCGCCGGTCTGCAGGAACACCGCCATGCCGACGGCCGGGGTGCCGTCGACGGTCGTGGAGGTGTCGTAGCTCTGCGCGCCGAGCTCGACGCGCGCCACGTCGCGGATCTTCAGCACGCCCGAAGGCCCGCCGGCGCGCACCACGATGTCGGCGAACTCCTCGGGATTCACCAGCCGGCCGCGCGCCGTCACGGTGTAGTTGAGCGCCTGGCCGGCCGGCGCAGGCTCCGCGCCGACCTTGCCCGCGGCGTACTGGTTGTTCTGCGCGCGGATCGCGTTGGCGATGTCGGTCGGCGTCACGCCGAGGCGGGCCATCTTGTCCGGCTGCAGCCAGACGCGCATCGAATAACCGGAGCCGAAGAGCGTGACGTCCCCGACGCCCGGGATGCGCTTGAGCTCGTCGATCAGGTTCACCGTCGCGTAGTTCGCGAGGAACGTGGTCTCGCGCGAGCCCTTCGGTGACTGCAAACCGATCACGAGCAGGATGTCGTTCGAGCGCTTTTGCACGATGACGCCGTTGCGGCGCACTTCGTCCGGCAAACGGGGCAGGGCGACCTGCACGCGGTTGTTCAGCTGGAACACCGCGCGGTCGATGTCGGTGCCGACCTCGAAGGTCGCGGTGATGCCCACCGTGCCGTCGGAGGCGGCGGTGGAGTTGAAATAGATGAGGTTCTCGACGCCGGAGAGCTGCTCTTCGATCGGCGCGGCCACGGTCTTGGCCAGCGTCTCGGCGCTCGCGCCGGGATAGCTCGCGCTGATCGTCGCGGTCGGCGGCGCGATCTCCGGATACTGCGAGACCGGAAGGCCGAACGCCGAGACGAGGCCCGCGATCAGGATGACGATCGAGAGCACGCTCGCGAAGATCGGGCGCTCGATGAAGAAGCGGGAGAAATTACCCATGGATTGTTCTCGAGCGTTACTTGGCGGCGGGCGCGGCGCTGTTCTGGCCCGACTTGCCGGTCGCCGCGGCCGGCGCGGCGGCCTGCGGGCCGGCGCCCGGCGCGTGCGCCCGCACCGTCGCACCCGGACGCAGCTTCATCAGGTTGTCGACGATGACCGCGTCCCCCTGCTTGAGGCCGCCGGTGACGACCCACTTGTCGCCGAGCCAGTTCGCCGTCTGTACGGGACGCATCGTCGCCTTGCCGTCGGGCTCGGCCACCCACACCATGCGCGCCTGCTCGGTCTGTACCACCGCCGCCTGCGGGACGAGGAAAGCGTCCTGCTCGCCCGCGAGGATGCGCACGTTCGCGAACTGACCGGGCAGCCACTTCATGGTCGGATTCGCGAACTCGGCGCGAAGCTGCACCGTGCCGAGCTTGGGATCGACGGTCGATCCGGTGAAGTTCAGCCGGCCGTCGGTCGCGGTGACCTGGCCGTCCTGCGTGCGTATCTCGACTTTCGCGTTGCGCGCGCCGTTGCGGATGCGGTTGTAATCGCTCTCGGCCAATGAAAAGCGCACCCAGATCGGATTGACCTGGGTGAGCGTGGTCAGCAGATCGGTGTTGGCGGCGACGAGGCTGCCTTCCGAGCGCACCGCGCGGCTGGTGATGCCCGAGATCGGCGCCTTGACGTTGGTGTAGGACAGGTTGAGCTGCGCCTCGGCGAGCTTCGCCTGCGCGCCTTCGACCGCGGCGGCCGACTGCTTCGCGGCGGAGGAAGCGTCGTCGAACTCGCGCTGGCTGATGGCGCGGTTGCCGGCGAGCCCTTTGAGACGGTCGGCTTCGCGTTGCGCACGCTCCTGCGTGGCGCGCGCTTCGGACAGCGCGGCTTTCGCCTGCGCCACCGCGATTTCGAACGGCGCGCGATCGATGATGAAGAGCGTCGCGCCCGCGCTCACCGCACCGCCTTCGGTATAGAGACGCTTCTGGATGATGCCGCCAACGCGCGCGCGTACTTCGACTTCGCGCGAGCCTTCCGCCTGGCCGACCGCTTCGAGCGCGATCGGCACGCGCTGCAGCGAGACCTGCTGCACGGTGACGGGAATCGCGGGCGGCGGACCGCCGGCGCCCTTGCCGCCTTTTTCCCCGGCGCCCGAAGGTTGCTTGTCGCCGCACGCGGCGAGGAGTGCGGCGAGCGCCGCCGTGGCGAGAACGAGCGATGCGCGGCGGGTGTTCTTATTTGGGGCTTTCATCCGGGAAGGCAGGTGACTGTGGACTGGAGAGGCGCCATTATATACAATCAAGGATGTATGTAAATGGCGCAGGCATCGATGACTCGCATTCGGCAGGCCCGCCGCGACCCGCGAGTCAGATCGCAACCGAAACCGCATTAGCCAGCATGAGACGTACCAAGCAGGAAGCCGAGCAGACGCGACTCGCCATCATGGCCGCGGCGCTCGCAACCTTCAACACGCGCGGCATATCCAGCACGAGCCTCGGGCACATCGCCGAGGCCGCCGGAGTCACGCGCGGGGCGATCTATCATCACTTCGGCGACAAGCAGGCGCTGCTCTCGGCGATCCGCGAAGACGTCGCGCTGCCCATCACCGATCGCGCCGATTTCACCCTGCTCTCGGGTGAGGGCGATCCGCTCGATCGGGTCAAGCGTTTCCTGCTCGACATCTATACGGCGGTGGACGAGGACGCGCGCACCCGCACCGCGTGCAGCGTGATGAACTTCAAGTGCGAGTACGTCGGCGAGCTCGACGGCGAGCTCTCGGAGTACGCGCGCAAATGCGAGCGCACCAGGAAACAGCTCGTCGACGTGTACGCCGAAGCGAAGAAGCGCGGCCAGCTTCGCAAAGGTCTCGCACCCGAGATCGCGGCGCTCGACACCACCGTGTTCCTGACGGGACTCATACGGCTGGGTCTTCTCGACGATCGCGGCAGCGTCGTGCGCAGGCACGCGGTCGAGCTCATCGAGGCTCACGTAGCCGGCCGCAAGGCGTAACGCGCGGCGTTTTTTCGGTCAGAATAAGCCTCCCGAGGGAGGACCATCATGGCCGACGCATCTCACGCTCCGGTTGCGAGCGAATTGCCCGCGCACGGGTTCGTCATCACGAAACCGGTGCGCGGATCCGACATCCCCGCCGACTACACCTTCGTTCTCACCCGCGACGAGATCTACGTGCCGATCGCAGTGCGCAAGCCGCGCGGCGCTGGCCCGTTCCCGCTGATCGTCATCGGCCGCGGCAACGGCCGCGGCGGCCTGCCGCACGTCGAGAAGCAGGTCGAGCGCCTCAACCGCATGCAGGAAGTCATGATGGCGCGCGGCTACGCGGTCGCGTACGTGCAGTACCGCAACGAGATCCCGCACCTCTACAACCAGGTCGAGCGCGCGCACAACGTCGGCGACGACATCAGCGGCGAAGGGCGCACGCTGAAGTCGACGCCGTCGCTCGACTCCGACGACATGATCGCGATCCTCGCTTACCTGCGCACGCTGCCGTACGTGAAAGCCGACCGCATCGGCTGCGTCGGCGTGAGCCACAGCGGTGAGATGATCCTCAAGGTCGCGGCGGAGACGAGCTTCGCGTGCGGCGTGGTGATCGAGGGCGCGTCGCACGAGTTCCTCGTGGTCGATACCGGGCCGTCGGCGCCGCGCGAGGACGGCGTGCTCCAGTACCACGACAAGGAGCGCGTGCGCAAAGCCGCCGACAAGGACAAGGCGATGGCGCGCATCCGGCGCATCGAGACGCCGATCCTGCACATCGGCCGCGACCGCGACCACCTGCAAGGCATCTTCATGCTCGCGCACGAGTGGATGGTGGAGGCGGGCAAGGACAGCACGTGGATGTCGCTCGATCACCCCGATCACGGCTACCCCTATCTCTACACCGACTCCGGCAGCTTCAATCCCGACCCGGTCCAGAAGCAGGCGTTCGATGCGTTCATGAAGTATTTCGATGAACGTTTGAAAGCGTGAACGGGTGAACGGGTGAACGGGGAGTTGCTCGACGCGGACACGGCAGATTCGGTGCGGATGAGCGCAGAGGAGGCGACTGCGCTCGGTGTCGCTGCACTGAAGCGCTGCGGTTACAGTGAAGAGGACGCGCGCATCGTCGTCGACCAGCTCGTCGACAACATGTTGTGCGGCTACAAGTTCGCGGGGCTGCCGCGCATCCTCGCGATCGCGAGTAACGAGGAGACCAAGAAGGCGCGCAAGCCGATCGGGATCGTGCACCAGACGCCGCTGTCGGCGCTGCTCGACGGCGGCAACAACGTCGCTTACATCGTCGCGTATCGCGCGGCCGAGGTCGCGATCGACAAGGCGCGCACCCACGGCATGGCGTCGGTGGGCGCGTTCAACAGCTACTACAGCGGGCGCAACGCGTATTTCGTCGAGCGCGTGGTGAACGCGGGGCTCGTCTGCCTGCACGTGGCGAGCGCGCAGCCGCGCGCGCTGCCGCCCGGCGGCGCGAGGCCTGCGTTCGGCACCAACCCCCTCTGTTTCGGCTTTCCTTCGGACGATGGGCCGGTTATCGTCGACATGGGAACCGCGTCGCTGATGTGGGGCGACGTGGCGCTCCACGCGCATCTCGGCCGGCCGCTGCCGGAAGGCGTCGCGTTCGACGAGCACGGCAGGCCGACGACCGACGCGAACGCGGCGCTGCGCGGCGGCGTCGGCATCTTCGGCGGCCACAAGGGTTACGGCCTTTCGTTCGCGGTGCAGGCGCTCGGACTGCTCGCCGGTGCGGCGCGCGCGCACGGTCAGGTGCAGGACTTCGGATTCTTCTTCTGGGCGCTCGATCCGAACCTCATGCTGCCCGGCGGCGACTTCCCGAAGCAGATGGCCGAGCTCGTCGCGAAGATCAAGGCGACGCCGCGACTGCCCGGCGTGGAGGAGATCCGCATCCCTTCGGAGCGCGCGTTCCGCGAGCGCGAGCGGCGGCGCCGCGAAGGGATCGTGATCGAGCGGAAGGTGGTCGACTCGCTGCGGGCTTTATAAAGCGATGGACCGCAAAGGACGCAAAGGACGCAAAGGAAAACCAAACGCGACGTAGGGTGCGCGCGAGCGCACCGCGCCGTTTGTTCGATCGAGCCACTTTCGCCAGGCATTCGCGCCCGACGTCACCTCTGCGTCCTTTGCGTTAAAAGCTTTTTAGCTTTTAGAACATCATCTTTCCACCATTAACGTGGAAGGTCTGGCCGGTGATGTAGCTCGAGCCGGGGCCGCAGAGGAAGCGCACCGTGGTGGCGATCTCTTCGGGCGCGCCCTTGCGCTTCATCGGGATGGTGTCGTCGGCGGCGGTCGGGGCGCGGCCGGCGGCGCGGACCGTGGCCATGGTGCCGGGCGCGATCGAGTTGGCGCGGATGCCGCGGTCGGCGAACTCGCGCGCGAGGCCGCGCGTGAAACCGACGAGGCCGTGCTTGGCGACCGAGCCGTGGATGCGCTTCGCGGCGCCGGACAGCGACTGCATGCCGGCGAGCGTCACGATGCTGCCGCCGCCGTTCTGGAGCATCGACGGGATGCACGCCTGCGCGAGATAGAACGCGCCGTCGAGCGTGATCGAGAGCGGCGTGCGCCACTCGTCGTAGGAGAGCTCGAGGAAAGCCTTCTCGGTGCGCACCGATGCGTTGAGCACGAGGAAGTCGACGCGCCCGAAGCGGTCGAGCACCTTGGCCGCCATGCTCCTGCACGCGGCGGCGTCGGCGATGTCGGCAACGTAGAGCTCGGCGTCGCCGCCCGCATCGCGGATCTCCTTGACGACCTGCTCGCCGTCGGCGACCGAGCCGCGGGTATTCACCGCGATCTTCGCGCCGGCCTGCGCCAGCTCGAGCGCTGTGACGCGGCCGATGTTCTTCGCGGCGCCGGTGATCAGCGCGACCTTGCCTGCAAGCTCCTGGTTCGATGCCATCTCTATCCTCCTGTCGGTGTCGGCGAAGCATAGCCGAAAACAGCGCTATCATTCGCCGCTTTCCGAGGAGAATAACGATGAAACCCTACGCACCCGCGATCCTCGCGTGCGCGCTCGCCGCATCGAGCGCTGCCGCGCAGAGCTATCCCGAGCGTCCCATCCGCGTCGTCGTCGGCGTCCCCGCCGGCGCCACCCCCGACGTCATGGCGCGCAGCGTCACCACCGGCATGTCGAAGATCCTCGGCCAGCCGCTCGTCATGGACAACCGCGGCGGCGCGGGCGGCATCATCGGCTCCGAAGTCGCGGCGAAAGCGGCGCCGGACGGCTACACCCTGCTGGTGAGCAGCCCCGGCCCGCTCACCATCCTGCCGCACATGCGCACCAATCTCGGTTACGACCCGCAGCGCGACTTCGTGCCGGTCGGTCTCATCGCGAGCAACCCATTCCTGCTGATCGTGTATCCCGGGGTGCCGGCGAAATCGATCAAGGAGCTCATCGCGCTCGCGAAGTCGCAGCCCGGCAAGCTCAACTACGCGTCCGCGGGCAACGGCGCCGCGAACCATCTCGCGATGGAGCTCTTCAAGAGCATGACGGGCGTCAACATCACGCACGTGCCCTACAAAGGCGCGCCGCAGGCGGTGAGCGACGTGCTCGCCGGCCACATGAACATGATGTTCAACTCGATTCCGCCGGTGCTGGCGCACATCAAGGCGGAGCGCTTCCGCGCGCTCGGCGTCGGCGGCGCGAAGCGCAACGCGCAGCTGCCCGACGTGCCGACGATCGCCGAGGCGGGCGTTCCGGGTTACGAGGCGATCACGTGGTTCGGCATGCTGGCGCCGGCGAAGCTCCCCAAACCCATCCTCGTCAAAGTGGGCGATGCGTTCAAAAAGACGATCCAGGCGCACGAAGTGCGCGCCATGCTCGAATCGCAGGGCGCCGACCCGGGATCGGGCCAGCCGCAGGAATTCGGCTCGTTGATCAAGCGGGAGTACGAGCGCAATGCGAAGGTGGTGAAGGCGTCGGGAATTAAAGTTGACTAAGAAGTGACGGATAGAACGGTGATGGATAAGGCGGCGACGAAAAGCATTGCGGCACTGTAACCCGTCACCGTTTCATCCGTCACCGCTTCACCCGTCACCGGTTTACCCGTCACTTTTTTCCAACGGCGCCTTCCACGCATCGTACCCATACACCCATCCCGGATCGGTGCGCCCTCGCAGCCACGTGTTCTCGCTCGAACCCGCCTGTATCGCCGACGCGCGCGGCTTGCGGGTGGCCTCGTAGAGGGCGTAAGCCTCCGGCAGTCCATCCGCCTCGACGTTTTCCAGGCAGCGCGACAGCACCGCCGCGTCTTCGAGCGCGGACGCCGCGCCCTGCGCCATGTACGGCGTCATCGGATGGCACGCGTCACCGAGCAGCACGACGCGGCCTTCGCTCCACTTCGGCAGCGGGTCGCGCTCGAACAGCCCCCATTTGTAGACTTCGGGACACGCCGCCAGCACCGCCTGCACTTCGGGGTGGAAGCCTGCGTACGCGGCGCGCAGCTCGTCGAGATCGCCTTTGGACGACCACGACTCTTTCGTGATCCAGTCGGCCTTCTCGGGGACGCTGGTGACGAAGTACAGCTCGTCGCGCGCGCGGGTGACGTAGTAAACGACCATGTGACGGTCGGGTCCCCACCACTTCGTCCTGACCGGTGTGATCTGTTGGTCACCGAGGCGTGAAGCGGGATACGTGGTGCGATACGCGACGCGCCCGGTGAAGCGCGGGTACTCGGCGCCGAGCATGGACTCGCGCACCGGCGAATGCACGCCGTCGGCGCCGATGACGGTATCCGCGCGCACCCGGCTGCCGTCGGCGAACGCGAGCGTGACGCCGTGCGCATCGCCTTCGATCCCGGTGAGCCTGCGGTTCAGATGCACGATCTCCGCCGGGACGATCTCCGCGATCGCCGCATGCAGGTCGGCACGGTGGAGGAAGAGATAGGGCGCGCCGTACTTCTCCTCGACTGCGCGACCGAGCTCGAGCTCGCTCGTCACCTCCCCGGTGTTCCATTCACGCGAGAGCGCCACTTCGGACTGGAAAGCGATGCGCGTGAGCTTGTCTTCGAGGCCGAGACCTCGCAGCACCTTCACCGCGTTCGGCGCCATCTGTATGCCCGCGCCGACGCGCGCGAAGCGCGGCGCCTGCTCGTAGACGTTGACCGTGTGTCCCGCTCGCTTGAGCAGGGCGGCGATCGCGAGGCCGCCGATGCCGGCGCCGACGACGGCGATATCGAGCTTGCTCATTCCGCCGTGATCCTCGCGCCATCGATGACCTTCTTCCACTTCGGGATCTCGCGCGCGATCAGCGCCGCGAAGCCCGCGGGCGTGCTCGGCGTGATGTCCACCGTCGGGAACTGCTCGCGCATGCGCGGATGTGCGAGCGCTTTGCCGATCTCCTGAGACAGGCGCGTGACGAGCGGCTGCGGCGTTCCCGCAGGGGCGAGCAGGCCGAACCAGATCGTCGCTTCGTATCCCGGGACGCCGCTCTCCGCGACGGTGGGTATGCCGGGCGCAGCGTTCGAGCGTTTCGCGCTGGTCACCGCGAGCACGCGCACCTTGCCCGCTTTCGCCTCGGCGAGGCCCGCGGCGCCGAACATCATCGCGATGTGACCCGCCATCACGTCGATCATCGCCGGTCCCGCGCCTTTGTAAGGCACGTGCAGGAGATCGACTTTCGCCAGCGACTTGAAGAGCTCGCC